>NZ_JBIWCW010000003.1:0-24875 GCF_044761665.1 Peribacillus sp. NPDC097295
AGCGAAGAGGTCACACCCGTTCCCATTCCGAACACGGCAGTTAAGCTCTTCAGCGCCGATGGTAGTTGGGGGTTTCCCCCTGTGAGAGTAGGACGTCGCCAAGCTTATATCGTTCCGCAGTAGCTCAGTGGTAGAGCATTCGGCTGTTAACCGAACGGTCGTAGGTTCGAGTCCTACCTGCGGAGCCATATTGGAGAGCTGTCCGAGTGGCCGAAGGAGCACGATTGGAAATCGTGTAGACGGGTAACCCTGTCTCAAGGGTTCAAATCCCTTGCTCTCCGCCATTTATACCTGGCCCGTTGGTCAAGCGGTTAAGACACCGCCCTTTCACGGCGGTAACACGGGTTCGAATCCCGTACGGGTCACCATTTCGATAACTTATTGGAGGATTAGCTCAGCTGGGAGAGCATCTGCCTTACAAGCAGAGGGTCGGCGGTTCGATCCCGTCATCCTCCACCATTTCTTTAAAAAGCAACAAGTTGTTTCTTTTATGAATGAAACGTTTAACACGAAAACTTGAGCTTGTAGTAATATTATTACCGTCGCGGGGTGGAGCAGTCCGGTAGCTCGTCGGGCTCATAACCCGAAGGTCGCAGGTTCAAATCCTGTCCCCGCAATCTATGGTCCCGTGGTGTAGCGGTTAACATGCCTGCCTGTCACGCAGGAGATCGCGGGTTCGATTCCCGTCGGGACCGCCATTTTTATTAGTTTGGCTCAGTAGCTCAGTCGGTAGAGCAAAGGACTGAAAATCCTTGTGTCGGCGGTTCGATTCCGTCCTGAGCCACCATAGTAGTGCCGGTGTAGCTCAACTGGTAGAGCAACTGACTTGTAATCAGTAGGTTGGGGGTTCAAGTCCTCTTGCCGGCACCATGTAAGATCCATCCGTGGAGGGGTAGCGAAGTGGCTAAACGCGGCGGACTGTAAATCCGCTCCTTCGGGTTCGGCAGTTCGAATCTGCCCCCCTCCACCATCTTTACAGGGGTATAGTTTAAAGGTAGAACAGAGGTCTCCAAAACCTCCAGTGTGGGTTCGAGTCCTACTACCCCTGCCAATTTTATTGTTATGGCGATTGTGGCGAAGTGGTTAACGCACCTGATTGTGGTTCAGGCATTCGTGGGTTCGATTCCCATCAGTCGCCCCATTTTTAATAAAATGATGGTATAATAAATAAAATTAATGGGCTATAGCCAAGCGGTAAGGCAACGGATTTTGATTCCGTCATGCGAAGGTTCGATCCCTTCTAGCCCAGCCATATGCGAAAGTAGTTCAGTGGTAGAATACAACCTTGCCAAGGTTGGGGTCGCGGGTTCGAATCCCGTCTTTCGCTCCAAAAATGTTGGCGGCATAGCCAAGCGGTAAGGCAGAGGTCTGCAAAACCTTTATCACCGGTTCAATTCCGGTTGCCGCCTCCAACAAATTTTGCCCGAGTGGTGGAATGGCAGACACGCTGCACTCAAAATGCAGTGCCGCAAGGCGTGCCGGTTCGACCCCGGCCTCGGGTATCAAACGGTCGAATATAAGTTAGTAAAAAGATCTCAACGATTTCGTTGAGATCTTTTTTTGTTCCGAAAAACGAAAAAACACCCTTTAGGTAGAGCAAATGAAAATATAGTGTCTAAAATAATTGAAGATACTACAATTCATAAGAGAAGAAGAAATCATTCAAGATAGAAGGTAAAGGAAGACTCACAATTCGTATGGAACATCGGAAAATATATATCCATTCAAGATAAGCACTTCTCAGAGGGCTTATTTGTTTTGCTTCAAACACCAGAGAAGCATATATCTTAAAGTGAATAGGTAGTAGGTATGATATTCATAAGCTTATTAAGAAAACAATTGACAATGATAATCATTCTTGATTATGATGATTTGGTGTGGTTAACAATATACGGTAATAGGCGGGGAGAGCTTTACTTATGAGAAAGAAACAAACTTGGGTTCAAACGGTGGCAGCAATTACGCTTGCTACGTCAGCAATTCTACCAATCGGTAACATGGTCTCTGCAGAAGAAGGATCTACAACAGAAACCGAGCAATTAATAGTTAAATATAAAACGGATAAGACCTTATCAAAAAAACAAATGAAGAATATTGGTGTTGAAGGTATCGACGAGGATAACCAACTAGGTCTTTATGATGTAAAAGAAGAAGCAGCGGATACTGCCATTACACAACTAGAAAAAATGGACAACGTCGAATACGTTGAAAAAAACGTTACATATAAAACCGCAGAAACAATGGATGTAAATGATACGTATTATAAAAACCAATGGAACTTAAGCGCAATCGATGCACAGGGTGCATGGGAAAGCGTCAAGGATACTAGTAAACTAGTAAAAGTTGCTGTACTAGATACGGGCGTTCAAGGTACACATGAGGACTTAACGGGTCGCGTACTAGAAGGGAAAACATTCGTAGATGGATATGATTCAGCATGGCAAGGGGATGACCAAGGTCATGGTACATTCGTATCCGGGATTATTGCGGCCAAAGCGAATAATGGAAAGGGAATTACAGGGATAGCAGGTGAGGCGAATGTTCAGATACTCCCTGTTAAAGTAATGAGTAAATCAGGTGTAGGGGATGCCTTCAATATCGCACAAGGCATTGATTATGCAGTTGACCAAGGTGTCGATGTCATCAATATGAGCTTAAGTGGTGAGTATAGTGAGACAATAGAGAAAGCGGTAAAGAATGCAGCGGATAAAGGAATCGTGGTGGTTGCCGCTTCTGGAAACGGCGGAGGCAATGCGGATGCATCGTACCCTGCTGCCCTTCCAAATGTTTTATCAGTTGGAGCCATCGCTACAAAAGATCAAGTGTATGAACGCTCTAATTATGGTAGTACTTTGGATATCGTTGCACCAGGAGTCAGTGTATTAAGTACATCCTTACTAGGTGATTTAGGAACTGAGGCAGGCCACTACTCCACAGGTTCTGGTACATCTTATGCTGCACCACATGTTGCTGCTGTTGCCGCGCTTTATAAGCTGAACCATCCGGAGGCTACTGCCAGTCAGGTGGAAGAGGCCATAACTTCAACAGCCACGGATTTGAATGAAGAGGGCTGGGATGAAAAAACGGGCCATGGTAAGTTGAATGCGAAAGCTGCTTTAGCGGATGATGTGGAGATTCCAGGATTATCATTCCTTCTACCTAAAAATAATGCGAGTGTTGTTGGCAATACGACTTTACAATTAGCCATCAATGATACGAACACAAGCCAAACAATTTTCTATACAGATGAAGTAAAAGAAACAAATCTAATTGGCAAAGTTGAGGCAGTAGGACAATCCTCTATACAATTCAAATGGGATACGACTAAGGTGACAGATGGTTCACATCAAGTCATTGCCGTTGCAGTTGATTCGAAGGGCAATGAGTTATCCCGTGCCCAAACGTCCGTGAAGGTTGTAAATTCACCGCAATCAGGCTACATGTTCACTGTTACAACGCCAAGCGACACGATTGCAAAGGGTGCATCCGTTAAACTGTATGAAAAAGTTAAACAAGAGGATGACGCTAATGCTTATAGCTACAATGAATTATGGACAGGTACGACAGATACGGAAGGAGTCGTTCGTGTACCGAGCCATGTGGGTACGGATTTGAAAAACTTACAAGTTGTTGTCCAAGGAAAATTCGATACGTCAAAAGGTAATACGTGGTTCATGTATTCACGTGAAGTGGCTTCATCGGGAGCAATTACTTTAAAAAGTGAAAATACTGTACCAGTGACATTGAATACGGTGGATGAAGAAGGTAAAGACCTGCCAGGTGCACAATACTTCATCGCCATGAAAGATGCAAAGGAAACGACATTAGGTTCAACGACAATGATTAATGAGAAAGGTGCGAAAGAGGCACCGACTGTCTATTTAGATAAGGGCGCATATAACATTTTCTCCTACCATAAGGGAGAGGGGAAAACGTACTTCTTATCAAACACAGCTGCCGAGGTCGGGCACGATACAAAGACTTTGAATTTTGACAGCCGTGAAGCTGGGGAAGTGGCCATTGATAATCGTGATAAGGGACTGGAAAATGGCGTGTTGTATTTATATAATGATGCCATTTCAGAAGCAATCGGTTCAGACGAAGTCATCACTGGTCAAAAATTCTTTGTCACACCGGGTGACTATGATTATATGGTTGATGCGGAAGTGAAGGACCCGGATGGCGGGGAAAACTGGGTTTACGTCCTTGCTAATGATAAAACAAAAGCCGTCATCAAAAAAAATAAAAAGACGGTGATTAAAGCCGGTGGTTCAATCGATATTACAAAATTTGAACCGGATCAAGAATCACTTAAAAATTACTACAAGCAACGAGGCTTAACGTACATTGAACGTCCTTATCCCAATATCGCGTATAAACTAGATAAAGCATTTTATACGAAACAAACATTTGGTGATGATTACGGCAACAAATTAGCGGGCATGTACCGAGGCTCCCTACATTCAGAAGATGCTTTGTATAAAAAAGATGTGAATACAGGAAAAACCGTGACCACTGTGGATGACGAAGCACAAATCGAAACGATTAACTTCGGTGACATCTATTCGAAGTACAAAGTTATGAGACTATCTGATAATAAAGTGATGCTTGATAGCCATGCGAAGAACGCAACAAACCCAGCCAACCGCCAATATTATTTCTATTCTTTCTGGGTAACGAGCAGTTCGGACGTGACGGAAGGAAAATACGAAATTTCACTGACGTTAGATGAAAATCCTTTAGCGAAAAAGGGCTTATACAAGGCAATCAATATTGACATGCAGGATTCAGGCACGACGATGCAGGTGAAAAATGCACAAGGAGATAATGTTCCATCATACATCACAATCAATCGTTTAGAGAAAACGGAAGATGGCGATTCGGAATGGGTTCAATCTCTGGGTCAGAATACAGATACGACGAAAAGCCTATCATTACCAAGTAATCTTGGATTGAGCGATGAAGAAAATGGCAATGTGGCGATTATTCGTTATGTGCAACCATCGGGTGAGTATTCGTATATCTACCGACAGTTTACTAGTTTAGATGAATTAAAAACGATATCCATCCCGGCAAATATGCAAAAGGTTGCTGTGACGGCAATGGACGGGGATAAAAAGCTTGATAGTATCTCGACAAGACTGTGGATGATTAAAAAGCCCGTTACGATTGGTGGTCAAACAACATATGTCACGGCGAATAATTTACAAAATTATAAGTATGATTCAGTTTATCTAGAACCTGGGGACTTCGTCATGGAAGGAAACTATGTTTCCTTGCCAGATGAAAACAATCAGAAAGATAATTATTATTTCCTTGAGCCGAATGTACAAGTAAAAGATGACCAAACGAATACAGTTATTTTCGATAAAGAGAAATTAGCCCAAATGAAGGTCTCAGCTGACGCAACAGGCTACAGCGATGTGCGAGGGGCCATTGTTTATCCGTATAACAAATATAGTCATTCTTTCATAAAAACATTACGCGTGGGTCATACCTTTTATGTACCATCTAACTTAGCGATGGATTTACAAGTTCAACTAGGTTTTGGTGACAATGAATCAAAGAATACGATTTGGAACTACTTCCTATCAAAAGGTGACCAGACATTCCAAAATGGTCAGCAAGTCAATTGGCAGGTTGGAGGGGATTTCAAAGCGAATATTACTCTAGCAAAAACGAAGCTGCTGCAGGGAGACAAGCTTTCCGGTCATACATCCATCAAGGATGCATATGGAAATACCGTCTCATCGGTATTAGTCAACCAATCGACGGACTATAGCATCGCTGATGATGAACTCGTTGCCTATGAAAAACAAGCGAATGGACAAATTGTCGAAAAAGCGGTAAAGAGCGACTATACGATTAGTCATGGTGGAACAACGGCTTCAGCATCAAGCATCAAGCCTGTATTGCGGATTTACGATGCAGCGGACAATAAGGTATTCGAAGAGGCAAGTCTTGATTATTATGGACATATTCATGATACGAATTTATCACTAAAAGACGGCCGATATCGTGCAGAGCTAGCACTTGCTGCGAGCCCAAAAGGCCCCGTCCTATCAGCCAAAAATACTGGTGCTTTCCAAATCGGAAAAGACACTGAAATGGTAACTCCGATTCCAGAGATCAAAGAAGAAGTAAAGGTTCCAACTGTTTCGCAAATAACCGACCGTACAACTGTGGTCACAGGAAAAACGACGCCTAAAGCGAGTGTAACCCTGAAAATTGGTAAAAAGACGATCCATACCGCAATAGCGGATAAGAATGGCAAATACACAATGAAGATTGCCAAGCAAAAAGCAGGTATGAAACTATCTCTATCTGCGACGCTGAAAGGTTATACGGCAAGTAAAGTAAAAACGATACTCGTGCTTGATCGCACCGCGCCAACCGTTAAACCGATTACAGTTACAGATAAGACAAATGCTCTTACGATTGTTACTGAAAAAAATGTGACCATGACATTCACGGCAAAAGGCATGACGTATACAAAGCCTTCCTATAAAAATGGCAAGTATACATTAAAAATTGCTAAACTTCCAGCCAATACGAAATGGATCGTAATCGTCAAGGATCAAGCTGGTAATAAGACGAAACAAACAGGCGTTGTAGTAGACCGCACAGCTCCTAAACCGGCAATTGTAGAAAAGGTGACAACTAAATCAACTGCCATAAAAGGAAAAGCGGAGAAAAAGGCAACCGTCACTATCTTTAAAGGAAAAGTTAAATTAGCATCGGGTAAAGCCAATGCGAAAGGTACATTCTCAATCAAGGTGCCAAAACAAAAAGCCGAGACGACATTGCTTGTTGTCGTTCAGGATGCAGCGAAAAATAAATCAAAAGTCTCTAAAGTAAAAGTGGGGAAATGAAGACATCCCTACTATCTTTTCACTCCAAATCACCCTCCGAAGAAGATTCGGAGGGTGATTTTTCTTTTTGTAACCCAAACTCACTCTTTAAATAGAGGAAAATAAATAATAAAGGATGTTCCTATATTCACTTGGCTTTTTACGATAATCTCACCCTTGTATTTACGGGCGATGTTATAGCAGACGGTCAAGCCAACGCCGGTCCCCCTATCTTTAAGTGAATAAAAGGGTGTGCCGATCATTTCAAGTTGCTCTTTGGAAAGTCCGATGCCGGTATCGGTGATCTTAATCTTCGCCATGTTGCGCTCTTGACTAGTCTCCACCATGATAAAACCAGGATTGTTCATGGATTCGATGCCGTTTTTCATGATATTGACCAGTAGTTGCTTAAGTTCTATAGGGTTTATCTTTATAGTGAGATCTTCCTTGAATTTAAGTTGGAAGCCTATATTTCGATTGTTTGCAAAGCTGGTTAAAAGGTCGGAAGTCTTTTGGATTTCCTGATTCAATGGGATGACCTCGACATTATCCGTATGGGGCTTTGCCAATGATAAATAGTCATTGATTATGACCTGTGTGAATTCAAGTTCGGTAAGCATAGTTTGTACGTAAAATCTTTCGGTTTCGTTCATTACCTTTCCTTGATTTAATAGCTGGGCAAAGCCCTTTACGACCGTAATTGGATTTCTAATCTCGTGGGCGATGGTGGCAGCTAGCTGACCGACCGAATCCAGTTGCTTTGCTTGTTGCAATTCGTTATGAAAGGCACTTATGGAATTCATTCTATTGTTCGTACTGATAAAGACAAAGGCTAATATGATTTGGATAGCGATGAAATTCAATATATTCCCAAAATTATCAAGCGAAACATATTTATACGTATGTTGTAAATCTGTGTGAGAAATAAGATAGATGAAAACTGGGCCGAGTATAAAATTTGAAGTAGCGACAACGTAAAATCCAATTTTATCGAACAAGAATATGGGGATCAAGGGTGCCATTGCGAATAAGGCCATCATGATAGCGGTATTTGGAAACAGCCAAAATTTAAGATATAGATAAATGGTGATGAGAAGAATGAAAACCGTTTTCCATTTATTTTCTTCTTTTTTGATGAAAAAAAATAAAGACAGCATGATACAGGAAATCAGGACAACCTGTATAGCCATATCAATAGGGTCGTTTCTCCAGCTTATTGGAGATACGGAAATGCCGACGACCAGTAAAAGAGAAAGCACGCTCATAAAACTCTTCAGAATGAAACGTTGTTGCTTTTGAAAATACTGATGGTTTTTTAACATACATCACCTTATATTCTAAAATTTTCTATTTAGTCAATAGTAATCTTTTCCCGCTTCTTTGTAAATCAGAAAGGAAGCGTAGGCCTACTTTGCCTTCCTAACTACGAGTGTTGCCTTCAGTAAAGACAACTCCCTGCCATTAAACATTAATTAAAACATCGTTGAATGGTCAGTGTTTCTTCTACTACAAAATTTTCATCCAAAATTTTATATATGGGACATATTAGTAAGATAGGCGGGTATAAAAAAGTAACAAGAATTTTTAGGAGGTTGAATATGAAGGCAGTAACTTTTCAAGGAGCGAAGGATATAAAAGTAAAGCATGTGGAGGATCCAAAACTTCAGCAGAAAGATGACATCATCGTGCGGGTTACATCAACGGCGATTTGTGGATCGGATTTACATATTTATCAGGGTGCCTTGCCGACGCATAAGGATTACGTCATTGGACATGAGCCAATGGGTATCGTCGAAGAAGTCGGACCCGAGGTCACGAAGGTGAAGAAAGGGGATAGGGTCGTCCTTCCTTTCAATATTTCATGTGGTCATTGTTATTATTGTGAACATGATATGGAAAGCCAATGTGATAATTCCAACCGTAATGAAGAAATCGATACAGGGGGCTATTTCGGTTTCACGGAGCGTTATGGGAACTACCCTGGTGGTCAAGCGGAATATTTGCGGGTGCCATACGGAAACTTCATGCCGTTTGTGATTCCGGAATCGTGTGAGCTGGAAGATGAGGCGCTCTTGTTCATGTCGGATGTGCTTCCCACTGCTTATTGGAGCGTGGAGAACGCGGGAGTGAAAGAAGGCAGTACGGTCGCCGTTCTAGGCTGTGGCCCGATTGGCTTGATGGCACAGAAGTTTGCTTGGATGAAAGGCGCTAAGAGAGTGATTGCCATTGACAATCTACCTTATCGGTTGAACCGGGCAAAGCAGATGAACAAGGTGGAAGCTTATAATTTTGATGAATATAACGACATGGGTGCTTATATTAAAGAAATCACCTCAGGTGGGGTGGATATCGTCATCGACTGTGTCGGGATGGATGGGAAGAAATCACCTATTGAAGCGATTGAGCAAAAACTGAAGTTACAAGGTGGAACGTTAAGCGCCATCGAGATCGGCATGAACTCGGTCAGGAAATTCGGTACAATCCAACTGACAGGTGTATACGGGTCAAAATACAACATGTTCCCACTTGGCAATCTGTTTGAACGAAATATCAACCTAAAAATGGGACAAGCACCGGTCATTCATTATATGCCGATGCTTTTCGATAAAATTACGAAAGGTGAGTTCGATCCGACAGAAATCATTTCCCATAAAGTTCCCCTTGAACAGGCGAGTGCTGCGTATCAAATCTTTAACGACCATGAAGATGAATGCATTAAAGTTATATTGAAGCCATAAAAAATAGTTGTCCCAAAAAGCCAATGTGAGTATTCATTGGCTTTTTTGGCATGGGTAGTTTGGATTTTATGCAAAGAAAAATGGTATATTTACATATAAAAGGGGTGGGGAAAATGATTGATGCCTATGCACGTGAACTAAGAAATATCAGAATCACATTGATAGTCTTCATCATCATTACGATCATGGTATTCGGAGGCTCAAATAATCTGACGCTAGACTATCCAGATGATGATGGGGCAGGAATGAATGTGTATCCTCAGTTCAAATATTCCAATATGGTTGATTTGGGAAATGGACATTTCGGTGTCCTGTCTGGCAGAACGGAGCTAAGTGAGGAAGAAACGTTCAAAATCTATTATTATGATATAGAAAAGGACGAGCTGGTATTAAAGAAGGATACCGTTTTAAGTGATCTTGAATAAAGTGTGAATGAAAAAAGGGTGTCTTATTATATAATGATACTGATAAAAGGGGGAAGATTTCATGGTAGTTAATACGGCAGCAGAATTATGTTCAGAAGTTGTGGAAACGTATCAGCCATTACACGTTACGTTGACAATTGACATCGTTGATAAGAGATTTGGTCCCGTTAAGGCGGAAGCGGAGATTTCCATCAGTCCTGTGCAGTCGAAGGGGATTTTAGAGGTTTTGGTGGAGGAGCTGGAATCGGAGCATATTTTTGCAGATGAGAATGGCTCCATTTATGGTAGTTTCGGTATTGACCAGAGCATCCAGATTTATGATGAAGTTTTGGATACGATCCCATTCGAGGCATTGATGGGTCACAAAAATTGGAAAGATACAGTTGAGTCTTATATGATGGAAGATAAGTTGAAAAGTCAGCTTGAAACCGTATTGAAGAATTACCAGTTCAGCGATTTGAGCGGAAAATATAAGTTCAGGAAGATCTGCACGATTACGGAAATTCAATTTGGAAAATAAATAATAGAGAAGGCATATAGCCTTCTCTATTATTCTTTAACCACTTTAAATCCATTGATATCCAAGATGTATTGTATTCCTTGTTTAAAGGAGTTGAAGGGACGAAAATCGATATCAATCCGGGTTCGGAGGATTGATTGCGCCAGTCTTGGGCCGATTCCAACCACGACAGGCTCCACACCCATGAGGGACAAGGCTTTGATTATCTTGTTGATACCATCTAATTCGAACATATCGAAGTCATGTTTAAATGAAGTGAAATCCAAGATGATATATTCGATTTGATGATCCTTACAATAATTCAAGATTTTAGATTGAATCGTTTCTAAGCGATCGGGTGTCATTTTTCCGATGATAGGTACTAAAGCCGTAGAATCGTGGACGGTTGGGATAATTGGTGTATCGATCTCCATTAGCAGCTGTTTGCCTTCTTTAATCGTTTCCTCATATTCCGTCACATCTTGCCATGATAGGATAAAGCCTGTTCGCTCTCCATTTTCGGTCAGTATTTCATCGACGACGATATTGGCACTGAATTTCTTGAAAAGAACAATCTGTGCAGAGTGTGGGAAAGGACCATCCCGAAGGATTTTGTTCTGCCGTTCCCCGTGAAAGGTACTGACGTTCATTCCGATGAATTGATCGGGATTGGTGATGCCCACATAGGGACTGACGGTTTTCAGGAGATCTTTCGCATGTGAATTAAACCATACAATGGTATGTTCTGAATCCGTTAAAAAGATGTTTTCTTCTATTTTGTCCAGTAGCTGGTAAGTGTTCACGTTTTTCAGAATATCTGACATGGATAATACCCCTTTTATGCGAATTCTTATGATGATAGCTCGCCTGAAATCGTATCAGATTGTGAAGGATCTGTCTATTCTTTTCATGGGTTAGCCAATGTGAAAATAAAGGCTAAAAAAGGCATAGGAGCGAAATTGCAACTCCTATACCATCGAATCATTTATAAACCGAGCTTGGGATTTTTACGGAAGGGGTGCCAGCCGAATAGGGAGCCACATCATATTCCTGGAATATGAGATAGATTCCATCCTTGCTGTAATAAAATTGTGAATTCTTGTTTACGGGAACATCACTTTGTTTATCAACGTAAAATCCATCGTGTGTGCTCATGTATTTATAAGCGTAATTCTGTACTTTCGTATATTTCTGTTTCGATGTGAGGATATCGGCTATCTTCACTTGCTTGCCGGAAGATACCTTAAAATTATACGATGTAACCACGGCCATGCCATGTGCTCCACCCTCATATATATAATCGTTGAGGAGGATGCTCAGTTTCCCATCCTGGTTGTATTTCACTTTATAAATGGTCATATACTCATAGTTACATGTTTTCCCATTGCACCAGTCTTCATTCTTATCTTCTTTATCCTTTTGTTGTATCTTTACATACGATTTATAAGCTTTTTTAGCATGGTTGGTGAACGTTTGATTGATTTTATCCTGGGCCTTTTTATTTTTTAACCCTGACACTTGCGGATAGGATAAATCACTAATATTCTTATATTTTTTCTTGGTGATTTTCACAGGGCTGAACAGTAGATATTTAGTAGATACGTAGGCTTTTTTGTCATTGTAACGGATTTCAGACCAACCAGATTTGGTTTTTGAATAGACAGTCACGGATTTGCCTTTCTTTAACGAGCCCACTTTTTTATAGTTGGTCCCAGGACCTTTTCTGACGGTCAAATCACTGTCCTTAGTATTGACCAAGGCATTTTCGGTAGTGGCAGCGGAAGCAGAGTCAGTGGATGGCAGAAAGTATGAAATAGTTGAAAAAGCTAGTATGGTAGCGAGGACGATCTTTGAGATGTTTTTGATTGACCACATGAGCATTCCTCCTAGTGTTATATTTTTACAGTTCCATTATATAAGGGTATTGATTAACTAGATAGTGTTATTTACGTATCAATTATATTACACAGATATGAGGGGAATAGGATGAAAATTGGACTTGTACGGCATTTTAAGGTAGCGCATGATTTCCCATCCGGAAAGTATGTATCGGCGGATTTCATGGAGCAATGGTTCAAGGATTATGATGAAGCGGATATATTTTATGGGGAAACCCAGCTTTCGGAAGAGGATTGGAAGGCTTGTTATAGCAGTGATATGACGAGAGCCGTGAAGACCGCGGAGCATATTTACTTTGGTGAAGTCATTCAGATGAAGGAACTTCGGGAAATTCCCTCTCCGCCTCTTAAGGGGAAGGTGAAACTTCCCTTCATTTTATGGGCCATTTGGATTCGTTGCTCCTCGTTCATGAACAAGCAAACGAGAGCGGAAATCAAGAAAGCCGAAAAACGAATCAATCAAGCATTGGATGTAATCTTGGCAAATGGTGAGCAAGATACCTTGGTTGTGAGTCATGCAGCCCTCATGGTTTATATGAGGAAAGAGTTGATTCGCAGGGGATTCGTAGGTCCGAAGTTCAGCATCGCCCGCAATGGGGAGTTATATGTGTTCGAAAAATGATTAGATATTTTATTATTCCAAAAAAGATGTAAGGAATTTTCCTGATAGTTATTCTTTTTCTAATCGTTGTAGTTTACTATTGTAATAGTATGATTTTTGCAAATTTATTGGGTGGAAAAGAGGGTGGCATTATGGTGAAGGCAATTTTTTTTGATTTAGATGATACATTACTTTGGGATCAAAAAAGTGTAAAAGAGGCTTTTGTGGCAACCTGTGAAGTGGCCAAAGTGAAGTATGGCCTGGATGTGGATGAATTGGAGGAATCTGTACGCAAGGAAGCTCGTGAACTTTATTCTTCCTATGATACATACGCGTTTACGCAAATGATTGGTATCAATCCATTCGAAGGACTTTGGGGGAATTTTCAAGATGATCATGATGAATTCCGGAAAATGGCAAAGATTGTGCCGACCTATCGGAAAGAGACTTGGACAAGGGGATTGAAGGCACTAGGTATTGATGATTCAGCATTCGGCGCGGAGCTTGCAGAACGCTTCCCGGAGGAGAGACGGAAAAAGCCGTTTATTTATGAAGAGTCCTTCAGGGTGTTAGATGAGTTGAAAGGCAAATATAAGCTATTATTGCTGACGAACGGTTCACCGGAGCTTCAAAATACGAAGCTAGAGATCACGCCAGAACTGATCCCTTATTTTGATAAGATCGTCATTTCCGGAGCGTTTGGACGTGGAAAACCGGATGCTTCCATTTTCGAACATGCACTGGAAATCATGGAACTTGATAAAGATGAAGTGCTCATGGTCGGCGATAATTTAATGACGGATATTCTCGGTGCGACAAGGGCCGGCATCCAATCGGTCTGGATCAACCGACATGACAAGGACCGGAATGAAGTTAAGCCTACATATGAAATCAAGGATTTAGAGGAACTCTTTCCAATCCTTGATAAGTTGAAATAAATGAAGCCCCCCAGAAATCAGGGGGTCTTTTATTCTGATTTATTATAATGAAGCGGAGGAGGGATTAACCATCCCTTTTTCTTGTTCAATTGAAGGAATCTAGCCCCCATTGCTGAATGTTCAGTATGGAATTCTTCGAACATCCCGGCGACATCTTCCCGTACGGATTGGGCGATCATATTGCTGCAAGCGATTAAACCTGCGGCCATGTCCATGGATATAGAAGTCGCAATTTCAGGATCTTGAAAGCGGGCACCTACCGGGATATCTTCTATATGAACCTTTGGGCGTTCAGGTGGCGTTGGGGGTAAACCTACACCGTTTTCTATTAGTAGTTCCTCAATTTGTGTAATTTCCCGTTTACTTTGTTCAAGCGTTTCTACTATTAATTTCCGCAAATCCCCGTCACCTGCGTGATTCAGTAAGGTTTGATGACTAGCGACACAGCCCTTTGCCATGGCTAAATAGGTCCACGCTCCAAAAACTTCTCCATAATGCATTGGTTCGTCTTTCGGATCTCCACTTAATATACCCATCGTCAACCTCCTTGGAAATAGCATTCATATTGTAATCTACCCCATTTCCACCCCTTTAAATACACAGGAACGTAATTAGACGAAGTTGTTTCCAATGGCAGGTAGGATGAATATTCCCAAATGGTTTAACCATACTAATATTTGTTCCAACAGAAACACGAGGAGGGGATATACTTGCAAAATCCATATCAGAATCAACCCCAGGGCCAAACGCACCAAAATATGCAAACAGGTGCGGTACCACCGCAAATGAACCATGGCGGCCATGAACTATTTGATGTCCACGAAGTGTTAGCCGGGACAATTGGTGTCATGGACACGTATATGTTGCTGCGCCAACATGTACAGGACCAAGAATTATTGGATATCCTTGATCGCCAATACCAATTTATCCAACAGGAATATAACACTTCATTAGAAGCCTTCCAGACGGGGCAAAAACCTTCTGTACCAACCCAGACCTATAATATGAATCAAGGTAATGATTTTATATACGGATTAAAACCATCACAGCCTAAGAAACCTTACCAGTCCGTTTCAGAAATCAATGACCAAGGTGTATCTGGTCTAATGCTTGGGGCAATGAAATCAAGTGCAACATTAAAGGCCATGTCTGCCTTAGAAATGACCAATCCAGTAGTACGTCGGGTCATCGCGGATTCCGTTCCAAACTGCATTGAGATGGCCTATGAAATTTCGCTCTACCAAAATAAACACCATTATTACCAAGTGCCTCAGCTGTCACAACAGGATATGCAGCAAATGATGAATTCATTTGCACCTGCAAGTGGGACTCCTACCAATGCCAATGATAATATGACTCATTGATTTGAATTGTATAACAGTAAAAAGGCGAGCATGCATCATGCCCGCCTTTTTACTGTTATTTGAGTTGATTTAAATCATGGATGCACGTTTGGATTAGTGTCACCGCTTGGCTCATTGCTGCCCCACCACCAAATGCGACCGTTACTCCAATTGCTTCGAATATCTCTTGTTCCGTGCACCCTTGATCAAGGCAGCCTTTCGTATGATAGATGATGCAGTACTCATCTTGGGAATACAGGCTAATGCCTAATGCAATCAGTTGTTTTTCCTTTTTTGATAACACGCCTTCTTTAAAGCATTCTTCCGTTAAAGAATTGAACTTTGTTGCGAGTTCTGGCATCTTACCAGTAAACGAACCTATCCCAGCTTTATAGTCATGTAGAGCGGCTTCCGTCATATTCTTTGCTTCAAATTCCAAGTTCCATTCAACTCCATCCCTAATATTCTTTTCCTAGAAATTAGTATGAGCCAAACGGAAATGATTTATTAAGTATCCGTGAATAGTGGATTCCGAGGTCTAGCCGTTTTATACCATTGAAAACAGAGGAGACTGATAAGGACCAGGTCAATGGCATCTCCAGCATAATACATAAACATGGCTCCCGTCTCCGCCTGTTCTCTCATGACACCGCTTGGAGGATTTGCATAGATGTATTTGGATAGGATGCCATGCCCGGCCAGAGCCAAGATGAAAATCCCCGTGCGAAATATGAAGCTGACCCGATGTGGGGTCGGATCGATATAAATCATGGAAGCTGTGAATAGGTAACCGGCAAGGAAAACGTGGATATGCACCAATAGATATACAAAGGCATGTTGATGCATGATCGTGTACAATTCGGTCGTATAAAGAACCCACAGCCCTCCGATATTCAAGATGGATGCTGTGATGGGATTGCTCAAGATACACACTGGCCATGCTTTCAAAAGACGGGAAAGGTGCCTCGCGTAATCCACTTTAAGTGTTCTCAGAAGGAGAGTCATGGGTGCTGCGAGAACCATCAGTAGTGGGGCGAGCATGCCAAGGAGAAGATGGGTGATCATGTGTGCGGTGAAATTCAAATGACCACGATCCGCAATGGGTCCTATTAATGAAGCGACTGCACAAATCGTCCCGATTATCCAAAACGCTGTCCGATATAGCGGCCATTTTTTATGCCGCCGGTTGGATAAAATCGTAGCTGCGATATATAGCACTAACAGTAGTGTAAAGAAAATCACTAGAGCAAGTCCGGCTGACGGTCCGCTAGTGGCATGGTGCATATGCTCATCCATTTTCATGTCAGTCGGAGGCTTTCGAACTGTTTATTGTGCTACGTCTTGTCCGATAGACGAGGAAGGCACCCAATACAATCAATGCTCCGGCGATTATATTCCATATCAAGTCATATGGAAGGATATCCACATCATAGCGAATCTGGTGCAATCTCATTAGTTTGTGTTGAATGATGCCGTCATATAATTGGAATGCTCCCGCACCAAGAAACACACCGCCTTGCCATCTTTTTAACCACAATGCATTCCTCCTTCGAAGATCAGCGAACATGAATAAAGATCCGATGGTCGCAAACCAGCTCAGAGCATGAAACAAACCATCTGAAACCAGCCCCATATTGGTTGTAGACTTATCATAAAAATGGTGCCAATGAAGAAGTTGATGAAAAACCATTTCATCGATGAATGCAACGAGGCCGATGCCGAACAAAATGCCTGACCATAGATTGCGGGATGAATAGCTATATCGATTTTGCGACATGGTTTTATTCTTGTGGTGTCGCGGTTTAACGTCCATATGTATCCTCCTTGAGTGAATATAGGTTTTTTAAGTCATGTTTCTATTTTACATAGAGCTAATATTTACCAACTGAATATTATCATTGTTTCTACTATACCACCCATAGTTCCAAATGAACCCCTTAATTATCCAGTTTTCACACCTTTTTTTGTGAAAATTTTATGGTTTTAGAGGGGAAAGAAGGGGTAGTAAATAAGCGTAGCGTGGTAAGATTCTTCCTTTCGAATGGGGAAGGGGCGTTATCACAACCAACAACAAAGATAAAATTCATAAATAGGAACCACTAAAAAATCTAGTAAAACTAAAGGAGGAATTTTAATGTTTCGTCATCAAAAGGAATTGCAATTTGAAGTAAAACCAGATCGTCCGGACCCGATGCTGGCTCGTCAAATCCAAGAGGTTTTAGGTGGTCAGTTTGGTGAAATGACCGTGATGATGCAATATCTATTCCAAGGTTTTAACTGTCGTGGAGAAGAGAAATATAAGGACATGCTGATGGACATTGGTACAGAGGAAATTGGACATGTTGAAATGCTATGTTCGCTTATTAGCCAATTACTAGACGGAGCTTCTCCGGAAGAACAAGCAGATGCTGCGAAAGATCCTGTAACAGCAGCTATAATGGGTGGCATCAATCCCCAACATCTTCTTGTAAGTGGACTAGGCGGACTGCCGACGAACTCCAATGGTGTTCCTTGGAACGGTTCTTATATTGTTGCTAGCGGTAACTTATTAGCAGACATGCGTTCAAATCTGCATGCTGAGAGTCAAGGTCGTCTACAAGTTGCACGACTATATCATATGACCAAAGATGAAGGTGTCCGTGCAACATTCCGTAAAATGCTAGCGCGTGACCGTTATCACCAATATCAATGGATGGCGGCTATTGCAGAGTTAGAAGAGAAGAATGGCGTGGTAGTACCGGCTTCATTCCCACCGGAAGCGGAATTGGAATCTCAACCGGAAGCTTATGAATTCTGGAATCTATCAGAAGGTCAAGAATCGGGAGAAGGTCTATGGGCGACTGGAAGCGCGCCAGATGGAACAGGTGATTTTGTCTATGTAGCCGAGCCAGTGGCAAAAGGTCAAATCCCTAATCCGAAGGTTCCTGCTGCTGAATTGCATCATGACCTGGATGGAAAAGCGGTATTAAAATAAGACCATTTATTATAGGTTGTGTAACCTGTCCCTATTGGGGACAGGTTTTTTAGGGTGCGGGATGCTTGAAATGGATTTCTGTCATGTAGTTTTCCCCGTGTGGTAATTCAATCATTTGCTTGCGGATTTTATTTGGAGTAGCATATATCTCACAAAAAGATTTGGGGGAGATTTTAACATGAAAGCAGTCACAGTGAAGAAACCAGGAGGAGCCGAACAATTACGGTTTGAGGAATTTTCTAAGCCGGATGTCGGCTCCGGTGAATTATTGATCAAGGTACAGGCATCCGCAATCAACAGAACGGATATTCTTGCGAGAGAAGGAAAAGCAGGGTATATGACCAACCCTATTCTAGGTATAGAAGTGGCTGGTGAAGTGGTGGAAGCTGCTGCTGGAACCCATATTGATCCAGGTACGAGGGTGATGGGCCTCGTTAATGGTGGAGGTTATGCAGAATATGCGGTCATGCCTGCCGACCGGGCAATGCTTGTCCCGGATAACCTATCATTCGAAGAAGCCGCTGCCATTCCGGAAGTATTTCTGACAGCGTATCAAACTCTGTTTTGGTTAGGACAATTAAAAGATCAAGATACGGTATTGATTCATGCTGGAGGGAGCGGAGTTGGGACGGCTGCGATCCAATTGGCGAAACAGATGACCTCAGCGAAAATCATTACGACCGCCGGTTCGGAAGAAAAACTGGATTTTTGCCGTTCGCTAGGGGCTGATATATGTATCAACTATAAAGAACAATCTTTCGATGAAGAGGTACTGAAGGTGACTAATAACAAGGGCGTGGATGTCATCCTTGATTTCGTCGGTGCGTCATACTGGGAGAAAAATCTTAGAAGCATTAATACGGATGGCCGTTGGGTGTTAATTGGGATTCTGGGTGGAACAGTGGTCAATCAAGTGAACCTTATGGATTTATTGCTAAAAAGGGTTCATTTGAAAGGCACGTTATTGACTCCAAGAAGCGATGAGTATAAAAAAGAGCTGACGGAAGAATTCGTTCGAAAAGCAATGCCGTTATTCACACAAGGTAAAATCAGGGCGATAGTAGATCGAGTCTTCCCGTTCGATAGCATCCAAGGAGCTCACCGACATATGGAAGGGAATAAAAATACAGGAAAGATAGTCATGAAGGTAAATGAATAAAAAAAGGCTGACCGGGAAATAGATCTTGGTCAGCCTTTTTGTAGTATCAAAATGTGGACGAAAGTTTTTGAAGAATCCGATCAATCACTTCTGTAATATGTTCATCCACTGCGCTGCATATCGCTTCAGGTTTTAAGGTTTGTACTTTCTTTGCTTCGTAATAATCATACAGGATCTGTTTTAAGGAAAGGCCTTCCCCTAATAAAAAGGAGGAATCGGTCATGACTTTAAGTGCGGCTTCATCCTGGATGATCAAAACTTTCGGGTTCAGTTCATTGAACACTCCAGCTTCCATTCCCTCTGAGTAGAATGAGTGGACGGTAGCCAGGCGTTTTTTTCTCGCATCCATCTTTTTTACATAGAGGGCAGGGCAGCCAACTTTGAGATCGCTCATGAAAATGTCAGAGGCATAAAGCGCTGATAAGACAGTTTGTTCATACACCTTTTGAAGACGAATTTGAAACGATAATGACTCATCGGCGATCACTTGATCGGCTTCTTGAATATAAGAAAGATAGCATTCGATTACTTCCAAAAGGATCTCTTCTTTTGAGGAAAAATAATTATATAAAGATGCCCGGCTCATATTCATTAATTTGGCCATATCTAAAATGGTCAAGGATTGGAACCCCTTTGTACGAACCACGTTCAAGATCCTCTTTACATAGGATCTTCTCATTAATTGCTTTTCTTCAGGTGCGATTTTTCGCAAAAACGACACCCCCTTCTTTACGGAAATTATATCATAATCCCTATTGAGTTGCTCCAGGCGGATTAGTTTACAAATAGTTAGAAGAGGTTTAAAGTATAAGTATAAACACTTTAGACTAAATTAAACTATTTTGTCTAAAGTGATAATTAGTTATCTTATGCAGGCCAGATTGCAAAGCAAATTGATTAGCGATCCCCATGCAAGATGAGAGAAACTATGGCGATTTTGAAGGAGAGATTATAGATGATGAATACAGACTTTACTCGTATGTATATAGATGGAGAATGGCAAAAAGGAAACAGCGAAAAAACGATGAAGAATGTTAATCCCTTTACTGGTGAAGAACTTTTCACCATTCAGGCGGCTACGAAAGAAGATTTGAACCGGGCCTATGATGCAGCGACCCTTGCACAGGAAAAATGGGCAACCGAACTTCCACAAGTGAAACGGGGCATCTTGGAAAAAGCGATCACTGTCATGGAGGATAACAAAGGCGTAATCATGGATTGGATCATCAAAGAATCAGGGAGTACCTACATGAAGGCTACTTCTGAATTTCATGCTTCCCTTAACATCTTAAAAGAAGCTACCACTTATCCGTATCGAATGGAAGGGAAAATCCTCCCTTCACAAGTACCTGGAAAAGAAAATCGAGTTTATCGCAATCCGCTAGGAGTAATCGGCATCATCAGTCCTTGGAATTTCCCTTTCCATCTGGCGATTCGTTCAATAGCACCGGCCTTGGCAACGGGAAATGCAGTCGTTATCAAACCGGCAACGGATACACCAGTAACTGGCGGCTTGATCTTTGCCAGCATTTTTGAAGCGGCAGGTCTTCCGAAAGGCTTGTTGAATGTCATTGTCGGACGCGGATCTGAAATCGGGGATGACATTGTCACTCACCCGGCTCCTCGCCTCATCTCGTTTACGGGTTCCACTGAAGTGGGTAGGCATATTGGAGAGCTTGCTGGTCGTGGGTTGAAGAAAACAGCCTTGGAATTGGGCGGCAATAATGCCTTCATCGTGCTTGATGACGCCAATCTAGACCAAGCCGTCGATTCATCATTATTCGGTAAATTTTATCACCAAGGACAAATTTGTATGGCAGTTAACCGGATTTTTGTCCATAAAGACATCTATGATGAATTTGCTGAACGATTCATCAAGCAGGCGGAAAAATTAAAATACGGAAACCCTGCAGAAGAGGATACGAACGTAGGACCTCTTATCAACCGCGATCAAGTCGACCGTATCTTAAAAGATATAGAAGGAAGTGTCGAACAAGGAGCTAAAATCCGCCTGGGTGGGCAAGCTCAAGGTAATGTCCTGCAGCCGACCGTTTTGACGGGAGTCACAAATACGATGCCCCTTGCCGAAAATGAAATCTTCGGACCGGTTGCCATCCTGATCCCATTCGAAAATGATGAAGAGGCAGTCCAAATGGCCAATGCCTATCCATATGGCCTAAGTGGATCGGTTCATTCTTCCAACCTTGAACGCGGAACACAGGTGGCTCATAAAATCCACACAGGCATGATTCATGTTAACGACCAATCCGTCAACGATGAACCACATATGCCTTTCGGTGGAGAAAAAGATTCTGGCCTTGGACGTTTCAATGGAGAATGGGTCCTTGAAGAATTCACGACCTTGAAATGGTTATCAGTCCAACATGACCGCCGCAATTATGGTCCGTTCATCAATAGATTAAAATAATCTGGTCAAGCAAAAAAACATCCAAAGAGAGACTTCTTTGGATGTTTTTTTGCATATACATTATGGAGATACTTAGGCATGGGCAAGGGCCTTGTTTATGTACAGAACGGATAATTTCGTGGTAAGTCAGGTATAATTAGTGAACAACTTTGTCAATGAGGTGAGTATAACATGGGAAAAATAAATGAATTGTTTCGAAAAAGGATAGGCATTCCGGAACATGAAAAAGTAACATTTGAAAGATTAGCGAACATTCTCGATAAAACTGCGAAGACGATTCCCTTTGAAAATTCATCCGTCCTGGCCAGACACTCAACTGATATCACCAAAGAAAGCATTACGGATAAAGTTCTCATTAGGAATGAGGGGGGAGTTTGCTATGAATTGAATGCGGCTCTTTATCTTTTTTTAGCGGAGAATGATTTTGAGGTCTATTTGATTCGTGGGGTGATTTTTAACCAAGGGTGGTCGCCCATCGGAAGAACCCATGTGGCAATCTTATTGAATCATGAGGACCAAACCTATCTAATCGACACGGGCTTCGGTGCAAACCTACCATTGAAACCAGTACCGTTAAACGGGGAAACTGTCTTATCTGAAAATGGAGAATTCAGGGTGAAAAGAGTGGATAACGAGCATGGTAATCATATTCTTGAGTTGAAGCTGAACCATAAAGACACCGATTGGAGAATAGGATATGCCTTCAATACAGAAAAGCCTGTAGAAAAAATCATGGAATTGAACGAAGTGCAGACGATTATCAGGGAGCATCCCAAATCGCCATTTAATAAGAGTCCATTAATAACAAAACTTACCGAGAATGGGAGTATCACATTAACGGAAACCTCCTTTACCCAGTGGGCAGAAGGGAAAGTGAATAAAGAAGCCATCGATGAAAATCGGTTCAAGGAACTTAAGGAGCTATATTAATATTACACACTAAAAGCAGGACTATTAACTTCCCTTGTCGAATTAAGGAAGTTAGGTGAAAAGAGGATGATATATAAATGAGTAAAGAGAAATATAAATTCTATTATGTCAATGGGGTAACAGAAGAGCTAGAGGCAAATGAACCCTTAACAGATCATGCAAGTATTGTGAACCTGCAATTAATTCAAAATGCGACATGGCTTCAGGTCGGTGGCAAGCATATCAATTTGGCAAACGTTATTAGCATTGAAATTGTAGGGAATCCAGATAGAGTGAAACAGGAATCGATTAAGTATAGACCTAACAAATAAGACATCCTTGCGGGTGTTTTTTTATTATAGAGTCAAATAAGTTAAAAAATGGATGATCAATTATGATTATCCATTTTTTATTTTTCGTGAAGTGGATTAGGGGTTAGTTATTTTTTAAAAAAGACAAATATAATACGAGCTCTGGGGAAATGGCCAAGTCATTAAAGGTAGGCATGACATACTATGGATTATTGAGACTAGAGGGCAGGGAGGGGAAGAATTGGCAGATAAGATCAAAAAAAGTGAAAAAAAAAGTAAAACTGAACTGCTTCCTTCAGATAGGATTAAAAAAAAATCTAAATCTCCTGAAATCAATATAGAGAATGCAGAGATTAATCAAAAAAACAGCAGAAGAAGGCAGAAAAAGACTGTAATAAACGATGACATTAGCGGTTGCATTCTGCAAAGGTGCAATGGGGAAGCAGAAGTATATTGGAAATCTGTCGGGATCTCCCCCCTCCCATCAGGTTCTATTTCAGTCTTGAACAAATGTGATTGTCCGATGACCGTTAGAGCAGATACAAGTGGGAATGGAATCGCGGATACACTTCTTTTTACTTTGAATGAAAGAGGTCAGGCAAAATCGATATCCCTAGGTTCCATTGCAGAAATTTTCGTCAGTTTTGAAGGAGAAGAAAGCCAAATAGGGAGTGGCCAATATAGTCTAACTATCCACTATCATAAGGATGCCTGTGTGTAGGTTAATAGGTAGACATTATATATAAAGTGTCCAATCCTTTAGGGCATGTGGGACATAGGATTATTAAGAATATATTTTAATTAGGAGGAAAGTAATATGGCACAGATCGGAAATTGTTGTACAGATCAGCTAGTTGGTGTGAACGATTCATTATGTTTTACAATTGATTTAGGTGATACAGCAGGAGCGACGTTAGCAATTTGGGAGGATACCACTACTTACGTCATTAACGGGACAATTTTGGTAGAAAACAATGGAATTGAGGATGTGGGACCAACAGCGGGCTTGGCCATAAACGGAACAGCTGTGGCAGGCTTCACTGTCGCCCCGGGTGAGGCTAGATCCATCACTGTTAATAACTTGAATTCACTTGGAATTATCGGAACAGGAGGCACACCTGTAGGGTCGACTGGCAGTGTTAAAGTCTCTTTTTCAATAAACTATAAGTATTAACTTAAAAGGAGGATGAAGTGTGTTCATCCTCCTTTATTAAATCAATCATTCGATATTTTACCTTAAACATAGAATAAGAGTTTACCTGTTAGTTTACATCAAGTAAATCTTTTAAAGGTAGTGATCACTATGTGTGCACGAATCAATTTATCGTGCTACGACCAACTGGGGCCAACCGGACCAACAGGGGAAACAGGAGCTACGGGAGCAACAGGAGTAACAGGGCTAACGGGAGCAACGGGAGCGACAGGAATTACAGGTGCCACGGGAGTCACTGGGGCAACCGGGTCAACGGGAGCAACGGGAGCGACAGGAATTACAGGTGCCACGGGAGTCACGGGGGCAACCGGGTCAACAGGAGCAACGGGAGCGACAGGAGCAACGGGACCAACGGGAGCAACAGGAGTAACAGGGCTAACGGGAGCGACAGGAATCACAGGTGCCACGGGAGTCACGGGGGCAACCGGGTCAACAGGAGCAACGGGACCAACGGGAGCAACAGGAGTAACAGGGCTAACGGGAGCGACAGGAGCAACAGGGGCCACGGGAATCACCGGATCAACAGGAATAACAGGTGCCACGGGAGTCACGGGAGCGACAGGAGTAACAGGGCTAACCGGAGCCACG
>NZ_JBIWCW010000003.1:24973-449364 GCF_044761665.1 Peribacillus sp. NPDC097295
CGACAGGCTCAACAGGGGCCACAGGAGCGACAGGTCCAACAGGGGCCACGGGAATCACCGGATCAACAGGAATAACAGGTGCCACGGGAGTCACGGGAGCGACAGGAGTAACAGGGCTAACCGGAGCCACGGGAATTACAGGACCAACGGGTGCAACAGGAGTAACGGGATCAACAGGAGCGACAGGCTCAACAGGGGCCACAGGAGCGACAGGTCCAACAGGGGCCACGGGAATCACCGGATCAACAGGAATAACAGGTGCCACGGGAGTCACGGGCCCAACAGGGTCAACCGGAGCCACGGGAGCGACAGGAGTAACGGGTGCAACAGGAGCAACAGGGCTAACCGGGCTAACGGGAGCGACAGGAGCGACAGGATCAACAGGAGCAACGGGAGCAACAGGAGCAACAGGAGTAACCGGGCTAACGGGAGTAACCGGGCTAACAGGAGTAACGGGATCAACGGGATCAACGGGAGCGACAGGAGCGACAGGTGCAACAGGAGTAACGGGATCAACAGGAATAACGGGAGCGACAGGATCAACAGGATCAACAGGAGCGACAGGTCCAACAGGGGCCACGGGAATCACCGGATCAACAGGAATAACAGGAGCCACGGGGGGAACCGGGTCAACAGGAGTAACGGGAATTACAGGTCCAACAGGGGCCACGGGAATCACCGGATCAACAGGAATAACAGGTGCTACGGGAGTCACGGGGGCAACCGGGTCAACAGGATCAACGGGAGCGACAGGAGCAACAGGAGTAACAGGGCTAACCGGAGCCACGGGAATTACAGGACCAACGGGTGCAACAGGAGTAACGGGATCAACGGGAGTAACAGGAGCGACAGGATCAACGGGAGCGACAGGAGTAACGGGATCAACGGGAGTAACAGGAGCGACAGGATCAACGGGAGCGACAGGAGTAACCGGGCTAACGGGAGCAACAGGAGCAACAGGAGTAACCGGGCTAACAGGAGTAACCGGGCTAACGGGAGTAACAGGGCTAACAGGAGTAACGGGATCAACGGGAGCAACGGGAGCGACAGGAGCGACAGGAGCAACAGGAATAACAGGTGCCACGGGAGTCACGGGTGCAACCGGGTCAACAGGAGTAACGGGAGTAACGGGAGTAACGGGAGTAACGGGAATTACAGGTCCAACAGGAGCGACAGGCTCAACAGGGGCCACGGGAATCACGGGATCAACAGGTGCCACGGGAGTCACGGGTGCAACCGGGTCAACAGGGGCCACGGGTGCAACCGGCCCAACCGGAACGAGCGTAACGGCTAACTCTATGTATGCGTCAAATACGATAGGAAGTACGATTGTCGTTTTACTGACTGGTACAAGTATCCCACTTCCGAGCAACCAAAGTTTAGCCACGTTTACAGCTAATGGTGCGAACACTACTTTTACAGTTCCGGTGACAGGGCGCTATTATTTGACCTATCAAATTAATACAACACTTGCCCTGCTATTGAATTCCCGATTGCTGTTAAACGGCTCGACAGCCATTCCAAGTTCGATCATATCTCCGGTAGCCTCTATCTCTAGTTATAATAATGATGTATTTGCAAATTTAAACGCAGGCGATACGATTACCCTTCAGTTTTTTGGTGTGGTGGGGACTGCAGTCTTAGCTGGGGGAGGATCTTTAGGGGCTTCATTAACAATCATTCGTTTAAATTGATTGAAGTTTTAACTGACTATTTTAAAAACCACCGGATGAATATCACTAAACAATTTTAAGACTTTTGTTATTCAATGGATTTTTCATTATTGAATATAAATAATAATTGAATTGCATTAAAAAATATGTGGAGTATTATCGGATTGATAATACTCTCGGTTTTTATATAACAAAAACCTAATAGTAAACCATAAAAGAATATTAAAATAAAATCGAAAAAATTGAATTGGAAATGAAGAATAGCAAATATAAATGTACTTACAAATAGGGCTATCCAAATGCTTCCTAAGTTCATATCCCCCAGAATGATTTTCCTACATACAATCTCTTCGATAATCGGAGCAAAGAGAAGAATATTAACAATTTGAGAGATGGGGTATTGTTTAAGTATATCAAACAATTCACTTTCCGAAGAAGTGAATTTGCTTAAGAAAAGGTTCTCTATAATCAGCAAGGATAAAACTAATATTATGAAAAAGAACATCCATGAATAACTAATAGTAAAGTCAGTAGAATCAAGATTATTGCTATAAAATAGATAAATTATAAATATTAGGATAGCCGTGCTATCTCTTATGAACCTTAACCAATCTTCAGGTAAGTTTGCATCTTTCAGACTAAACCCGATAGTTCTAAACATTATTCGAACGATTATTTGTATGAATAAAAAAACAACCAGGAGAATTAAACCAGACTTTATATTCAAAGTATCCATTGAAAAGGCTCCTAAAACTGTTTGAGATTATTTGCGTTTAAAACACTGCGAAAAAAATGATAGTTTCATCAAATATATTACTTAAAACGAATAATGAAAATCATTAAAATGCCTATACTATAAACTTTATCTTCTATATTATAACATATTTTGTTAAATATGTTATAATATAGAAGATAAGTAGTTAGTGAGAAAATACCCACAATTGATTTGGAGGGATTATATGAAGAAACTTAGCTTGTTTGGTTTGCTTTTTATTCTTACTCTTTTAATCTCTGCTTGTGGAACCAATACCACAACAGAAGAAAAAGAGAAAGGGAACAGTTCTGGAACGGAAGAAAAAGATGAAAAGGTTTACAAGGTGGGTGTGGACACAACCTATCCCCCATTTGAATTTAAAGAAGGAAACGATTATAAGGGCATTGATATAGATTTGATCAATGCGATTGCGAAAGATCAAGGATTTACCATTGTACTTTCCCCAATGGACTTTGGCGGAATCATCCCGGCGCTGCAAGCGAATCAGCTTGATGTGGCCATAGCTGGAATGAGCATTACCGATGAAAGAAAAAAGGTAGTGGATTTCTCGGAACCATATTTTGATGCCGGATTGACGGTGGTCGTCAATAAGGATAATACGACCGTTAAATCTGTTGATGACCTTAAAGGAAAGACTGTAGCCGTGAAAAAAGGAACGACGGGTGCCAAATATGCACAAGATAACGCTAAGAAACTAGGAATCAAAGTCGTTCAATTCAATGATAGTCCAGCTATGTTTCAAGAAGTGTCTAACGGAAATGCAGAGGCCCTTATCGAAGATTACCCGGTTATCTCCTATGCAATCACTCAGAAGGAATTAGGCCTACAAATAGTGGGAGATCGTTTGAATGGGGATCAGTATGGCATTGCCGTATTGAAAGGAAAGAACCAGGAGTTGCTGGAACAAATTAATAAAGGACTTGCCAACCTGAAAGAAAATGGAACATACGATGAAATCTTAAAAACGTATCTTGGTGAATAAAGGAAGGGAAGGCGCGCTTATAGCGCGCCTTCTTTTTGAAAGGGGACGAAAATCAGAGTGGATATCATTGTTTCAGCATTGCCCTATTTATTAGAAGGACTGCAAGTAACGCTTTATATATTTGTGTGCGCCATTATACTAGGTTTCTTAATCGGTTTAGTCGTGGCGATGTTGCGCCTGGCACCTTTCAAGATATTGAATTGGATTGCAAAGATTTATGTGGATGCGATTCGAGGGACTCCGTTTATCGTCCAGTTGTTTTTTATCTACTTCGGAATAAATTCCCTACAGTTCATTTCCCTGAACAATACAACCGCTGGAATCATCACCGTTGCAATCAATGCCGGGGCATACTTTGCCGAAATCATAAGGGCGGGCATTCAATCCATTGATAAGGGACAAACGGAGGCAGCGAGATCAATCGGTTTTACAAGTGCCCAAACGATGCGCTTCATCATTCTCCCACAGGCGTTTAGAAGAATGCTCCCGACGATTACCAATCAATCGATCATCAGTTTAAAAGATACCTCCCTTTTATCGATCATAGGCATAGCGGATTTGACCCAGCAAGGTCAGATACAGGCATCGGCAACATTTGAAGCCTTCAAGATTTGGCTGACTGTCGGCGTGGTCTATTTTATCGTCATCTATCTGTTGACCTTGCTCGCTAATTTCATAGAAAGGAGGGTTCAGTTACGATGAGCATGATCACGGTGAAAAACTTGAAAAAATCCTTCGGCCACGTGGAAGTCCTGAAAGATATCAATGCTGTTGTGAAGGAAAAGGAAGTGATTTGCGTAATCGGTCCGTCTGGTTCCGGGAAGAGTACGTTTCTGCGTTGTTTAAATCTTCTCGAGGATGTCACAGGTGGTGACGTCATCATAAATGGACACGAGATAACAAATAAAAAAACAAAAATCAATATTAATAAAGTCAGGCAAGAGGTTGGGATGGTATTTCAACATTTTAACCTCTTCCCGCATAAAACCGTTTTGGAGAACATTACATTGGGGCCCATTAAAATAAAGGATATCGAGAAAGGAAAGGCGGAAGAATTCGCCTATGCATTACTGGATAAGGTAGGGCTTAGAGAGAAAGCGAAAAGTTATCCCGGAGAGCTATCAGGCGGGCAAAAACAACGGGTGGCCATTGCGAGGGCACTGGCCATGAATCCCATAATCATGTTATTCGACGAACCGACCTCCGCACTTGACCCTGAAATGGTGGGGGATGTTTTAGAAGTGATGAAACAGCTGGCCAAAGAAGGGATGACCATGGTTGTGGTCACCCACGAAATGGGCTTTGCCCGGGAAGTGGGGGACCGGGTCCTATTCATGGACGGTGGGTATATCGTCGAAGAGAATGCACCAGAAGAACTTTTTGGTAACCCTCAACATGAGCGAACCCAGTCATTCTTAAGTAAAGTGCTTTAAAGAATATCGTCTAGGCGTTGATTATTTTTAAAAAGGCAACTCACCATTATAGGGAGTTGTCTGTTTTGCGTTTGAGCAAGAAATCAAAATCAGTTAGATCCCGCATGACCAGACAGATTATGAGGTTTTTCCCCTTATTATTTTAGATTTTCATTATTTTAAGCTATACTTTATAGTAGAAAAGTAAAAAATGATGAAGGAAAAAAGTCCATTGCAAGATGAAGAGGAGAATGAAAACTACATAGGAACGATGAAATTAGTTTGAAATGAGGGAAGTACATGTATGAACCAAAGAAAAAAAGTAAAAAAATGAAGGTCTTTTCGAAAGTATTATTTATAGTGATCGGGGCGCTTATCGCCGCATATGGACTAGAAGCCGTATTGATTCCAAATAATGTGTCGGACGGAGGGGTAACGGGTATAAGCATCGTCGGTTCGCAAGTGTTTGAACTACCGTTGGGACTTCTTATCGGAATCCTCAACATCCCATTTGTTTGGTTGGGCTATAAGCAAATTGGTAAAAGCTTCGCTATGTATTCCGTTATCGGTATTGTCTCATTAGCGGTAGGCACGGTCCTTATGCACCGTGTACCGACAATCATTGAAGGGGATACATTGCTCGTTACCGTTGTCGGGGGTATTATCTTAGGACTTGGTATGGGTTTAGCATTGCGTAACGGTGGGGCATTGGATGGCATCGATATGTTAGCCGTCTTACTTTCTAAAAAATTGCCTTTCGGGACGAGTGACCTCATTCTATTCTTGAATTCATTCGTGTTTATCATAGTTTCAACGGTATTCGGGCTACAAGGGGCCATTCTATCGGCAATCGCATACTTTATTGCGTCCAAAGTCATCCATATCGTCGAAGAAGGTTTGAGTGGTTCCAAAACTTTTAAAATCATTACAAAACAACCAGAATTAATGGTTGAGACCATCCGCGATCGCTTAGGTCGTGGCGCAACATATAATGATGCCTACGGCGGTTATTCGAATGAACTATTCAAGGAAATCACTTGCATCATTAACCGTTTGGAAGAAAGTAAAATGAAAGAAATCATTCATGAAATCGATCCTAATGCTTTCGTGACTGTATATGACGTAGCGGAAGTTAAAGGTGGCAGTTTCAAGAAGAAAGATATTCATTAAGGTTCATGGCTGTCAAGAAAAGTTATGAAATGCGTTAAGAAAGATGACCTCCGTATATGGGGTGTCATCTTTTTTTATTCTATCTTTGTGGAAAAACAAGATTAAATCTCTTTGATAGTGTTAAAACGATGTTTCAAATCATACACTCTTCTTAATTAGATAGTTTACTTAAGAGGGGTGAGAAAGTATGAACTTCGAGATGCAAATGGCGAGAATGTTGGCTGAAAATATAGATGACTTTGTAAAGTTTGTTCATAGACAGTATGACGATATAAATAGTTGCTTTACGCTAAATCGCGATAAATTGTATCAGTTGAAGCTACTCATCGAAGAATACAAGTTTCAAATGGTAGCCGATGAGCTTCAAAGAATAAACCGTTTTACCTGGGATGAAACGTACACATATTTATTGGTTGATAGATTTAGGGAAGGGATGGCCATTATCGATGAATATGTAGAAAACAACTATCACGATTTATTCATTTTTACGGCTAGAATATATACATTAAATAACTTCAGCTTATCAATTAATAGGAAGGAATCATTCAAGACTGAAGAATCATCTGGATAGGGAATGGGGATCAAGGTATGAGCATGTTAGTCAAGTAAACAGTGATCCCAATCAATCATTAAGAAAGGACCGAAAGCTCCATAGCATTCGGTCCTTTCTTAATTAAGTGTTTTGGGTAAAGTGATTTTCACTTCCGTTCCTTTGCCTACTTCACTTTTAAAATCTATGATACCTTGGTGCAGCTGGATAATTCGTCTGTTGATCATTAGGCCTAAACCTGTTCCTTTTTCTTTAGTCGTATAAAAAGGTTCAAATATTTTTTTTAATCTCTCGTTTGTCATTCCTGAACCTTTATCCGTGATTTGGATTAAATAGTGTTTTTCAGAAATGTCTTTCAGGGAGATTTTTATGTCTTCACTATTTTGTTCGGTTGCTTCTAAGGCGTTTTGAATAAGGTTTTGCAAAACCTTCGTGATGAGGCTTCGATCGCACTCCGCCCTAATCAATGTATCATCATCAAACTCAATGCTAATACCCTTTAAAGCAAACTCTTTTTCCATGCTTTCTATAACATTAGAGATGATAGAGTTTATAGAATATACCTTAATTTCCACCGTTTTATCAGGTTGTGCTATAAACATGAATTTATCGATAATATCATTGATTCGATCTAATTCATCCATCATGATACCCAGATAACTTTGCATTGGATCATCATTTGCACGTTCCTTAAGGATTTGGGTGAACCCGATTAGGGAAGTTAATGGATTCCTGATTTCATGAGCGATTCCAGCAGCCAACTCACCTACTACCGATAATTTCTCTAATTCTTGAATTTTTGCTTCGTTTCTTTTTTGATCCGTAATATCAAAGGCTGTCCCAATCACCTCTACGACTTCACCGTCATGTTCGATCGGATTAAGCGAGGCAACATAGTGAACGTCATCGATATTCCCTTCGTACGTAACATTGTCCCCATCCCAAGCCCTTTCATAATAGACAAGCTTCTGTAGGGCTTGTTTTTTGGGTAAAAAGTCAAGTAAGGTATGACCGACTACCATGGCGGTAGGGGTGAGAGTATCTGTAATGAACGAACCTTCAACGAAAGTATGAATGTAGTCGTTATCCTTTTTTATAAATCTAAATACAAATCCATTCCTGGGGATAAGTTCGTGGTAGTTAACAATATTAAAACCATGTAGGTCCTTATTTTCCATGTCTATTCATCCTTAAAGGTGTTTTGGATTAAATTCCACATAATTTATTATAATCCTTTATTAGTAAGTATTTTAATTTGATTTTAACAAACTAGTAAAGGAACTGGGAGAAAAAAATGAATCCTTATAGAGGTTGTAGGCTTTCAATCCGCTAACTGTTCTTTCGGATTCAAGATGAAAACTTGACAATAATAAGCCGGATTAAACAAAAACCCCTGACATTGCAACGTTGTCAGGGGTTTTTGTCGAAGGTATCTATACTCTGCTTATGAAATTAAAATGGATATTCGCGATATTTAGTTTGTAGGGAAATCCATTTTGTGACAGTGAATTCTTCGACAATCCATGGATTACCGAACCTTCCTAATCCACTCATTTTGTTTCCGCCAAAAGGTACATTCGTTCCATCGTTCACCGTTTGGTCATTGATGTGTGTCATACCGCTATCGATTTGAAGACCTAACCGTTCCGCTTTCTCCATGTCGGAAGAGAAGATGGCTGAGCTTAGACCATACATCGTATCATTGGCAATCTCGATTGCGTCTTCATCCGTTTCTGCTTCAATGATGGAAACGACAGGAGAGAACAATTCCGTTTGAGCAATGGCATCTGTATTTTTAACATCACGGAAAATGGTTGGAGTCAGTACATTGCCAACGCGTTCTCCTTCTAATGCCAGATTCACACCTGCAGCTTTGGCGTCTGCGATGATTTGTTGGACCTTTTCTAATTGGCGTTCGTTCACAAGTGGTCCAATCACGGTTTTCGGATCTAATTGATCACCATACGGAAGTGACTTTGCCCGCTCTACGAATTTGGTGGTGAATTCTTCGTAAAGATCTTTGTGGACAATCAGGCGGTTGATGGCCATGCAAATTTGCCCTTGATGGATGTATTTGCCGAAAATCGCAGCATCAACGGCACGATCCACATCTGCGTCAGATAAGACGACGAAGGGATTGTTCCCGCCAAGTTCCAGTGCAACTCGTTTCAGGTTTTGTCCCGCAATGGCGCCGATATGTTTTCCGACAGGAGTCGATCCTGTAAAACTGATTAGTCTAGGAATCGGATTGGTCAGCATGCCGTCACCGATTTCCTCTAAATCCGTAAGAATCATATTGAAAATCCCTTTTGGTAGTCCAGCATATTCGAAGGCTGCAGCAATGAAGATTCCGCCGGCAAACGCAACTTGAACATCGGGTTTATGAACGATTGCATTTCCTAATGCGATGGCTGGAGCAATGGTTCTCATCGAAAGATTCATAGGGAAGTTAAATGGTGAAATGGAAGAAATGACTCCCAAAGGCAGACGATGAATATGATTGACCTTTCCATCGATTGCTGATGGCACTTCATGCATTTGATGAATTTCATCGACCATATTAGCCGAAGCTTCTACTATTTCCATGGTCAGTTGGAATTCAACAGTCGCTTTGATAAGAGACCCACCGGTTTCGCGAGCGATCATTTCAATGATTTCCTCACGGTTATTCTCTAAAAATTCCCCGACTTTTATCATAACCTGGCGACGTGTGTCGGCAGATGTTTTTGCCCAGTCTTTTTGAGCTTGTTTTGCTTTTTCAAAAGTATCTTCCAGTTGCTTTGCCGTAGCCAAGCTAACGTTTGAGATTACTGTATTGTCATATGGATTTAGGATATCGTATCTACGTGTACTTAAACCCTCGACCCATTCCCCGTTAATGAAGCTTTTGTTTAAATCTTTGATTGTTTTCATTCAATCCACCCCTTTTTATTGAAACGCCTTGAGTTTACCATGGTTTGCACCTAATTAAAAATACCTATATTATTACATATATATATGCTCAGCATATATATATCATTTTGAGGTGGAAATATGGATATTAGACAGTTACGCTATTTCCTTGCTCTTTCAGAAGAGGGGCAAGTTTCTCGTGCAGCCAAAAAGTTGAATATGTCGCAGCCACCTTTAAGTCAGCAACTTAATCTCATGGAGGAAGAATTGGGCGTTACGTTGCTTGATCGGAAAAGGAATGGCAAGAGTATGGAGTTAACCGAGGCTGGAAGAGTGCTTTATGAGAAGTCTAAGGTGCTGCTGGATTTATTCGATGACTCCATGCTCGAAGTGAAAGAAACAGGTGAGGGGATACAAGGTACTTTAGCCATAGGGGCAGTACTTGCATATATGTCTTACTTACCAAGCAAAATTAAACAGTTCAATGAAAAATACCCTTCCGTTACTTTTAAATTATTTGCAGGAGATCCATATGAAATCCATAACTATATGGAGAATCAGGATATCGAGCTCGCCATTGTTTATTTACCTGTAGACATGGATTATGTTTCAATCAAGAATATAGGGGAGGTACCGAATGTTTTTGTCGTGCCTGAAGATTGGGAGGAGTTTCGTTCCAAGGATGAAATTTCGATAAGTGAAGTGGAAAATACTCCATTGCTTTTAGTGCATAGAGAAAAAGGATCCGGAATCTATGAAGAGATTATGGAGGAGTTTAAAAAGAGGGGATTGAAGCCCAATGTCCTGTGTGAGTGCCATGATGTGAACGTTCTTCTTTCTATGGTTTCAGCAGGAATAGGCGCAAGTATCGTCCCGAAATCCGCTGTCTCTCCACGCGGCAACAAAGGTGTAAGGGTGCTTGATATCATTGATTCTTCGTTTCAATCGAATATAGCACTGATCTGGCGCAATGACCGCTACCTTTCTAAAACGGCGCAACATTTCATAGAGTTGTTTTAATACTAAGTAGTAGGAGTTCCTCACAATGCTAACCTTGACTCGATAAATCTAGGGGAAGGATTTATCAAATCATATAGGACAGAAGCAAACTCTAAATGGGTTTGCTTTTTTTGTTTTTTCTTGTATAGGACAATCTCGGATCAGTAAATGCTGAAGCAAAGGAGGCGATGCAGGAATGGGTACTTTTGAAGTTCTATCTCTCATGCTTGGTTTTGGCATGTTTGTCATTGCGATTCTTGATTTTAAAAATCATGATAGGAATTCTTGAATGTTTGGTTTTAGATTGGAATTAATTAGGTAATTTTTGATCTAGCGAGATAGGCGTTTCATAACAGCCATTCTGGATTGACAAAATATTGAGCTACCCTTATTGTACTAATAGACCGGTTGTTATAATTTTCTAGGAGTGATTCAGTAATGGGTGATAAACGAACATCTAAAGAAATCCTTATTGAAGCTGCTTCTCGACTTTTTAGAATCCGTGGATATTATGGTGTAGGACTAAAGGGAATCATTGAGGAAAGCAACATTCCAAAAGGTTCGCTTTATCATTATTTCCCTAAGGGCAAAGAGGAACTCGCCATCGAGGCGATTAATCATGCTAAAGAGGTTGTCTTACGGGATATAAAACATGTATTCGAGAGTAATGAGGACCCTGTCAAGGCACTTCAGGATCATGTCTATGAAGTATCTAAGTTGTTCGGTGAAAAGGGAGAGCTCATTGGTTTGCCAATTGGTACGATAGCGGCAGAAACATATTCAACGAGTGAACCAATCAGAATGGCCTGTCAGGATGCTTTTGCTCAGTGGCAATCCATTTATGTGAATAAATTTCTGGATGCGGGATACAGTGTAGAGCGGTCGAAAGATTTGAGCATTGTTATCAATGCTTTAATCGAAGGAGGTATCCTGTTATCGTTAACGGCGAAAAATGCGGAACCTCTAGAAGCGATTGCCAAACTTATCCCGTCATTATTTATAGGTAAATAAGACTTACCAGAAAAACTATGAATAGCTAGGTCAATTCAAGTAATAATTGGAGGGAATTAATTTTATGTCAGATGCAACACAGCAACAAAGTCCAAATCCGGCTATTCGAACGACCCCTATATTGATCGCTTTTCTAATAGCAGGGTTCATCGGACTATTTAGTGAAACAGCTTTAAATATGGCACTGGGCGATTTAATCGAAGAATTCAGTGTCAGCCCTTCCACGATACAGTGGTTAACGACAGGATATCTATTGACTCTGGGGATTTTAGTCCCGGTTTCAGGGCTCTTGATTCAGTGGTTCAGTACTCGTCAATTATTCTTTGCTTCATTGATATTTTCCATCATTGGGACGCTTGTAGCCGCAATAGCTCCAGGTTTTGGCCTGTTGCTGGTAGCTCGTGTCATTCAGGCGATTGGAACAGCATTGTTGTTACCACTTATGTTCAATACGATATTATTGATTTTCCCGGTTCATAAACGTGGGGCAACGATGGGGCTAATGGGCCTTGTCATCATGTTCGCACCAGCGATCGGACCAACGGTTTCTGGCCTGATTCTTGAACACCTCACATGGAATTGGATTTTCTGGATTTCCTTGCCTTTCCTTGTTTTTGCCTTATTATTTGGATTGGTTTACATGCAAAATGTCTCACCTATTACTAAACCTAAAATCGACATTCCATCGATTATCTTATCGACGATCGGTTTTGGCGGAATCGTGTATGGCTTCAGCATGGCCGGGGATAAAGGATGGGGTAGTGCCATCGTCTTAATTACCCTTATTATCGGTTTGATTGGCTTACTTTCATTCTCATTAAGACAATTGAAGATGGAAAAGCCGATGATTGATTTGAGAGTCATGAAATACCCAATGTTTACATTAGGATTAATCACGGTTTTCCTTGCCTTCATGGTCATACTGTCTTCCATGATCCTATTGCCACTGTACTTGCAAACGGGAATGGCATTAGCTGCTTTCACGGCTGGTCTTGTGCTATTGCCGGGTGGAATCCTGAACGGGATCATGTCTCCGATAACTGGTCGCATTTTTGACAAGTATGGTCCAAGAGGGTTAGTCACTCCAGGATTCATCATCGTGATTATCGTGTTATGGTTCTTATCGAATGTCACGACGGAAACGACGATCACCACGATCATCGTCCTGCATTCGTTATTGATGGTCGGTGTCTCCTTAGTGATGATGCCTGCACAGACAAATGGCCTTAATCAGCTCCCGAAAGATCTATATCCCGATGGAACTGCTTTAATGAATACATTGCAACAAGTGTCGGGTGCAATTGGTACGACAGTAGCGATTACGATCATGTCAGCTTCGCAAAAATCGTATATGATGGAAGTGGAGAATCCTTTAGACCCAACCGTTCTAGGCGCAGCGTTGACCGCAGGTGTTCAAGACGCCTTTATTTTTGGTTTGCTTCTTGCAGTCGTTGGTCTGGTTGTTTCCCTTTTCATTAAAAACGCACGCGAAAAACAAGCATAAAAAAAGTAGCCAGAAAGAGATCATGATCTCTTCTGGCTACTTTTTTATTTAAATCTTATATCAAGCCAATCCGGATTTCTTAAGCTCTTGCATTGATGCACGTTCTTTTTTTCCATGCAAGAAATAGTAAAGAACAGTAGTGACAAGGACGAGGATACCCAAGATGATGTACAAATTGCTGTATCCCGTTTTTGGAATGATGAATCCTAGAAGGTAAGGTCCAAAACCAAGTCCCGCGTCAAGTGCGATAAAGAAAGTGGAAGTGGCCAGCCCCATACGGTGAGGCGGCGTCAATTTGACAGCGATGGCTTGGGTGCTCGATTGCATATTGCCAAAGCCAAGGCCGATCAGGATCCCGGCTAAAAGCAGGGTAAAACTTGTGGTTGCTGTACTTAGAAGTAACATACCTCCAGCGAAGATAATGAAGGTAGGGTACATAATGTAGTTCGCACCTTTGGAGTCCATTAAGCGGCCTGTGAAAGGACGCGATACCAATACGGCGACCGCATAGACAAGGAAGAAGAAGCTTGCCGTGCTGACCAGGTTAATTTCAATCGCATAAAAATTAATATAGGACAGGACGCTGGAGTAACAGAAAGCGACTAGTAGCGTAATGATTGCAATTGGAACGGCGTTTGGCTCAATAAAGCTAGAGAGCTTAAAGCCTTTAACCTCAGATGCCTTGGTTGAGGTCTCTAATTTAGGAACAAATACGAAAAGGGATGTAATCACCGCGATTATGCCTAAGGCCACGGAGAATCCTAATATCACTTGAAATGAAGCATGCTGACTTAAGGAAAGGCCGATGAAGGGACCGATTGCTGTAGCCAATGTTGCACTCATGCTGAAGTAGCCGATGCCTTCCGCTTTTCTCGTGACCGGGATGATCTGGGCCACGATCGTTCCTGAGGCAGTGCCGGCCATTCCCATCGTAAAACCATGAATTAAGCGGTTAAAGAGGAGAAAGGAAACTCCGAAATCCACAAAGTATAAGATGGTCGCCAATGTGAAGAGAACCAATCCCATGATTAATGTTTTCTTCCGGCCGATTGAATTGATGAAGCGACCGATCATGAGTCGGCCAATTAATGAACCGATAATGAAAATTCCGGTTATAAGTCCTGCCTGGCTCGTTGTGGCACCGTATTCTTCTACCGCATAGACCCCGATAGTGACCATTAATAAATAAAAGATTAACGTGATGAAAAAGTTGACGGAAGAAACGATGGTAAAGTCCTTCGTCCACAATTTTTGTTTAGATTGTTGCAATTTTCTTGTCTCCTCACTTTATAAGTTTTTGTCGTATGTCTTGCATAATGCGAATGGCCTCTTGTTGTTCAGTTTCCGTAATGCCCTTCAAGATATCCTGCTCGAATTGATCGATGGTCACACGTACTTCCAGATAGATATTTCTACCCAAGTCAGTAAGTTGCATGATTTTTTCACGCTTATCCTTACCTGGGATTTGTTCCACATAACCGAGTTCTTCCAATCGGTTAATGGTCCGTGTGACCGTCGGTTTTTCCACACCTTGATAATTGGATAGCTCTACAAGCGTTGAAGGACCGTCATTAAATAAACGGTACAAAATCGTCCATTGCGCTCTGTATAGATTGTGTTTACCAAGCTCGATATTAAGGTTATTTTCAAAAGGCCTGTATAATAGCACTAATTGATGGAAGAATTTGCGATACGTCTCGATTTTCATTGCCCCCTCGTCCATTATAGTTACCCTTGGTAACTATAATAGTGTACCAGATATATGAAAGGTCTGTATAGGGAAAACATGATTAGTGGTGTAAGGAGAGAGGAATGGTGATGGAACGTTTAGGATTTACCATAAGGGCTACATAATAGAATAGTATGGAAGGAAAGTAAGCATAAATTTTGACCGAAGTTATTAGATAATGCTACGCTTACTTTTATATATTATGTAGTAAATATCAAGGAGGAATACACATGACACAATCAAAACAACAAACAATCACTTTGGCAAACCGACCAAAAGGGATGCCTTCAAAAGAAGACTTCAAATTTGTGGAGCGTGAAGTTCCTACACCAGAAGATAATCAAGTGCTAGTACGGACACTTTATTTATCCGTTGATCCTTATATGCGTGGAAGAATGCAAGACACTAAATCATATATTGCCCCATTTGAATTGAACAAGGTCATCACGGGCGGCGTAGTGGCTGAAGTGGTAGAATCCAAATCTGATTCCTTCAAGCAGGGAGATGTCGTTGTGGGGAACATTGACTGGGCAGAATATACGATCGTCAATGAAAAGCAAGTCCGAGTGATTGATCCTAAAGTTGCGCCAATCACGACTCATTTAGGGATACTGGGAATGACGGGATTAACAGCATACTTTGGATTATTGGATATCGGTAAACCACAAGAAGGCGAAACGGTCGTTGTGTCCGGAGCAGCTGGAGCTGTTGGTTCGGTAGTTGGACAAATCGCTAAAATCAAAGGGGCCAAGGTAGTAGGCATTGCCGGTACGGATGAAAAAATTGAGTACTTAACTAAAGAATTGGGCTTTGATGGAGCGGTGAATTATAAGAAAGATAGTTTTGAAACAGACTTGAAAAATGCTGTTCCTAATGGCGTGGATGTTTATTTTGATAATGTTGGCGGAGAAGTAACAGATGCTGTTTTCAAATTATTAAATACGAATGCACGTATTCCATTATGTGGTGCGATTTCTTCTTATAATGCAGAAGGAAAAGATCTTGGACCGCGTCTGCAATCCGCGATGATTAAAACGAGTGCGCTTATGAAAGGTTTCACAGTCGGCAATTATGCGGATCGTTTCCAAGAAGGCGCTTCAGCCTTGGGCCAATGGCTGCAAGAAGGTAAACTGAAATATGAAGAAACGATTGTGGAAGGGTTCGAGAACACGCCTGGAGCATTTTTAGACTTATTCGAAGGTAAAAATCTTGGCAAGCAACTTGTAAAAGTTGCCGATCCAAAATATGCAACGTTATAATTTTTCATCACAGGCATAGTAGAGAGAGACCTTTACTATGCCTTTTTCTTTGGTCTCATGATGGCTATCTAAATTTTTTGTCTTTTTTTATTGAAATATGTGTAAATAATCCAAACTTCCATATAAAATGTAAATACAGACAGAAAGGTGATGGACTATGTCAAACGTTGCGAAATTCCGCGATTTCTTAAACCGGGAAAAAATCTTTATGAATGAGCTGAAGAAGGATGGTATCACCTTTTTCAGGGCCGAACAGAAGTTAAAGGATGGGTGGAAGGTCTTTTTGGTCTTTTCTTTTAATCAAGATGAAAAGGTGGCGGACTTATTTTGTTTCAATGTAGCGGAACTAAAGAATCCTGATAAGAAAATGGATGTACATAGGTTGTTGAATGAATATAATGCAAATTTCCGATATTCGAAGTTGTACGAGGAGAATGGGACGATTTCCATCCGCTATGCATATTCCCTAGATGGAGAATTTCAACCGGATTTAGGATTCCGAAAGTTGATCATGCTCTTTGAGACGGCAGATCAAGTTTATCCACGGCTTATGGAAGTCATCTGGTCCTAATCACCTCGATGATTGGAAAGTTCTCTTTTTAGGGAACTTTTTAACATTTTTTATAGGCCAAAGCATAGAATAGTCATATCTCAGTAAATTATAATTTTTTTCTTAAAAGACTATTGCATTTCTTTAGAATTAGCTATATAATTATTTTTGTTGTTAGTCATTCGACAAAGTTCTACAAAAACCTGCGGGTGTAGTTTAGTGGTAAAACCTCAGCCTTCCAAGCTGATGATGAGGGTTCGATTCCCTTCACCCGCTCCAATCATACATACTCATAACGCAGGGTTTCGTTACCTGGAGAACGGGGCCTTGGGTTTTTTATATTTACTAGAATGCTAAACATTCATGGATGAGTGGTAAAAAAGACTTGTGAAAAAAAGTTCAATTAACCATTGCATTTTATTCTATTAACCTTTATAATAATTTTATTAGTTTATTCGACAAAATTCTACAAAAGCCATGCGGGTGTAGTTTAGTGGTAAAACCTCAGCCTTCCAAGCTGATGATGAGGGTTCGATTCCCTTCACCCGCTCCAATTTTACATACTCATAACGCAGGGTTTCGTTACTTGGAGAACGAAGCTTTGCGTTTTTTATATGCTCGATTAAGAAATCCCGCTGTTACAGCTGGGTTTTTTTAATGCCTATATTTGTAAGTATCTGTTCTTTTGCCTATAATCTAGGTAATTGTATATGGAGAGAAGAGGTTGTTCATGGATAAGAAGTTGAATATCAAATCATTTTTTTCCTTGTTAAGATCGGAAAAGATACCAATGGGAATGGTCACCTTTGTAATGGTGTTGAGTTTGGTGGAAACGGTGGCGAGCCTTGTGGTGCCATTGGTCACGAAGAATCTGGTCGATATGGTGTCAGGAAGCGGGATTGAGAGGACGACGATCTTCCTGTTACTTGGTGCATTCATCGTCCAGACCGTTGCGGGAGGATTTTCTTATTACTTTTTGAGCTATATCGGTGAAAATGTTGTGGCCGGTATCCGTCGGAAACTGTGGGACCATACGTTGAAACTGCCGATATCCTTTTTCGATTCCCACCAGTCCGGTGAGACGCTAAGCCGGATAACCCAGGATACGAATACAATCAAGACGATCATCACCAATCATTTCGTGACATTCATTTCAGGCATCATTTCGATAGTCGGGTCGGTCATCATTTTATTCATGTTGGATTGGCGGATGACGACCATCATGCTGAGCATCGTGCCATTGTCTATGTTGATCCTGATTCCGCTTGGTCGGAAGATGTATAAAGTCTCTAAGCAGACACAAGATGAGATGGCTACCTTCAGTGGAAACCTAGGGAGGGTCCTGAGTGAGGTCCGCCTAGTGAAATCTCATAATGCAGAGGCGATAGAACGGGAAAAAGGCCATGGTGGCGTTAGTGAGCTCTTTCGTTTCGGCCTGAAGGAGGCGCGCATCCAGGCCATCATTTCCCCCTTCATGACGACGGTCATGATGGTGATCCTTGTGATCCTGATCGGATATGGGGGAGTACGGGTGGCTTCCGGTGCCTTGACCGCAGGGACGCTAGTGGCCATCATCATCTACATGATTCAAATCATCGTTCCATTCAGTCAGCTAGCCTCGTTCTTTACGGCCTTTCAAAAGGCAATGGGGGCAACGGAACGGATTCAGAACGTCCTTTCGATACCCGGTGAAACATATGAGGGGAAGCATGATACGTTGGTTACGGCGGATTTTATATTCAAGAATGTTTCATTTTCCTATCAAACGGCCAAGCCAATCTTACATGACATATCGTTTACGGTTCCAGCTAATAAGACCGTTGCCCTTGTGGGACCGAGCGGTGGTGGAAAGACGACGATATTCTCGTTGATTGAACGGTTTTATGAACAGACAAATGGGCAAATCATGTTGGGACCGGTGCCAATCAAGGATATTGACCTTTCGCTATGGCGGTCGCAAATTGGATATGTATCACAGGAAAGTCCGATCATGACCGGTTCGATAAAAGAGAATATAGCGTATGGATTGGGCCGCCCTGTGGAATTGGAAGAAATCATGGGTGCGGCAAAAATGGCCAATGCCGATCGATTTATCGAAAAGCTGCCGGATGGTTTCGATACCGAGGTAGGGGAAAGGGGCGTGAAGTTGTCAGGTGGTCAACGGCAGCGGATTGCCATTGCCCGCGCTGTGCTGCGTAATCCAAAAATCCTGTTGCTGGACGAGGCGACCTCGAATCTGGATAGTGAATCGGAGCTGCTTGTTCAGCAGGCCATCAAAAACCTGATGGCTGGACGGACGACACTGATTATTGCCCATAGGCTTTCGACCGTGATCGAAGCGGACCAATTGCTCGTAGTGGAAGAAGGTCGGATTACTGGAGCAGGAACCCATGAAGAGTTGCTTACCACTCACGACTTGTATCGAAAGCTTGCTACGCAGCAACTGCAACTGCAAAACTGATTACAAGAATAAAACATGGGTCATGTAATACGCGACCCATGTTTTATTTGTTTTAACCTTCTAGGACAGAATACGTTCCTTCCCCGCCGTGAATCTCGAGGAACATGTCCATCAATGACTTCGTTAGCTGTTCCGCTTCTTTGATTGGCGTCTTCGCTTGTAAATAAATGATTTGGATGGAATTTTTCGTTTCTTCGGTGACCTTCGTCCGTTCTGAATCGACATAGGGGCTCCCAAACGCGCCGTGATCATCAATGGAAACAATCATGTTTTCCATCGAGTTCAACCGGCCGTTCAAGCCGTTATACTTGTCTGTACTTCCGCCGATATCAATCGAGATATCTCCTGTTAATTTGTCGGTATCATAAATACCGATCGGAACTTCGTATAGAAGCGAGAAGAAATTATTCAAGTCGATGGCCGAATGGATGGGCGTTAAGTAATTCTGCTTTTTGACCCGGCGATAGAGGGCCTCGACGGAAGGTCGGTAGCGTGATGGGTTTGTTCCAGCTGTTTTGAAAATTTCGCGCCATTCCTTGATACCTGGAAAATCCGTGAGTTCCTTTTCTTCCAGGTCGAAAAATAGAGCTTCCTGGAATAATTGAAGTCTCCCTTTTACCATTTGCGGTGAGGGGCCGACTTCAATCTTTTTGTATGTAATGACCCCCACCTTGAAATCGGGGATTTTGCTGCCGAGATTAGAGGAAATCTTAATTTCCAAGTGATACACCTCCAAAAATGATTGAAATTAGTTTATCATAGATACCAATGGTTTGATATGTTACAAGCATCATTGGGTAGAATGAAGAGAACGAAGGTGATAGAAATGGATATGCATGCATTCAAGCAAGAAGTGATTTTATATAGCAAGGAAATCGGGATCGATAAAATTGGATTTACGTCGGCCACGACTTTCACTGAATTGAAAAGCAGGCTCATCCGGCAGCAGGAGCTGGATTATCAGTCCGGTTTTGAAGAAAAAGATATCGAAAAAAGGGTCAGGCCCGAATTGATCTTCGATAAACCGCAATCGATTATTTCGATCGCGCTTGCGTACCCGTCGAAGTTGAAGAACGCCCCTCAAAGTAAGAAAGGCGAGCGGCGCGGGATTTTTTGCCGGGCTTCCTGGGGAACGGATTATCATACGGTTTTACGTAAGAAATTGCAACTCCTGGAGGATTTTATCAAAGAGAAAGTCCCAGGGGCCATGGCGAAATCTATGGTCGACACGGGTGAGCTTTCGGACAGGGCCGTTGCTGAGCGGGCAGGAATCGGTTGGAGTGCTAAGAATAGCATGATCATCACACCGGAATTTGGTTCGTATGTATATTTAGGTGACATGATCACCAACTTGCCGTTTGAGCCGGATCAGCCGATGGAGGATCAATGCGGCACATGCAATAAGTGTGTGGATGTGTGCCCTACAGGTGCACTTGTGCAGGGGGGGCAATTGAATGCCAAGCGCTGTATTGCCTTTTTAACGCAGACCAAAGACTTTCTTCCGGATGAGTTCAGGACGAAAATCGGCAACCGGTTGTATGGATGTGATACGTGCCAGACGGTCTGTCCAAAAAACAAAGGGATGGATTTTCATTTCCATGAGGAAATGGAGCCGGACCCCGAGCTTGCCAAACCGCTGCTGAAACCTTTGCTCACCATCTCCAATCGTGATTTTAAAGAGACATATGGTCATGTTTCCGGATCGTGGCGTGGTAAAAAGCCGATTCAACGGAATGCCATTCTGGCACTGGCTCATTTTAAGGACGAAACGGCATTGCCGGAATTGATCCAGATCATGAAGGAAGACCCGCGTCCCGTACTGCGTGGAACCGCCGCATGGGCGATTGGAAAGATTGGTCAGGAACAATCGGCATCCATCTTGGAAGAAGCCAGGTTGAAGGAACGTGATGAAGAAGTATTAGCTGAAATTGAAAAAGGACTGCAATTCACGATTACACAGCAATAGTTCGAAGAAAAGACCCCGAATAGAAAATTCGGGGTCATTTCCATTTGGGTGGTTGACTGATAAAAAGGCAGAATAGACCGATAAAAGTACCCTTTTGACCGATAAAATTCCGAAATGGACCGATAAAACTGACAAACAGACCGATAAATGTCCCCGCTCCCGGCAAAGTAGGCATTTTTCATCCTTAATGTAATTGTGTTTTTGTCCATGCCCTCCTTCATACACATTAAAAGAGGTGTTTATGAAGGAGGGTTTGATTTTGAGGGAACAGTTGAAACAGCTTTTACAGGAAAGGGTGGAACTTTACACTTCCGATGAGCATGTACGGGGGGAGGGTAAAATCTATTTGAAAAAGGAAGCGTTGAAGAAACATTCTACGGAAATTGTACGTGTGAATGCTGCTGGAAAGGTTCACTCGGAGCGGCATGAAGGAGATGTTCAGATCCTTGGCTATCAAGTGCAACTGCAATACTTGATGAAACAGGAGGATGGATTTTATATAGAAGAGGAAATGGAAGAAAGGGAAGCAAGGTTCCGGGATGGATATCTAATAGAAGAGCGGGAACTTGAGCCGGGTCTTGACTCTATTGAAATCCCGCAAAATTTGGAAGTGGGTTTGGAGCGGCTTTCTTATAGATATGACCGGATGAAGGCGGTTCAGTATGCCGAGCGATGGTGGAATGAATTTAACCCGGATTATCACAAGTTCACCGATGATTGCACCAATTATATTTCCCAGTGTTTGCATGCAGGGGGCATCCCGATGTGGGGGGCGCCGAACAAAAATAAAGGGTGGTGGATCAGGGGCAAGAACTGGAGCTATACCTGGACGACTGCTCATTCTTTATATCATTTGCTCAAGGGTGGTAAAGGGATCAGGACAAAAGAAGTGGGGACGGCACAAGAATTGAACCTCGGTGACATCCTGTGCATCGACTTTGAAGGGAATGGGCGGTTCGACCATAACTTGATTGTGACGTCAAAGGATCAAAATGGAATGCCACTGGTGAACGCCCATACGATGAATAGTCGTCACCGGTACTGGACGTATGAGGATTCGTCCAGATATACCCCGAATATCGTCTATAAGTTTTTCATGATATTAGATGGAGTGTGATTGTTTTTAGTCTGTTTGTTTAATGCTATAATTAGTTGAAGTTTAAACTAGAGGTGAAAATGAAGTGGCTATACATGTAGTTTTATATCAACCACAGATTCCAGCAAATACAGGCAACATCGCAAGAACGTGCGCAGGAACGGATACACACCTGCACCTTATCCGTCCGCTTGGATTTTCAACGGATGACAAACAGCTTAAGCGGGCTGGGCTCGATTATTGGGAACATGTTAAGATTCATTATTATGATTCATTGGAAGAGTTTTTTGAGAAGAATGCCGGCGGAGAGTTTTATTACTTAACGAAATTTGGTGAGCAACCACATACAACCTTCGATTACAGTGATAAAGAAAGTGAAGTGTTCTTCATTTTCGGACGCGAAACGACAGGACTGCCAAAAGAATTGATCAATGAAAATATGGACCGCTGTCTCCGGATTCCGATGACGGATAAAATCCGGTCATTGAACCTTTCCAATACGGCCGCCATTTTGATATATGAAGCTTTAAGACAACAGGATTACCGCGATTTGGAATTAAAAAGAGAATATTGATGAGGAATTCGTCAGCGTGGAGGGGATGCTTCGCTGACGGATATTTCTCCATACATATATTTAGGGGGAAAAGAAATGAATAACATGATCGAGAAAATATTAGACCACCGTTCCGTTCGTTCATTTGAGGACAAGTTATTGTCCAAAGAACAGATTTCCACTATTGTCGAGTGTGCTCAGGCAGCTTCGACTTCAAGCTATATCCAAGCATATTCCATCATCGGGGTGACGGATCCGGAAAAGAAAGCCAAACTTGCAGATTTGGCGGGACCTCAATCATATGTAGAGAATAATGGACATTTATTCGTATTCTGCGCAGATTTACATCGTATGGACATGGTTGCAGAGATAGAAGATCAGGATCTTACGGCACCAATTGAAAGTACGGAAAAATTCATGGTGGCCTGCATCGATGCCGCACTCGCTGCTCAAAATGCGGCGCTTGCTGCTGAATCGATGGACCTTGGCATTTGCTACATCGGTGGCATCCGTAACGATCTTCAGCAAGTTTCGGAAATCCTGGACATCCCACATCGTGTCGTCCCTTTATTCGGCCTTGTTGTCGGGTATCCTAAAAAACGTTCAGATAAGAAGCCAAGGCTTCCTATGTCCAATGTATATCATGAAAATGGCTATCAAACGGATAAACAGACCTTCATCGGTCAGCTTGAAGCATACAATGAAACGATTTCCAATTATTACGAGATTCGTACTAAAGGAAAGCGTAAAGAGACATGGACGCAACAAATGGCTGATATGGCGGGCAAGAAGAGCCGTATGTATATGAAGGAATACGTGGAAAAACAAGGAATGAAAAAACAATAATAAGTGGAATGGACATCCATTTCTCACTATCTAACGACCTTGGAAATAATTCCCGGGTCGTTTTTTGTATACCTCTTTACGTCCCATAATAAATGGAAAAAGTTATTGACAATCTTAACCAATGGAATTATATTATGAAAGTAATAGATAATGATAATCATTTTCAATCAATTGAACTGAATTGCTTAATTTAAGTAAATGGAGGTTAATCATGGTATCCCTATATACATATCATTTGAAATTTGGTTATGGTGAACGATTTATCGTCAAGAATCTCAGTGTAAGAGATTCTTGATGAAATTTTATCATTATCGGTACAAATGGAGTGGAAAATCTAAATGACTTAAAGCAATCATCGGATTATACCGCATCAATCAAGGGGAGTCTCTTTAAAAGAAGTGGAGACTAGAAAGAAAGCAAGAATGAGAAAATGGATTCGAGATCGAAGCCCAAATCGGATGTGATTCTTGAACACATAAGCCCAAGGATACCTATAATCTATTAAAAGGAGAAAAGGCAAATGAAGAAAATATTCATTCCATTTATACTGCTGTTTGTGTTAATTATTAGTGCTTGTGGTAACGAGACAAAAGAAAAAGGTAAGGGTTCTGAACCAAAAGAAGATAAATCAGGAACCATCACCTACCAATCTGAAGAAGGACCTGTTGAAGTTCCGGCAGACCCAAAACGTGTGATTGTGCTTTCTACATATGTTGGTAATGTAATGGCTTTGGATGTAAACCTTGTTGGTGTTGATTCATGGTCTAAAATGAATCCACGTTTCGAGAAGGAATTAAGTGGTGTTGAAGAAGTATCGGACGAAACTTTAGAAAAAATCATCGAGTTGGATCCGGATTTAATCATAGGCCCATCCACGATGAAGAATGTAGATAAGATGAAGGAAATTGCACCAACCATCGCTTATACTTATGGAAAAGTAGATTATTTAACTCAGCACGTAGAAATTGGTAAACTGTTAAACAAAGAAAAAGAAGCACAAGCTTGGGTTGATGATTTTAAGAAACGTTCGCATGCAGCTGGCGAAAAGATTAAAGCAAAAATCGGGGAAGATGCTACAGTTACAGTAATCGAAAACTATGAAAAGCAACTATATGTCTTGGCAAATAACTTAGGCCGTGGTACGGAAATCCTTTATCAAGAAATGAAGCTGAAGATGCCGGAAAAGGTAAAAGAGATGGCATTAAAGGAAGGGTACTATTCATTATCGACAGAAGTGCTTTCTGAATATGCAGGGGATTATATAATCTTCAGCAAAGACTCTGAAGCGGATACTTCCTTCCAAGGGACAGATACGTATAAAAACATACCAGCCGTTAAAAACAAACGGGTCTTTGAAGCAAACGCAAAAGAGTTCTACTTTAACGATCCAGTAACATTAGATTTCCAATTGGACTTCTTCGTTGACAGTTTTCTAGGTAAGTAATGGTCATGGGAGCACGCTTAAGAAGCAGGCATTCCTTTGCTCAATAAAAGAAAAGATATGGAACAGATGACAAAAAAACTCAACGTTCTACCCTTTATTATTTAAACGGATGGGGAAGTGCCCCCCCTTCGAAAGAAGATGAAAAATCATATAAAAAAAGGATCGGCTTAAAGCCGTTCCTTTTTTAATGTTTTATTATTTATTTTTCACACCGGGTTTGTCGGCATAACCACCAGTGAAGATGGCGGCTAAAAATGCGATGGCAACTGCAATGATAATAACTGTGCCCATGATGTAACCTCCCTTTATCCATATTGTCCCACTTAAGTATAGGCTTAGTATACCCCAATTTTTGGTGGGTGTGCACGTAATTTTTCTTGTCAGGCGATTTGTCCTCAAATATTCAAGACTTTACAACAAATCTGTAAATAGAAAAGCCGGACTAAGAACGACCTCTTAGGAAAGTCTGACATGTTTGTCAAACTCGGCGCATAGATTTAAGTATTCTCTGAAAGTGATAGGGGGAGGTTCCTAGATGGATATTTTAAAGAAAATCGAAAAATTTAGAGAAGATGAACAGAAGCTGAAGTGGGAAGGCACCTTCGCAGAATACTTAGAGATACTGAAAGAAAAGCCATTAGTTGCACAATCTGCTCATTCACGTGTATACAACATGATCAGAGATGCTGGGATAGAGGAAGTGGATGGAACGAAGAAGTACAACTTTTTCAGTGGTCAGCTGTTTGGACTTGAGGATTCATTGGAAAGGCTGATCGAGGAGTATTTTCATCCGGCCGCTAAGCGGTTAGATGTCCGAAAGAGGATCTTGCTTTTGATGGGACCGGTATCAGGCGGGAAGTCTACATTGGTTTCACTCTTGAAGAGGGGGCTTGAAAGTTATTCGTTAAATGACTCAGGGGCGATTTATGCGATAAAAGGATGTCCGATGCATGAAGATCCACTGCATCTCATTCCCCAAAATTTGCGGCAGGATTTCTTTGAGGAATATGGCATTCGAGTTGAAGGAAACTTGTCACCGCTGAATGTGATGAGGCTAGAACAGGAGTATGGAAGCCGGATTGAAGATGTGATGGTGGAACGTATCTTCCTTTCTGAAGATAAACGTGTGGGGATTGGAACATTTAGTCCATCCGACCCTAAATCACAGGATATTGCCGACTTGACCGGCAGTATCGATTTCTCGACGATTGCCGAATTCGGTTCAGAGTCAGATCCGCGGGCTTATCGCTTTGATGGTGAACTCAATAAAGCAAACCGCGGAATGATGGAGTTCCAGGAGATGCTGAAATGTGATGAGAAGTTTTTATGGCATTTGCTCTCGCTGACCCAGGAAGGGAATTTCAAAGCGGGAAGGTTTGCATTGATCAGTGCCGATGAACTGATCGTGGCCCATACGAATGAAACGGAATACAAAGCATTCATTTCCAACAAAAAGAATGAAGCCCTGCATTCCCGGATCATCGTCATGCCGATTCCGTATAATTTAAAGGTGAGCGAGGAAGAAAAGATTTATGAAAAGATGATTCATGAAAGTGATGTGTCCGATGTCCATATTGCTCCGCATACACTACGGGTGGCGGCCATTTTCAGTATCATGACGCGTTTGAAGGATCCCAAAAAAGGCGACATCGATTTATTGAAGAAAATGAGATTGTATGACGGGGAAAATGTCGAAGGCTTCAACTCCGCGGACATCAACGAGTTGAAGAAGGAATATCAGGATGAAGGCATGAGCGGAATCGATCCGCGTTATGTCATCAACAGGATTTCCTCCACAATCATTCGAAAGGAAAATCCTTCTATAAATGCACTTGACGTATTGATGTCGCTTAAGGCAGGCCTTGACCAACATCCGTCTATTACGAACGAGCTTAGGGAACGGTATTTGAATTTCATCTCGCTTGCGCGTAAAGAATATGACTCGATTGCCAAGAATGAAGTGCAAAAGGCATTTGTATATTCCTATGAAGAGTCAGCGAAAATCCTTATGGATAATTATCTTGATAATGTCGAAGCGTACTGCAATAAATCTCGACTGCGCGATCCATTGACTGGGGAAGAAATTAATCCAGACGAGAAATTAATGCGTTCCATTGAAGAACAAATCGGCATTTCCGAGAATGCGAAAAAAGCATTCCGTGAGGAAATCCTGATCCGAATCTCTGCTTATGCACGAAAAGGAAAACGATTTGATTACAATTCGCATGACCGCTTGCGTGAAGCCATTCAGAAGAAGCTGTTCGCTGATCTGAAGGATGTGGTCAAAATTACGACTTCAACCAAGACGCCGGACGAAAGACAGCTGAAGAAAGTGAATGAAGTCATCAAGAGACTGATTGATGAACATGGGTATAATTCGACCTCGGCCAATGACTTGCTGCGCTACGTAGGAAGCTTGCTAAATCGCTAAAAAAACGAAGACCCCTGCCATAAAATGGTGGGGGTATTTACTATATAAAAAGAAAATATTGTAAATGATTATCCTTCTTGATATATTTTAGCTGAAGCAGTTATTCTCCGACATTCATGCCTATGAACATACTTCGAGCTTCATATAATCAGATGGCGATTAGAAAACGAGAATCCTATAAATGCGGGTTCTGGTAGGTGTAATCATTTCAAGGAATTGATGGAGGGGTTTCAAATGAGTGTAATGCTTGAATTAAATGATTTGGTTGGTAAAATCAACAATAATCCGGAGCATATTCAACATGAAAAAAATCGGGTTTATCAATTTAACATTGAAGATATAGGAGAAGTTCAACTGCTAATTAACAATGGACAGGTCGAAGTGGTCGAAGGGGCGTCAAACGAACCGGAAGTGACATTGAAATTATCAGAGAAAAATTTCTCCAAGTTATTAAGAGATGATTTAAATACAACACTCGCCTTTATGACAGGTGGCTTAAAAGTAGATGGAAACATCGGCCTGGCCTTGAAACTACAGGAGATTGTAAAACGTTATCAATGAAAATACCGAACTCTGCCCTTCATGGGAGAGTTCGGTGTTTTTTTGCATTTTCTATTCAGTGACATTCAATCCATATTGTTCGATTAGCGTGACGAGTTGACCTGGTGATAATTTGTCTTCACTATATTCGATCTTAATCTCGCCGTCATCCACGTCGATGATGGCACGTTCGACGCCGTCCGTATTCAATAGGATAGACTCGAGGTTTAAAATAGGGCCTTCTGTTGTTGCTTCTCTCACATAAAGTGTAGTGGTTGACATGTTTGATGCACCTCCTGACAGTGTTCCATATAGCTTATCTATACCCTTAATTCGCAAGACATATGTACGGTTTGGAACTTGGAAATTTTGGGTATCAATAAGGAAGAGGTGATTTCAAATGAGTAAAGAAGAATTGAAACGGGAGCACGTTCCAGAAAACAGTTCGATGGCCAAGGATTTAGACGAGATGAAAGAACTCGGCAAGCAAATGGAACGGCAGAGAACGAATGAAGAACTGAAGGAATGGGACAAACGTCCAGGTACCGTCCAACATGAAGTCGAGGAAAAAAAGAGTGAATGAGTGTTCCATTGAAACCGTTCGAATAATGTAAAAGAGGGTATCCAAGTCAGTTCAAAGGATACCCTTTTATTTATGCCGTGGTACAGTTTAAGTGGACTCTTGTCTGGATGCAGCAAAGATACCAAATTCTCTTCTGCAGTTCGCCGTTAGCTTAATAACCTCAAATGGTTCCCTCACCTAAATGAGCCGGCACCTTTTCTCTCTATATCCCTTGTAAAACTGACTCCTTATATTGTCACTATCCTATTTCACCCAGCTTGAACTCCCTTATATCGGGTAAGTGCTTGTCTTATTTCATAGGCAAAACAACCATTATTGAATTTTTATGTAAATTATCCTTCGACGCTGCATAGGATAGAGTAATACTTTTATTTTAACCGATTTTTTTCGATTCGTATTTTTGACTAGCTAATCCTGTGATGATGTGGACTTCTCACACTAATTTATTATATGAAGGAATGATGAAAAGGGTGCAAACATTTTTAAGGGGGGAAGAGAATGTCAGAAGAGAATAATAAACAATACGTAATCTCAGAGGAAAATTGGTCCCTCCATCGGAAAGGCTATGACGATCAACAGCGTCATCAGGAAAAGGTGCAGGAGGCCATCAAGAATAATTTGCCTGATTTGATTTCCGAAGAAAGCATCGTGATGTCCAATGGAAAGGACGTTATCAAGATCCCGATTCGTTCCTTGGATGAATATAAGATTCGTTATAACTATGATAAAAACAAACATGTCGGTCAAGGTGATGGTGATAGTAAAGTCGGGGACGTAATCGCAAGAGATGGATCGCCATCGAATGCCGGTTCCGGCAAAGGGCAGGGTGCAGGGGACAAGGCGGGCGAGGATTATTATGAAGCTGAAGTGTCGATGATGGAGTTGGAGGAAGCGTTGTTTAGCCAATTGGAATTGCCGAATCTTCAGAAAAAGGAACATGCAGAGCATACGCTTGAGCACATTGAATTCAACGATATCCGGAAAACCGGCTTGATGGGGAATATCGACAAAAAGAAAACGATGATATCTGCCTTTAAACGGAATGCCTTAAGCGGCGATCCAGGCTTTCATCCCATTTATAAGGAAGACTTTAAATTCAAGACGTGGAATGAGGTCGAGAAGCCAGATTCGAAAGCGGTCGTATTGGCAATGATGGATACTTCAGGAAGCATGGGTTTGTGGGAAAAGTATATGGCCCGGAGCTTCTTCTTTTGGATGAATCGCTTTTTACGGACAAAATATGAAACGGTCGAGATAGAATTCATTGCCCATCATACGGAAGCCAAAGTTGTGCCTGAAGAGGATTTCTTTTCAAAAGGGGAAAGCGGTGGGACGATTTGTTCGTCCGTCTACCGTAAAGCATTAGAACTTATCGATCATAAATATGACCCTGTTAAATTCAATATCTATCCGTTCCATTTCTCCGACGGTGACAACCTCACGTCCGATAATGTCAGGTGCGTCAAGCTGGTGGAAGAATTGATGAAGGTGTCCAATATGTTTGGTTACGGCGAAGTCAATCAATACAATCGCCATTCGACCCTCATGACTGCCTATAAGAATATTGACAATGAAAAATTCAGGCACTATATCCTTAAGCAAAAGGCTGATGTATTCCATGCGATGAAGAGCTTTTTTAAAGAAGAGGAACCAGCAAAATATGCTTGAAAACTAAGGGTGCTCCACTCATATAAAAAAACGAGGCTGTCCCAGAAGTCATGGAAATGACTAGGCAGCCTCGTTTTTTGATTCTATTAAATTTAAACCATTCGTTTCGTTATTTCGACGACGCGCGCTCCGAGTGCCATCCCAAGTGCTTTATCTTGCTCGGTGATAAGTACGTCACTTTCTACTGGGCAGGAAATACCAACACCATAATAGGAACCATATAGCGCATTTTCTGGAATGTTCCCGGGTAAACCGGCAATAATCATCCCTTGATGAAGCATGGGGGTAATCAGGTTTAATAAGGTGGCTTCCAATCCGCCATGTGTGGTTGCAGTTGTACAGAAAACAGCCCCCACCTTATTGATCAATTGCCCTTTAGCCCATAGATAGCCCAGTTTATCAATCCATGCTTTTAAACCTGAACTAATGGTTCCAAAATGACCGGGGCATCCCCAGATGATCGCATCCATATTTGGGAGCTCGCGGACATCCGCTTCGTTCACATGCTGGATAAACACGGTTGCTTCTTCCGTTTTTTCTGCACCGAGGGCAATAGCCTTTGCTAAGGCTTCTGTATGTCCGCCTTCACTATCATATACAACTAAAATATTCACATACATACCTCCATTACTTCCAATTTCACGCTTTTTAAAAGGGACATTAATTTTGTTTATTAATCATGATTAAGGCCTGACGAAAGACATCATCATCCATGTCATTTTGAGGGGTATCGTTCGTTTCCTTTACTGTAAAGTTGAGAAGCGCTTTCCGATACCAATCATCATCTGTGCCATTGTGATCTTTGGATAAAGTTATCATGGTTGCTTTAACAGATTGAGTGGAAGGTGCCTTTTTCATTAATTCTCCCGAAACAGGGGTACTTGTTTGAAGTACTGTGTTCGGTTGTTCTTCAGTTTCTGCTTCACTAAATTGCGTGACTGAAGGTGATGGTTCATTTTGTGTGGCCTTTTCTTTTTTATGTGCACGATAAGTAAAGCTGAGGCAGATAACGATAAACACCACTAAGTAGCTAAAAAGGACCCAAAGAGCTGTGCCAAGACCCGCTTCCAAATTTCCGTTGAAATATAGTAATGATTTCATTCCATCTTCTATGTAACGAGTAGGTAAGACGGTACTGATAAAACGGTGGAATGCTGGTAATCCTGTTAATGGGACTGCGCCACCGCTTCCGAATATTCCCAAAATGTTAAGTGGGAACATCACCAGAATACCCCAGTTCCCAAAGAATAGACCAAGCATTTTGAAGAGGAAATACATGGTGAGAGTACCTAAGATCATGAATAACCAAATCGGCCAGACACTTATCGAATGGGTGCTACTGAAAAATCCGAATACAACAACCATTAATGCGGATGACGTTACGACCATCAAAATTACCCCTAGAAGCATTTCGGTAAGTTGAACGGTTGAGTGACGAAGGGCCAAGCCTCTCTCTCTCATTTTCTCACTTATATTAGTAATGTACCCACTGATCATTTGCGTTCCCATAAATCCAGTAATCGATGCCATAAGGACCAACATGAATGGAGTCATTCCTTTATTTAAGTCTCCAGGAAGACCAAGAACATTTGAGGTTGTAGTTGTAATGGGCTGATCTAATAAATAGGTGGCTTGTGGAGAAACTTTTTTATTTGCTTTAATCAGTTCTTGCTTTAGCTCACCGCTAATATCGGCTGAAGCTGAAGCGACCAATGACTTGAGAATCGAAGGAGCGATCGACGTGGTAAGCTGTCCGCCACCTTCATTAAGTAGGATTTTAACCTCCACTGCTTTCGGTACCTTTTTCCCGGACAACAAGGCATCGTGAATCTTGGTGATTTGGCTAGTATAATTGGCCGGAATGATCAAGGCCCCATTTGCCTTATTCTCTTTAATAGCCTGTCTTGCTTTTTGCTCGCTTGTTTCCGTCATCCATTTCAACGAATGTTCGTCTTGAGTTTGAGGAAGGGTAGCAAACACCTTTTTTCCGTCTATTTGTTCGGAGAAATCTTTATCTTCATTGACAATAATCAATGGGAAATCGGTTAATTTTTGTTCGGCTCCTTTAAATACTGGTAAATATACGCTAACCATGGCTAACATGAGCAGCGCAACGATCCAGATAGGTCTCCAGACTATTTTTAATTTTAATAATGTCTTCATATGTATCATTCTCCTTAAAAAAAATTGAAGCAAGTGGGGGTATCAATCGTCATGTTGGTTCTCTACTTTGCGGAAAATTTTCTTGTTCATCATACGCGCCATAACATATAGCATTTCCCGATCATCTTGGTCCATTTCTTCAAAGAATCTCGAAGCATGGGAGTTATCTATAGAGTAAGAAACGACGCTATAACCATCCTCAGTTAATTGGATGAGCTGACTCCTTCTATCCTCAGGATTTTCTACGCGTCTAATCAATTCTTTTTTCTCGAGAGAATCGACTAAATAAGTGATCGATGCTGCTTTTAAGTTTAAATGCTGTGCCAATTGAATCGATAAGCATGCGTTATTCCGTTCAATATAACTGAGAATGGAAAATTGATTGAGCGTCAAATCATGTTTCCTCAAATGGCTGGCGAATGCCTTAAACCAATCTTTAGCCATTTTCTTAGCTAAATCATTATAAACACTTACTAACATGTCGATTGTAATCCCTGTATTTTCCTCCAAAAAAACACAACTCCTTAAAAGCGATAAATTCAATATTACTTTAAATGTTCTAAGCTGTAAAGAGATTAATCCCTCAATTACGACAATTTTTCGCATGATTTATTTCGAAACATCAAAGTTTATTGTGTAATCGTTCACAAATTTTTGATAAAAATAATGGATAGAGGTTTTACTTAGGATTAATCGTAGATGAGTTTTTTTATGTGAGTGTGCTAGTTGCATTAACTAATTTCTTGAAGTGCCGATATAAGCAGTGGAAGAAGAAGGGAATATATTCAGAGCTATAAATAAAGAAAGGTCTAGGAATGAACTTTTGCAAAAGAAAGAAAACATATAATGTGGAGGTACGTCGATGAAGAAGTATATGAATTTGAAGATAAAAACAAAATTGATTTCAGCGTTTTTGTTAATGGTCCTGTTTCTGGCTGTTGTAGGAATGGATGGAGTAAAGAATCTAAGAAATTCGAATGAAGATCTTGAGGCAATGTATGATGATCAGCTTGTACCCCAACAATACTTGAACGATATTGAGGTGGCGTATCAAAATATTCGCATCGGTGTCCGTAATTTGACATTTGTCGCACAAACGCCTGCGGAAAAGGAAGCGGCTGAGCAGGGAATAAATGAACAAATAGATACGATCAATACTCTAACGACGAAATTTGAAAGCAGTAATATGAAAGCTACAGAAAGAAGGCTTGTTGAAGAATACAAAATAGCCCTGGCGGATTTTTATGTTCTGACAGATAAGAATATTGCCTTAGGAAAAGCCAATGACGTAGAAGGTTTCCTCAGAACATTAAAAGAAAACAAAGGGAAGGGCGATCAATTAGAAATTAAGCTTCAACAGCTGAATGATACGACCGATGAAATGGCTCAGGATGCTTATAAACGTGCAAATGAATCATTTAACCATACGAAGAACAATACATATATCTTTATCATTTTGTCCGTGTTGATCAGTATTGCTTTAGGATATATCATTTCTCTGGTAATCTCGAGACCGCTGCAAAGGGTGGTGAATTTGGTCGGGGATATATCAAAAGGAGATTTAACACAAACATCAGATATCGACACCAAGGATGAGGTCGGAGCTCTTGCCAAATCGATGAATGAAATGGTAAGCAACCTTAGAAACATGATGAAAGGTGCTTTCCATACATCAGATCAGGTGGCTGCCTCATCAGAAGAGATGACTGCAAGTGCTGAACAATCAAGTAAGGCAACAGCTGACATTTCCGGTGCCATCCAAATGATAGCGGATGGATCGGTCCATTCTGCAGCGAGCCTTGAGGAAAGTTCGGCGGAATTAGGGGAAGTGTCGGTTTCCATTCAACAGATGGCCGAAAGTTCCAGTGCCATTGCAAAGGCTGGAGCACATGTAGCTGAGCAAGCGAAATTGGGAGGCGAGTTCGTAGATAAGACCGCCCAACAAATTCAAACCATTTCCCATTCGGTTGATAAAAGCGGGGAAGCAATACTTTCACTGGATAAAAGATCGCAAGAAATAGGAGAAATAACGAAAGCCATTACGGAAATTGCGAATCAGACGAACTTATTAGCATTGAATGCGGCCATTGAGGCAGCAAGGGCAGGAGAACATGGGAAAGGGTTTGCGGTAGTCGCTGATGAGGTCCGTAAGCTTGCTGAGCAATCCCAGCAATCCTCGACTCAAATAGCTGAACTTATTCAAGAGATTCAAGATGACATGATGAAATCCAATCAATCCATCAATCAAGTCAAATTGGACGTGAAAGAGGGACTTGGTATCGTTTCGAAAACAGAGGAAAGTTTCAAAGTCATTTTGGATTCAATTGGGGAATCGAGTGATCGAATCGAAGAAATGGCCGCAACTGCCGAGCAAATGTCAGCGAGCGCCCAAGAGGTACTGACAAATTTAACGAGCATTACGACAGTCGCAAGAGATTCAACGGCACATAGCCAAAATGTTGCAGCTTCCACTCAAGAGCAATTGGCTTCCATGGAAGAAATAGCGTCTGCATCAAACAACCTTTCAAGAATGGCTAGTGAATTACAGGAGTTGTTAGGGGCATTCAAGTTATAAACAGAACCAGATTAGCCATCCCTTCTCTCTTTAGATGGGATGGCATTTTTCTTACTGCTTTGTATTTCCGGCAAGATGAGATACAAACAGGGATATGATTTGTAGAAAATGAAGCAATGGTGTTACATAGGCGTGAAAAATCCCAGTAGCGTGGAGACTACTGGGGTTTTTAAATGAAATTAACGATTATACTGTTGATACCAAGCGATGAAGTTTTCGACGACCATATCTAAGAACTGTACAGTCGGTTCATGGGTAAGATTTCCTTGTTGATCGATTTTTTCATGAACGGCCCCTACATATACTTCATTTCCAGGAAGAAGTGGAGAGGAGACGCCTGCAGCAAACAAGATATCCCGTAAATGAAGTTGAGCTTTTACTGTCCCTAAATTCCCCATGGAAGCACCGACAATCCACGATGGCTTACCAATCAAGACTTTATCTACACGAGATAACCAATCGATCGCGTTGACTAACACACCTGGTACCGTTCCGTTGTATTCAGGGGTTACCCACAAGACGGCATCGGCATTGGCCACTTTGTCTTTAAATTCTTTAACAACGACAGGAGGATCGTTTTCGATATCCTGGTCGAAAAATGGTAGATTCCTAATGTTCAAGATTTCAAGATCGAACTTTTCATGATATTTCATTTGAATATATGTAGCTAGTTTTAGATTATAAGATTCCTTGCGTATACTACCCACAATGGCAACAATTTTCATCAAAAAAACCTCCTATTGTTTTTTTTGCACGAGCAATTTTACCTTTATAGTATACTTGGTATTTTATTGAAATGGAAAAGAGACGCATCGGATGTTGGATAAAGGGATCATGTTCACCCTTCGTTTATACGTTGATGGTAATGCCTATCCAGGGAATAGCCGAAAAGGGAGGCTAGCATTTGTTGAAATAGCATACCGAGTATCACCGGCACGGCAACGGCCGCAGGGAAATAGGTGGTGGCAAGGACGGCCCCGGCGCTGATATTGCGCATCCCCCCGGTAAAGGTCAAGGTGATGACGTCTTCCTTCTCCCAATTCAATAGTTTTCCAACCCACCAGGAAAAAGCATAGCCTGAAGCGGCGATGAACAGCACCAAGAGAGCCATGATCAATAATTTCTTATTGAAATGGGTGAGGTAGGGTGCGATTTTTGAACTGTTCAAAATTACGACGATCCCGACGCTTAATTTGGAAAATGGAGCTAGTCGGGGGGCGAGCCCTTCTTTTATTTTCCCTTTTGTGACCTGATTCAACAACATCGCAAGCACGGATGGAAGAACGACCATGCCAATCAAGCCTTTCACCATGGGCCATGTGTCCATTTCGATTGTGCCCCCACCGAATAGTGAGACACTGTATGGAACAATGAAGGGCGAAAGTAGGGTATCAATCAGGATAATCGTTAAAGCTAGCGCTGCATTGCCTTTATAAATGGTTATCCAGATGATACTGGTGACACCGGTTGGAATGACAACACTTAGGACCAGCCCAGTAATCGTGAAGGCATCCCCGTGAAAAACTAAGTGACCGAGGGCCCAGGCCCAAATCGGCATAAGGATATGTAGGATGATTAACACAACGAAAACGGGTAACGGGTGATAGACTGCCCGCTTTAATGACTTGAAATTGGAGCCAAGGCTCCCTGTAAAGGTAATGAAGGCAAAAATCCATGGAACCAGGAATGTGTAATCGGTTAGCCGTTCGGAAAGCAAGACACCGATAACAACGCTTATGGGGGTGATAAATGGCATCGCCCTATTTAAATATGTATTGATCGATTGCAGCAATATCCATCCACTTCCTACCGTTTATTTCTTCATTTTTAGTGTACCATATTCCAAACCATGTATATCGAAACGAAAACCCTACGTTGTCGTATACAAGATAAATACAATTTAGTAAAATATATATAAATAGAGCGTGAAGGGAGATTATATGAAAAAAGAAATAGTATCTTGGATGAAATCCATACTCATTGCGTTAATCGTCGTTTTCATCTGTCGTCAGTTCTTGTTTGTTCCCGTCACTGTAAAAGGGGAGTCCATGGAGCCGACTTTTGAAAATAGTGACCGTATTGTCGTTACGAAAGTCGGAAACATCGAGCATTCTGATATGGTGGTTTTTCATGCTCCGGATGCAGAAAAAGAGTATATCAAAAGAGTCATCGGACTTGAGGGCGATCGTGTGAAAATGAAGGATGACATGCTATATATCAATGGGAAACCGTATAAAGAACCATACGTGAAATCAAATAAAGAGCAGATTCCCCCTGATGAAAACCTGACTGAGAATTTCGACGTGAAAGTACCTGAGGGATCGTTATTCGTAATGGGAGATAATCGCAGGCATAGCTGGGATAGCAGAAGGTTCGGTGTCATCTCGGAGGATTCACTTGTCGGAAAAGTGGAATTTCGTTTCTTTCCTTTGAACGAACTGGGATCCCCTCAATAAATATTCATATGGTATAGACTAAGTCGGACTTTTAGAAGATGATAGGTAAGGACCTTTTCCATTGGTTAAGGTCTTTTATTTTATACGTGGAGGTTTTTTTGATGAGGAAGAATGGGTTGGCCACTCTATCCATCCCAGAGCTGGATGAAGAGATGGGAAGACAAGTAAAAAAATACGTGGATTCACTGACTGTTCCGCAGGGGAGTTTGGGGAGGCTAGAGGAATTGGCCATCGACCTTGCGAAGATGACAGGTGAGGCATTTCCGGAAGTTTCGAGACCGGGAGTGATCGTTTTTGCGGCAGATCATGGCATTACGGATGAAGGGGTTTCCGCTTATCCAAAAGAAGTGACGGAACAAATGGCCCTCAATTTCCTGAATGACGGAGCGGCGATCAATGTATTCAGCCGAGCGATTTCCGCTTACTTTGACATTGTTGATATCGGGATTGACGCAGAAATTGAAGCGGCGGAATTGACTGCAAGGAAAGTGCGCCGTGGAACTCGAAACTTTTATAAAGAAGACGCGATGACACGGGAAGAAGTGAACCAAGCTCTTGAAGTCGGGTATGAACGGGCGGAGGTCATGATCGACAAGGGGGCTAAATGTCTGATCCTTGGTGAAATGGGAATTGGAAATACGACAACCAGTTCGGCCATCATATCGGTGGTTAGTGGAAAAAGCGTGGAGTCGCTGGTAGGTCAGGGAACCGGCCTGAAAAGCGAAGGGATCATACATAAACAAAGGATCATTGAAGAGGCCCTTTCCTTAAGGAATCCTAACCCAAAAGATCCAATCGATATTTTGATGAAGATCGGCGGACTCGAAATTGCCGGTATGGCAGGGGCCATGCTTGCGGCAGCCAGCAAACGAATACCGATTTTGCTTGATGGGTTCATTACGACCACGGCTGGTGTGATTGCCACCTTGATTTCGGCTCGTGCCGCGGATTATATGTTCGTTGGGCATCAATCTGCAGAACCTGGGCATCGAACGGCAATAGAATGGCTTGGTAAAGAGCCGATCCTTCAGTTGGGCATGCGAATAGGAGAAGGCACAGGTGCCGCGGTTGCTTTTCCCATTCTTCAGGCAGCGACCCTGGTCGTAAAGGAAATGGCAACGTTTGAATCCGCAGGTGTATCGAATAAATAAGGAAAAGAGAGGGGTCTTCTCGATGAAGGCCTCTTTTTTATGTGAAAAGACCCGCTAAGATAAGCGTAAGCCGGATAATCAGGGGGTAGGAAAGAAGGCTTCCGGTAAGCGTTATACACAAACTCCATACTCGGACTACCTTATTTTTTAATACGTATGCAAGCAGAATCATAGAAAAGAGACAGATGAAAAAGGCTGTAATAGCTCCTGGATTATACGAGCCAAAGTAAAAGAATAAAGCAAGATGCTGTACCGCATTGAAGAAAATAGCACCCTGTGTGAAGATGACCCAATGAATGGATGATAAGACCTGAATCTGATAAAGACAAATGATGAGGAAAACTAGAACAGTCAAGATAGAAGCGGCCAGGATGAATTGAGTCTGACTGATAAAGGCTATGTGGAATTGGCTTTTTAAATATGCGGTCATACCTAATGATTCTTCCGCATTATGGAGGAGAAATAATAAAGGGATTAGCCATAACGTCTTGTTAATAGGAGCACCTCCTGTTGGGTTAGGGAAATGGATAAGAAGAAACCCAGATAATGAACGCATGAATGTCCATTATCCGGGTCAGTTTGTTTGATCACTTATAGATTATAAGCGTCGACGTCGAATCCTTTTGCTCTGTAATAATCAAGTGTTCCTTGATAGATGGCTTTTGCAGCCTGTTGTTTGTAATAGGTTTGTTTCAGTTTCGCTGCATCGCTTGCATTATCGATGAATCCTGCTTCCACAAGCGTTGCTGGCATGGAATTGTATTTAAGAACATAGAAGTTAGCTTCTTTTGTCCCTCTATTTTTAAAGTCCATATAATCTATTAATCTAGCTTGGATTTTTTGGGCTAGAAGTTTGCTATCGGCATTGTATGGATTAACCGCAGCTCTGCTGTACGAACTATAATAGTACGTTTCGCCGCCAGTGCCGCCGCCGGCATTAATATGGACGCTGACAAAGATATCATCATCTGATTTCTTGTTCGCTGCTGCGAAGTCCATACGCTTTTGCAGGGATTGACTGGTGGAAATTTTGCTTCCACTCGCTGTAACACTGCTAGTTTTTGAGGTTCTGGTCATGCTTGTATTAATGGGTGTCTTATCAAATAAATCTTGGGCTCTCTTGCTGATATCCAGGGTGAGCGTGGCCTCTTGCAGACCATTTCCGACTGCACCAGGGTCCGTTCCACCATGACCGGGATCAATAATGATGTTCAGTCCACTTAATGGGGAAACGGTCGAGAGGGAATTATCCCAAACCCAGCCTTGAAGATCACCAGCCTGGATGTATCTCCAACCATTTTTCTCCTCTAAATAGCTCACGGTAGATCCTTTTGGAATGATACCAATCGATCCCAATGATTTTGTGGCAGATAAATATACGTTTACGTTATATATGGATTGAGATACACCCTCAGCTTTGGATGAAATCTTCATCGTTTCATTTATATACTTATCTTCGATCCAACCCGTAGTATTGCTGCTTCTCACGGAGCGCCATCCGTTTTTCATTTCTGAAATGGCAACCATTTTATTTTTTGCAAAGGCCGAGCCTAGTGTACCACCGCTCTTATTAGGAGATTTATAGATTTTGGCGGAGCTCGTACCAGTGATTTTTGCGGTGGAAGTCGAGTCTACTAGAGAGTCTGACCAAACCCAGCCTTCATTTGATGAGGTCTGGATATATGTCCAACTTCCCATCGTCGCTAACGAAACAAGCGGTGTGCCGTTGTTCACTTTTGTTTTAGTACCAGAACTTTTGGCTGGTCCATTATATAGGTTGGCATAATTTTTGGCAATGACGCTTTGGTGTGAGACGGTATCATAGTCGGTGTTAGTCAAGTGAGCGTTCCAAATCCAATAGCTCTTTCCATTGACAAACACATGACGCCAACTATTTTTCACTTCTGCATAAGCGACAGTACGACCGTTGTTCAATTTTCCAGAGGTACCGTATTTCTTTCCGGCCCCATTGTACAGATTGACATTACTAGCTTTGACTTTTCCTATGCCATATGTAGGCTGAATGTATTTCTCAGCTACCCATGCTTCTTGGCCATTTACGTAAATATGACGCCAAGATCCAGACTTTTCGAACAGGATTGTGGTTGCTCCAGCTTTTACAGAACCATCTTTTCCATAACTCTTACCTGGGCCTGTATATAGATTATAGGAAGATAATCCGTTTGTCAGTACAGCTTCACCAAGAGAAGACTGTACATACTTTGAAGCAATCCAGCCATAATCATCGTTGCTTTGGAAATAAGTCCAGTTTCCAGAGGTTTTGATGATTGTAATCAATTCCCCTTTTAGTACTTTTCCGCCGGTTGTTCCGTAAGCCTTACCTGGCCCTTTATAGACATTGGCACTTTTTATATTATGAATGATTCCCGTGTCGTTGGATTCTGCAGCATGGACCTTAAGCGAAGGGCTAAGTGAAGTGGTCGTTATAAAGAAAACGGCCAATGTAAGTAGTAGAATTTTTTTAAACAAAATAGGTGACCTCCTTAGTTATAAGGACGCACAAAGAAAATGACTAATAATAACAGTCAGTTATGGATTGATCGTTATTATAAAAATGGCAACAAAGATTTAGATTGTTTACGAAAAGCACCTCCATTTATTTCAGCCGATATTTTTTCCATTTAAAGCACGTCACGACATAATATAACATATTTCTGAGGATGTGTTCAAAAAAATGTTAAATTACACCTTCAAAAGTTTCATTGATTTAAAAGGATGATAGTCTAAAAGACTCCTGTTTCTTACAGGATATCCCGTCTCTAGAATTAATGAAAGTAACCGGTAAACTGATCATTCTGATTCGATTGGGTATCATTTGTGAAAATTTGTTAGGTAGTGAGAGAGAAGTTCCCAGTTGAAGTGAAGGAGATGACAATGGGAAGCTATAGTTTTAGTGCTTGCGGAGGGGTGGATGTTTTGGTTTAAGTGAAGGGTAAAAGCCTAAAAATATGGGGTGGGAAGGCGGCAGAGTATAGGTAACTCATTGTTGCTGCATGCCTTTTGCTCTGCCTAATGCTTGCCAATTGCCATCACGTTAACGGGAAATAAAAGGACTGCCGGTCACCCAAAAGCGCCATGGATAGTCTTTTGCTTCCCCCGAGTTCCCGATGCCGATACGGGGTCCGCTTGAGATGTGTTCAGGCTGTTTGCCCGACGTAAGGTATAAGGGAGGTTCAGTGAAAAAATGTCCGTAATCTGCCATTGTAATGCCCAGTGCTTTAGATAATTTTCCTGGTCCGTTCGTCAGCTTGCGAATATCAGGAAGTCCACGCCTTTCATGCATTAAATCCAGTCCCACATAGGGTTCCACTGCCCGAATCAAGATGGCTTCAGGTATATCGGGGCCACCACTCACGACATTAACCAGTGTATGGGTGTGCATGGAGTATGTATAAATCATGCCGGACTCACCGAACATGACTTCCGTGCGCTTCGTCCTTCTATTTCCAAAACTATGAGCAGCCCTGTCCATGGCACCCATATAGGCTTCGGTCTCGACAATAAAACCGGCAGCCGTTCCTTCGGGGGTTTCTTTCACAAGCAGACAGCCCAAAAGAGATTGCGCCAGTTCGAGTGTAGGCTGGTTGTAAAATTCCTGTGGCAAGATGGATGGGATGGTAGGTTCGTTTTGCATCGTATCACTCCAAAAATGTATGTTACAGTTAAATTTCCCTTTAGGACGAAAAAGAAACCTCAGGCAACAATGAAAAAATCGGCTACAATGAGCCGACCACGATTCTTATATGCTCCTATCATTTTTTACGTCTTGATCCCGCTTGATTTGACCGGAACCTACGGATAGAGCGACTAAAATACCTACGGAAACAAAAAAGATACCAGTGATGAATACGCTTGAAAAAGCATGAATCCAGGCATGTTCAATCGCTTTTATCAAGGCATTGCTGACTTCAGTCGGCATTTTCAGGTTTTCGGGATAAAGCATGACGTTGAATAGTTTATCTGTTTGATCGGCTAGCGCACCCAATGCTTCATGCAGTACAGGATCTTTTTCGTTCACCACTGCATCATCCATATTCTTTTGAAGATGATGATTCATGACGGCGTTCAAAATCGTAATGCCCATCGTTCCGCCTATTGAACGAAAGAAGGTCGAGGCTGCGGTGACCGAGCCAAGCTGAGACTTGGGGAATTCATTTTGAACGGCTATCATCAAAGTCGGCATGACTTGCCCCATTCCCACTCCAAGAACCGCCATGAAAATATAGGCAGTCAATGTGTTAGTGTCACTATCCATCGTACTCATAAGGATAAATCCAAGGGTAGTAAAAACCATTCCCGAGGTAAGGACCGTGCGAAAACGGAATGTTAAAAGCAGCCGTCCTCCGACGACGCTTGCCAGAATCATTCCAATCATCATCGGGGTCATGGTCGAACCTGCTTTAGTCGGTGATACGCCAAGCACTCCTTGCATGAAAAGCGGAACGAACATGATGGCCCCGAACATGCCGAGCCCCAATAAAAAACCTAGCGCATTCGTGGTGGCAAAGACCCTATTCTTAAAGAGGGATAAATCAAGAATCGGTTCAATGGCCCTTCTTTCAAACAAGACAAATAAAACGAGAAAAACCAGGGTACTGCCAAAAATGGTAAAGGAGGTAAGCGAACTCCATTCAAACTTATCACCACCAAAGGTTAAACCGAGCAATAGCAATACAATGCCGGGTATCAAGGTGATAATGCCTAAATAGTCAATGTTCACTTTCTCCTTTTTCAAAATCGTTTCATGCTTTAATCCGACATATATCATGCCTGCGGATAATAAACCGGTAGGTACATTGATGAGAAAAATCCAGTGCCAACTGATATGGTCCACGATCAGTCCACCCAAAAAAGGGCCGATGACCGCACTTAACCCAAAGATGGCCCCGAAAACACCTTGCCATTTAGCTCTCTGTTCAGCCGTGAAAATATCACCAATGATGGTCTGGGATAAGGGCATAATCATCCCGCCCCCGACTCCTTGCAGTCCTCGGTAAATGATGAGCTGTTCCATTGAAGTGGCGGTGGCACATAAAAACGAACCAATCGTAAAAATGATCGTTCCAAGCAGGTAAAGAGACCGCCTGCCATATAAATCTGATAACTTCCCCACGATAGGTACGACGGTGGTGGAAGCAATCAAATAAGCGGTCGTAACCCAGGCGAAAATGGTGAAGCCATTCAATTCTCCGATAATCGTCGGCATCGCTGTCCCGACAATCGTCTGTTCTAATGAGCTGAAAAACATCCCAATGATCAATCCGGTCAAGACAAGTGTGGTATTGATTGAATTTTTCTTCATGTCCATTTCGTGTCTCCATTCCTGTAAGGTAATTCTCATTTCGGGAACATCGATTGTCTAAGTGGAAAAATTATAAACGTTTCCTGACTATGCAGTCAATCCATATTTTTCGCTAAAAAATTCACTTTCTAGATGGGGTATTTTTAGGAATACGAAGGAAATATTCGTCCTAGAAACCCACTAATCTGCACGCTAGGAACTCTTGGGCATGTTTCTCTTAGCCGTATCCGCTATAATAAGATACTAGATGAAGATATGATTGGAAGTGTAAAATATGAGTAAAAAAATCGGATTCATTGGGTGCGGAAAAATGGGAGAGGCGATGCTTGCAGGCATACTGCGATCAGGCAACGTTTCACCTGAAATGATCATGGTCAGTACGGCAAGTGTAGCGACCCTAACAAAAATCACCTCTAAATATGCGGTGCAAGGGTGCTTAGATAATAAGGAAGTGGCTGGATTTGCCGATATGCTTTTCCTGGCTATCCAACCAGCCTTGCATGAGCAGGTCCTTTCAGAAGTGAAGGCTCATCTAAAAGAGGATGTTGTGATCATTACGATGGCAGCAGGAATTGCCACTTCACAAATTGAAACGGGCCTTGGAAAGAGGGTAAAGGTCGCAAGGACGATGCCGAACACCCCATCTCTCGTTGGGGAAGGCATGACGGCAATCAGCATGAATGATGAAATCACTGCAGCCGACATATTGGATGTCACAACTTTGTTGAATAGCTTTGGAAAGACGGAGCTCATACAAGAACATCAGATGGACGCAGTGCCGGCGATCAGCGGGTCTTCACCGGCGTATGTATACATGTTCATTGAAGCACTCGCCGACGGTGGTGTCCGTGACGGGATTCCGAGGACCCAAGCATATCGCTTGGCAGCACAAGCGGTATTGGGAGCTGCTAAAATGGTGCTAGAAACGGAAAAACACCCGGGAGCATTGAAGGATGACGTTTGTACACCAGGGGGTTCAACGATAGCAGCTGTTGCCACGTTAGAAGAGAATCGGTTCAGGGCGAGCATTTTGGAGGCAATGAAGGCCTGCACAGATAAAACAAAGGGAATCAATCAGTGATAAGAAGGGATGCCTTGCATAAAGGCAATTTTTCTTGGGGTTTTAACACAATGTTTCGTTAGAAAATCTGATGGTGTAGGAAAGAGATGAAAGCAAAAAAAGGAAAGGGCTCCAAAACGTCTTAACCGTTTTGGAGCCTTTCCTTTTTATTAGGCGTTAATATTATTTTGATTCAATGCACTCACTACATTTACATAGTTATAACCAAGGTCCTTCGCAACAGCTTCGAATGTGATTTCGCCGTTTGCTACGTTTACCCCTTTTTCCAAGGCTTCATTCTCAAGAATCGCTTGAACGGCGCCTTTGTTGGCAATTTGCAAAGCGTAAGGAACGGTTACGTTCGTTAAGGCAATGGTCGATGTTTGTGGGACCGCTCCAGGCATGTTTGCCACTGCATAATGAACGACTCCATGTTTTACATAAGTAGGGTTATCATGTGTTGTGATATGATCAACCGTTTCGAAGATTCCACCCTGGTCGATGGCGACATCGACAATGACAGATCCTGGAGACATGGATTTGACCATTTCTTCCGTGACGAGTTTAGGAGCTTTTGCACCAGGAATCAGAACCGCACCAATGACTAGATCCGCTTCTTTAACGGCTTCCGCAACATTAAATGGATTGGAAATGAGAGTGGTCAACTGATTGCCGAAAATATCATCCAATTGGCGTAGACGGTCAGGACTCAAATCAAGAATGGTCACATCCGCGCCTAGACCGATGGCGATTTTGGCTGCATTCGTACCAACCATTCCACCGCCGATGACTGCTACTTTCCCACGTTTCACACCAGGGACACCACTTAGTAGGATGCCTTTACCACCGTTATTTTTTTCAAGGAACTGAGCGCCGATTTGTGAGGCCATGCGTCCGGCCACTTCGCTCATAGGTGTTAACAAAGGCAACGTACGGTTTACAGATACCGTTTCATAGGCAATGGCTAGTACACCATTGTCCTTCAATGATTTCGCCAATTCAGGTTCAGCGGCAAGGTGAAGATATGTGAAAAGAATCAAGTCCTTGCGGAAATATTTATATTCAGATGGGATAGGCTCCTTAACCTTCATGATCATATCCGTGCTTTCCCAAACGCTTGCAGCATCTTCAACCATGATGGCGCCAGCTTCTTGATAGGATTCATTGGTGAAACTGCTTCCTAACCCAGCGTTCATTTCTATTAAAACTTCATGTCCGGCATTGGCCAAGGCCATAACGCCAGCTGGAGTGATAGCTACACGGTTCTCGTTGTTTTTAATTTCTTTCGGAATACCTATTCTCATCTAAAATCCCTCCAAGAGTTTCTTTTTAAGTATTATCTAAAGTATAAACGGGATTGGAAAAGGTTAGTATGTTGAAATCAGAAAAGTTAAAAAGATGCCTTTGTGGAATTCCACAAAGGCAGAGTCGAACGTTAGGGGTAACTATTGGATTGGAGCTTGGATGATCAAGATGAGCGTAAGAAAATGTAACATGAAACTAATCGACGGGAACGTTGTCCATCATACGTTCTTCAATCCGTCTTTTCTTATAAAGCATCATGCCTGTATCCGCGATGTCGGAAATCATGGAACGGTTGGTGAAAGCTCCAAAGATGATGCCTGCGACTGGCACCATCTGCAACAGTTTCTTCCAACCGAATTGATCCCGGTATGTATAGACGACTTCCCGCCACCCTTGCAACTCGGAAGCGATTTCCCTTTTTGATTCTGATCCGGGAAGACTCATATTCTCCAGTTCTTTTAAAAGCGTCTTTTTCCCGACGATATCCGATGTGGTGAATTGCAGGCATTTGACGATGAAAATCCGTTCCTGCTTGTCCCGGGGATTGTATCCGTACGCAACCGCGATATCCTGCAGGGTTTTAATGGACATGCCGAGAAGGAGGGGGATATCAATCGCCAGGGTGAAAATCCCACCTATTCCGGTACTAGCCCCTTGGACTGTCGCTAAGTTGCTGCCGGACTTTTTAATATCTTGACTGACACGGTCCATAGTTTGGAGCGGGACTTTCTTTGAAACATCTTCTAAATTAGTGATCTTCAATTCAGCTTTTTGAGCCTGCAACTTCTCTATGATGGTGGACTCTTTCGTTAAGTATTTCCCGCCGGTCTGTATGTAGCTACCTATTTCATCGAGCACAATGCCCAGCTTCTTTTGAATGAAGGCAGGGGTCACCTTGTCTAGTATCTTAAACGGGAGACGGCCAATTCGGTCCCAGAACCATAATCCTTTCTGTTCCTTTTCCCATTCTTTTACGATCAGCAGCTCTTTTTCGAGGTATTCTCTTGATTCCAGGTTCAATTATGTAATGCTCCTTTCCGTATCCCTATCTTTACCGTATTTTTCAGAATTCATCGTGTGTTTTTGAGAAACGCATTATATTGTTCGATCTTGATGTCCAGAAAGAGGGACATCTTTTGAATCGGATCTTTTAAGCGGATATCGCCAATCTCGCTAATTCGTTTTAAGCGGTAGTTTAACGTATTCACATGGATATGGAGAGTTCTTGAAGCCTCATTTGGATTGTTGTCTTTTTCGAGATAGACGGTCAATGTGTGCAATAGTTCCGTTTGATTTTTCGAATCGTAGGCTTTTAGCTTTAGTATGGAAGGATGGACCGTTCGCTGTTTATTGCTTGCAAAGACTTCAAGCATTTGAAACATGCCGAGCTCCTCATAATGGAGGATGTGCTTCATATCAATGGGAAAGATCGTTTTCATTTTCAGGGTATACTGCGCTTCCTCATAACTTGATTTCACATCGGTCAGGGATTTATACATGTTGCCGGACACCCCAAGGATATGTTCGACACCGAAACGTCGTTGCATCTCCAAAATGAAGTAAGGAATGAATTCATAAGTGGAGAAAGCGGAAGCATTCTCCTGATTAGATCCTGTAAAAAGGATGAGCCTGTTCTGATCAATGGCAAACAGGAAGCAATGAATCTTTTGGGTGGTCGTGAGCATATAGGATATGAAGCGCTCGACTTCCCGGTTGATTTCTTCAGGGAAGTCGAATACCAATATGGAAAAAACGACAGGGACAGGGATGGATAGCTTCGTGAAGTTTTCAATGATTTCTGATTCTTCTTGATAATGCCCCGTTAACATGCGCCAAAGAAACTCCTGGTGCCCCGCTTCTTTCCTTTTCTTTTTCAATTGTAGCTGTTGTAATTGATTTTTGGCTTCCTTGGCAGAAAAATGGAGAAAATCCATAGCCTCTTCAGAGAAGGGTTCGTTTACTTCCAAGGCCCAAATGAAGCCTAGGACTTCATTGTTTTTCCGAATGGATACGGCTGCGCGATTGCCGAGCCCGACGTCATGCTTGGCATCAATTTTTATCGGGACTTCATCTTTTAATAAAGAGGGGATGATACCGTCTTTCCATAAGCTATTGATGACTTTTTCGGGTACCCGCCTGCCAATGATGGTCATGATGCGGGCTTGGTCTGTAGTATCGTCATGTGTACTATAGGCAAGGAGACGATGGTTTCCATCTTCTATTGTGATGGGACAGCCCAATACGGAACTGATTCTATCCGCAAATTCCATCATGTCCCCATAAAGGTCTTTAAAAATATCCCTATTTTTCGTGAAATCCTTCATATAACTAAGACCCCTCGCTTTGAAAATTTGCTTCTTCATACAAATTCTAAACGATTATCCTTATTTAACATAGTAATAGCATAAAAGAAATCGAAGGAATTAAAAAAATCCCTGCTGATAGAAGTCGGCAGGGATTTGAGTCAATTAAAGGAAGAAATTTATAACCAAGTAGATCAATCCTGCCAATGTGGCGGAAATAGGCAAGGTAATGAACCAAGTAATGAGCATTCTTTGTGCCGTTCCCCATTTTACTCCCTTAACTCGGTGGGCTGAACCAACCCCGAGGATCGAAGAGGAAATAACATGGGTTGTACTTACAGGCATATGAATCAAAGTGGCTCCGAAGATGATGAAAGCACCCGTTAAATCAGCAGCAACACCATTGATCGGACGGATTTTCATGATCTTCCCACCAACGGTTTTGATGATTTTCCATCCACCGATCGATGTTCCAAGACCCATTGCCAAGGCACAACTGAATTGAACCCATAAAGCGATATCCGTGCTTGTAGCATACCCATTGGCAATCAGTGCCAGTGTGATGATCCCCATCGCTTTTTGAGCATCATTCGTTCCATGTGTATACGATTGGATGGCGGCAGTGGCAATTTGGATCGTACGGAACCTTTGATTCGTTTTCGTCAGGTTATTGTGTTTGAATACAACTTTAAAGATGCTGTACACGATATACCCAATTAAGAAAGCGATGATAGGGGAGAAAATCAACGCCTGAATGATTTTCAAGAATCCTTCCCACTTAATGGATCCGAAGCCGGCTGCAGCAATTGCGGCACCTGCAATAGAACCGATCAATGCATGGGAAGAACTGCTTGGTATTCCGTAATACCAAGTAAGAAGATTCCATATGATTGCGGCAAGTAAAGCGGCCATGATTACATAAGAGCCATTCGGAATGGTGAACGGATCCACGATATCCTTCGTAATCGTCTTCGCTACTCCCGTAAAGGTCATAGCTCCGACAAAGTTCATGATAGCAGCCAAGATAATAGCATGCCTAGGTTTTAACGCTTTTGTCGAAACAGATGTGGCAATGGCATTCGCGGTATCATGGAACCCATTGATGAAGTCGAATGCAAGTGCAAGAAAGACAATTATAATCGTTAAAAGTAACAAAGTATCCATTTAGGGGGTACTCCTTAGGCGTTTTTCATTATTATTGTTTCAAGTGTATTGGCAACGGCTTGACAGTTATCAGCAATTTCTTCAAGACTTTCGTAAATCTCTTTATATTGAATGATTCTGATTGGATCTTTTTCAACGGTGAACAAGTTTTTGATCGATTGACGTTGAATGCCGTCACAAACAGATTCAAGTTCTTTAATCTTAATCGCGTTTTCACGAATCATTGGTAATTTTTTCGTTGATAGCGTATCGACAGCATGTTCGATTTCATACGTACATTCCTTAATGGCATCGACAAATTTAATCATATACTCATCGGCATTAACGATAGAATACATCTCGAACAAAGCGGAACAATGCTCTAAACCGTCTATGACGTCATCCATTCTCATGGTCAATTCAAGAATATCTTCACGTTCAATAGGAGTGATGAAGGCGTTGTTTAACTCTTTGATGATAGTGTGAACCATTTCATCGCCCTTGTGCTCGTAATCTTTCATCTTATCTGAAAAAACTTTTAAGTCGCTGATATTTTTAAGCTTATAATCTGCGAAATAGTCTGCACTTTCTTTGATGTTTTGAGCAATGTTTAAAAGCATTACTGCGAATTTGTCTTTTTTAGATTTAAAAGCCATGGTTAATGCCTCCCAATTAGTCGAGCGTACTTATCGAAAAGATGTGTACGCTTTAGTATTAACAATTTGATTGTAACGAATTCATCTAGTAATAGGGAAGGTATTTCGACGAAAATTTACAAAATCTTAATATAACTTTACAAAAAGATAGGAGGAAAGGCTCCTTGTGGGAATTTCTGGTTCATTGATGGTTGTAAGCAAAAGAAAAACCTTTCCATATTGGAAAGGTTCACTGTCGTTATACAAATAAAGAAATTATATAGTAAATTGTTGCTGCCAAGGCAGCAGAAATTGGTAACGTGATAAACCATGTGACCAGCATGCTTTTTGCTGTGGTCCATTTTACCCCTTTAATCCGATGTGCCGAGCCTACGCCGAGTATCGAAGAAGAGATGACATGGGTTGTACTGACAGGCATATGAATGATGGTAGCCCCTAAGATGATGGCGGCACCCGACATATCGGCAGCCACACCGTTTATCGGACGGATTTTCATGATTTTGCCACCGACTGTTTTGATGATTTTCCATCCCCCGATAGAAGTACCAAGAGCCATGGCTATCGCACAGGAAAGCTGTACCCAAAATGGTATGGCTGAGCTTTGGGCATACCCGTTAGCCATTAGGGCCAATGTGATGATCCCCATCGACTTTTGGGCATCGTTTGTTCCATGTGTATAGGATTGAATCGCGGCCGTAACAATTTGAATTCTCCGGAAACGTTTATTGGTCTTACCTAAATTATTATTTTTAAACACGATCTTGAAGATACTATACACGATAAAACCGACTGCAAATGCAATGATCGGAGATAAGATCAAAGCTTGGACAATTTTAGAGAAACCACCCCACTTAATGGAGTCAAAACCACCTGCTATTATGGCAGCCCCTGCTATGGATCCGATGATGGCATGGGATGAACTACTTGGGATTCCAAAGTACCATGTGATCAAATTCCATATGATTGCCGAAATTAAAGCAGCAAGAATGACATACGAACCATTGGCTAACGTAAATGGATCGACGATGTCTTTCGTTATGGTTTGTGCAACGCCCGTAAAAGTCAATGCCCCTAATAAATTCATGATCGCGGCCATGATAATGGCGTGCCGTGGCTGAAGCGCCTTGGTTGAAACGGCAGTAGCGATTGCATTGGCCGTATCATGGAACCCATTGATAAAGTCAAAGACTAAAGCAAAGAAAATAATTGCAACGGTTAAAATGAATATACTACTCATGCATGGAAGACTCCTTAATATTCAAGTATGTAAATGAAAAACCTAGTTTGCGTCCGAAGAGTGGATGAAAGACTATCTTAAAACTCCTTCTTATTTAGAATGGGAGTTAGAGTAATTGATTATTCTTTTAAAAAAGATGACACCTACTTTTAACATTTTTTGTCCAACTATTCAATTGTAACGAATTTCTTATCTATAAGGATAGATATTTCGTCATTTTTTTACAAAATATTTTTTATTTTAGGATAAAAATCCCTAAAAATTCTACTTTTTAATAATAATGGATTGTCTGAACGGATATTCGAGTGCAATCCCGAGGCGTAAGTTTCGAAATGCCCTGATGCAAATGATATAATTGGAAAATAAAAACTATGGAGGTATGCCTTATGATTTCAAGTGTTGGGGAGAAAATCACTTTACATAATGGAGTGCAAATGCCACAGCTAGGTTTTGGCGTTTTCAAGGTGAAAAACGGCGAGGAAACGGTTGAATCCGTCAAGAAGGCCATTGAGATAGGATACCGGGCAATTGATACGGCAGCTATATATGAAAACGAAGAAGGTGTGGGGCAAGCAATAAGGGAAAGTGGAATCCCACGCGAAGAATTGTTCATCACATCGAAAGTATGGAATACGGAACAAGGATATGATACGACGCTTCAAGCTTTTGAGGATAGCTTAAAACGGCTGGGCTTGGACTATTTGGACTTATATTTGATTCACTGGCCAGGCCAAGATAAGTACCTGGACACATGGAAGGCGCTAGAGAAACTTTATAAAGATGGAAAAGTTAAATCAATCGGTGTAAGTAACTTCCATGTTCACCATTTAGAAAATCTATTGGCTAATAGTGAGATCAAACCTGTCGTCAATCAAATCGAGCTCCACCCATTATTGACTCAAACCGAAATTCGCGATTATTGCAAGAAACATGATATCAAGGTTGAAGCTTGGAGCCCACTTGGACGCGGACATTTAATCGATGAACCCACCATCAATCACATTGCCAAGAAGCATGGTAAAAGCTCTGCACAGGTGTTGATCCGTTGGCACCTGCAACATGATATCATCGTTATTCCAAAATCCATCACACCTTCACGCATTGAGGAAAACGCTCAAGTATTTGATTTTTCATTGAGCCTTAATGAGATGAATCAAATCGATGCCCTGAACAAAAATGAACGATTCGGCAGCAATCCGGATGAGCTCATTTTTTAAGTGATGATTTACATGGATGACCAAAAGAGTGCCCTGGAGAAATCCGGGCGCTTTTTTTTGTGCGCCTATCATAATATAGAAAGAAACGGCTTATTCTATATCAGAAGACAAAATGAAAAAGTATTATACCCTGTTCTTTATTGAGATAATCTCTTTTTTACCTATTAAAAAATAAAATTAAATTAAGGTTTTAGATTTAGAATATGGGGAAAATACTTAGTACAACAGCAAACAAGAAGAAAGACACACACCAACATTAAGCAGTGTCCAATCAAATCCATTTGGACAAAAGTTAACTTTTAATTAACCAGTAACATTCGCAATTTTAAGATATGCGTACTAGGCATTATACCTTTTGAGTGTAAAGGTTAGTATTGATCGGGCACGAATAATGAAAGTGATTGGATTTTTTCTAGTCTGCTGAATAAAATTATTTTACTCAAGGAGGAAATATATTATGGGATTCTTATGGTCATTAATTATCGGAGGTATCATCGGTTGGTTAGCAGGTATGATTATCGGACGTGACGTACCATTCGGTATCGTTGGTAACATCATTGCAGGTTTTGTAGGTGCATGGTTAGGTTCATTAATTCTTGGAACTTGGGGACCTTCAGTAGCAGATTTCGCTATTATTCCAGCATTGATTGGTGCCATCGTATTTGTCTTCATCTTAAGCTTGATCTTAAGAGGAACAAGAAGAGCTTCATAATAAACAATAATGCAGCTGGCCCTAAGAGGCCAGCTTATTTATTTGGGGAAAATTCCTGACCAGATATGGGTCAGAAAAGGCAGTTGCTTATACAGCGACTGCCTTTTTTCGCTCCGTTAGTATTGAAAAAAGCAATATTTATTATAGTTGAATAAATAAAAAATCCATTACCCACTTTAAAATAAGCTCGAATGTGAAAATTTGATGTTTTTAAAATAATAATTGTATACTGAAAAATGGGGAGGGAGATTAATTATGACAAAAAAAATGATGGGGATGCTTCTTGCCATAACTGGTTTGATTTTATTGGCAGGTTGCGGCAGTGAAGAGCAAGTTCAAGAAAAAACGATTAAAGTGGGGGTATCCGCTGGTCCTTTTGAAGAGGTGGCGAAGAAGGTGAAAGAGGTGGCCAAGGATGAGGGCATCAAGATGGAAATTGTACCATTCAACGATTTCGTCACCCCTAACCGTGCTCTTGAAAATGGAGATATAGATGTAAATGTGTTCCAAACAAAACCGTATTTAGAACAATACAATGAGAATCATAAAGCCAATATCGCAACGGTAGGAAAAGTTTTCACTACGAACATGGCTTTTTATTCGAAAAAATACAAAACGATTGAGGAAATTCCTGAAGGCGCCACTCTAGGAATCATGAACGATCCTCTTAATCTGTGGCGCGGGCTTTTGTTATATGAAGAAGCGGGCTTGATCAAGTTGAAACCAGGTCTGAAAAATCATGCAACGATTCAAGATATTACTGAAAACCCAAAGAAATTGAAATTCAAGGAGCTTGAAGGTGGGATGCTTGCGCCAGCAATGAACAGCTTGGACGTCGCGATTATCCCTAGTAACTTTGCGATCCAAAATGGATACGATCCTAAGGAAGATCCATTATATATCGAACAGGGAGACAAGTTCCCGATTTACTTGGCAACGGCAGAAGAAAATAAAGATAATGCAGACTATAAAAGATTAACCGAATTATATAGCTCAAAAGAAGTGCAAGCATTCATCATGGAAAACTATGAGGGTGTGTTTAAAACGGTTGATCAACCTTTTGAATAAAAGTTGGCTGACCATACCTGAAAATAAAATGTCCGGATTAGGGGGTATAGGATGATTCAGCTGACTGATATACACAAGACGTATAAAGTGGGGAAAAATAGCGTCCAGGCTTTAAAAGGGGTGTCCCTTTCCGTGAAAAGGGGCGAGATCTTCGGTGTCATTGGCTTTAGCGGTGCCGGGAAAAGCACGCTTCTACGGACGGTGAATTTACTTGAAAAACCGACCAGTGGCAAAGTCATCGTGAATGGCGTCGACTTATTGCAGTTGAGCGAAAGGGAGCTGAGATCATCACGTAAGAAAATCGGTATGATCTTTCAGCATTTTAACTTATTACACTCCTGTAATGTGTATGATAATGTGGCAGAAATTCTAAGAATGAATAAAGTTTCCAAACAAGATATCAAGCGAAAAGTGGACGGTTTGCTTACGTTAGTGGGTCTACAGGATAAAGCCGGGGAGTATCCATCCCAACTGTCAGGCGGGCAGAAGCAAAGGGTAGGCATTGCACGCGCATTGGCCATGGACCCTGAACTTCTTTTATGTGATGAAGCGACTTCTGCACTTGATCCGCACACGACAGAGTCGATTCTTGAACTTTTGCTTGATATTAATGAAAAGCTTGGATTGACGATCATGCTGATCACTCATGAAATGGACGTGATTAAAAAGATTTGTGACCGCGTTGCTGTCATGGAGCAGGGGGAAATAATCGAACAGGGTTCCGTACTTGATATGTTCAGTAAGCCGCAAGCAACAACGACGAAGAACTTCATCCGTACGATTTTCGATGATGCGATTCCTAATACGATGTTGGACAGATTCGTGGTTGGGAGCCCGGACTCCAAAGTAGTCAGGATATCATTCAGGGGAGACGCTGCGCTTAATCCGGTACTACATTCCCTTGCAAACCGTTTTTCTGTTGTTACTAACGTGTTAAGCGGTTCGATGATAACGGTCAAAGGAGTGCCGCTTGGTATGATGCTGCTTCATATTTCGGGTGAGGAAGAAACGATTATGCAGGCAATAGGTTATCTCGAACAGGCGGTTCACCATGTGGAAGTCAAACAGGATCATGGGGGGGTGAAGTCATGATGGAAAGATTGGTAGAGATGTCACCGTTGTTTACCCAGTCTTTATACGAAACGTTATTGATGGTCGGAATCGCCCTTTTCATTGCGACCATCATTGGCATCCCAATTGGGGTGCTACTGGTAATAACGAGAAAAGACCATCTTGCACCGAATAAAGGGGTCTTTCTTATATTGAATGTACTTGTTAACATCATACGCTCAGTCCCGTTCATCATCTTGATCGTGGCCATCATCCCTTTCACTGAATGGGTGGCCGGCACGGCAATCGGTGTTAAGGGGGCGATTGTTCCACTGATCGTGTTTACGGCACCGTATATTGCCCGCTTGATAGAAACGGCCTTGCTGGAAGTGGATCGTGGCATAATTGAAGCCTATTCGGCAATGGGGGCGACACGATCTCAAATCATTTTTCGAATCATGTTGCGTGAAGCCAGGCCGGGGATTGTCCTCTGTCTGACGATAGCGACAATTGGCCTGATTGGGGCAACGGCAATGGCAGGGGCAGTAGGAGCGGGAGGACTGGGGGATTTAGCGCTACGCTATGGTTACCAGCAATGGGATCTTCCAGTCATGTTCATCACGGTCCTTCTGTTAATCTGCCTCGTACAGCTAATTCAGTCATTCGGCAATTGGACAGCGGCTAAATTGAAAAAAGGATCATGAACATAAAAAAGCTGGCTCATCTTCTTCGAGCCAGTTTTTTTATGTTGTTATAACGTTTCAAAGATACTGGGATTATCCAGGAAAGGCGCCACGATGGCAATTTTTTCTTCAGAAATGGGATGAGTGAATTCCATTTTTCTAGCATGTAGTGCCTGACGTGGAAAGGTCTTCTTTCCTCCATAAAGCGTGTCTCCGGCCAAGGGATGATTCAAGTGGCTGAAATGCACCCGGATTTGATGGGTTCTTCCACTTTCCAACGTACAGCTGACGAGTGTCCTATTTTCCTTCGGGTATCGTTCAAGCACTTGATAGTGGGTGATAGCCGTCTGTCCGGTGGGGGAAACTCTTCGTCTCGTCGCATGATGTCGGTCCCGTCCAATTTTTTCATCGATTTTCCCTGCATTTTTTTGTAGGTTTCCTTCCACTAAAGCGAAATAGGTCCTCTTGATGTCCCGTTCTTCCAACATTCTATCGAGCATGGAGCCGATTAGCCGGTCTTTAGCAAAAAGGACGGCTCCGGTGGTATCTTTATCAAGTCTATGAATATGCTTAATTATACAGGTCTGCCCCGTTTCCTGAAGGTGGTATGCTACGCCATTGATCAGTGAATTCCTATCACCGGGATGGGAGGGATGAGTATCCAGGCCAGCCGGTTTATTCGCGATTAATAACAAATCATCCTCATAAATGATGGTTATGCCTAAATCAGTAGCAATTACGGGGTCATTTTCACCGCTAAGCAAGGGGATGCTAATCCTGTCTCCTTCGGAAATCTTGCTGGACCACGGAGTTAAAACATCATTCACTTTTACTTCCTTACTCATTCTCCATTCATGTACAAGTTTCTTCGGGGCCTTCCAATGATCTCTAAAAAGCCCTTCTAAAGTGAAATGCTCCCAGTTTTCAGGAACGTAAATTGATAGGGTTTGGCCTTTTACCATAAAACGTTTCAAATTTATTCCTACTTTCGTTGGATTTATTTTGTATTTTTATTAAAAATATATATAATAAGTACAGCTAATTAATAAAAAAAGAACCATTAGACCTATTGAAAATAATTCAGTGGGTAAAATTACCACATTATATTTACAAAAATTATGTTATTCTATTAAAAAAAGGTTGATTATCTAATATTACACAAGCGTTAATAGGGCTAAAGTATTTGAAAAAGGTGGTTTTATGCGTGAAGGTTGTCTCTTCATCAACGGCAGAACAAGAGCAAGAAATTGCTAATCTTGTTGGACGTTTCTACGAATCTGTATTTCCGAATTACTTCACAGAAGATGAAATCCTTCATTTTAAAGAGCTAGGCGTTTTACAGCCGAATAAAAGTACGTTCACTTACACCGGAACACTTAGAGACGCCTATCAGGTGATGACATGTCTTCAAGTCCTCCTAACTATTATGGACAAAAAGGACAGGGTGAATTCCAATGCACCTGAGTGTCATTCCGAAGAATTGTTCATGAGGAACGTGACACTTTTGAACGAATACGGAATCTTCTTCCCATTCGGTTATAATCATTTTATTCAAATGAATGAACAATCGGGCATCGGAGGCTTGCCTATGTACAATGTTCAAGTAGCGAATTCTTACTTAGTATAAGGGAAAAAAAAAGAGCCGGCTATAACGGGAAATGCCTTTCCGTTATAGCCGGCTCTTTTTCTTAGTTTATGTCGTTATCCTCAAACCATCTCTTGAATTCTGCTTTTTCATGGTAGCCTACTAATCGAGCCTTTTCTTGTCCATTATTATAATGGACGATGGTTGGTGTACTCTTTATGCCATAGTCGCTCCATCCTTGCTCGAATTCCAATAAATTGTACTGAACAAGGTCAATGCCCATCTCTTCAGCGAGGGGTGCAACCACCGGGGTGGTTTTTTGGCAATGCACGCATGTAGGGCTATAATAGTAGACGGTCATTTCTTCTTTTTTCTGCAAGTCATCCTCCAACTCTGCCGGAAGGATCAAATTTTGATAATTGGGATCATCCAATTGATCGACAGTTGCAGATTTCAAATTTTCTTTTCCATATGGATTCCCTTTTGCTTTTTCTTCTTTTTTCATATTTGTCACAACGCCCAGTATGATGAATAGAGCGACGATAATCACTAAAAATACAGCTATTTTTTTCATTAAGCGGAAGCCTCCTTGGATCTTGCCCATACGATGTAACTGCATAGGAATATAATGATGAATGCTATGAGAGCTAAGGCAGGGATTGTAATGAATCCAAACCAATTAATATATTGACCTGTACATGGAACCCTTCCGCATGCTAGTGCATGGTCGGAAAAGAATGAAACCTTTTGAATCAGATAATGGTACGTTGAAATGAGTGCGCCAATCCCAGATAATATCATGGTATAAAAGCTGATCCAATGGTCTTTGCGAATGATGGCTATACCTATAATGACTGTAAAAGGATACATGATAATCCGTTGGTACCAACAAAGGGCACAAGGTTCGTATTGCTTGATTTCAGAAAAGTATAAACTTCCAAACATGGCAATGATGGAAGCAGCCCATGCAATAAATAGCCAGTTTTCCTTACTGTCTTTTGTCTTGTCCATCGCTCACTATTCCACCTTTTTTTTCTTTAATAAAAGTATAGTCTGTATCGATGGCGTCTGTAAAATATATGTTCTTAAAAAATGCTTCATAAGAGGATTCATCAAGGTATTTAACAAGTGAATGAGGGATCCCAAGTGTTTTAATTTTAAAATTAGGGGTATAATCTTCGATGAAGAGTATAAAGGAGCCTGAGAAAAATGCCTAATTTAGACCTGCATAAATTTGAGAAAATCATGGAAATACGAAATATGAAGCCAGGGGACATAGACGAAATCATTGCTATGCAAGCGACTTGTTTTCCAGGGATGGATCCATGGAAACGAGACCAGCTTGAAAGTCATTTGGAAATCTTTCCGGAGGGCCAATTTGTAGCTGAGTATGATGGCAAAGTGATTGGTTCCTGTTCCAGCCTCATTATCAACTTTGACGAATATGATGATCGCCATACTTGGGATGATGTGACGGATAATGGCTACATCACGAATCACAATCCTGACGGTTATAATTTATACGGGATCGAGGTCATGGTTCATCCTAAATTCCGCAGGATGAAAATAGGACAAAGACTATATGATTCAAGGAAAGAACTAGCAGCACAAATGAACCTGAAAAGTATCATCATCGGAGGCAGGATTCCGAATTACCACAAATATGCGGATGAATTGTTACCGAGAGAATACGTCAAGGAAGTGCAATTACATAAAATTTACGATCCGGTCCTATCATTCCAGCTTTTAAACGGGTTCACTCTGATGAGGATCAATCCCAACTATTTGCCAGATGATTTGGCCTCCAATAAATACGCAACACTCATGGAATGGAATAATTGGGATTATCAGCCGAAAACGAAGCGTTATTACAAGACTTCGGAACCAGTTCGGATATGCGTTGTACAATATATGCTCCGTCGTATTGAATCATTTGAAGATTTCGCCAACCAAGTGGAATATTTCACGGATGTAGCTTCCGACGCGAGCGCTGATTTCGCAGTATTCCCAGAACTGTTCACGACCCAGCTGATGTCGTTCTTAAATGAACGGTCTCCAAGTCTGGCAGTCAGAAAGCTATCGGAATTCACGGAACAATACATCGAATTATTCACGAGGCTTGCTGTAAGATATAACGTCAATATTATTGGCGGTTCTCATTTTGTTAAAGAGGAAGATGACAATATCTATAATATTGCCTATTTATTCCGCCGCGACGGGACCATTGAAAAGCAATATAAAATCCACATCACTCCCAATGAAAGGAAATGGTGGGGAATTAATGCGGGGGACCGCGTGCGTGTCTTTGATACGGATTGTGGAAAAATCGCGATTCAAATCTGTTATGACATCGAATTTCCGGAACTTGCCCGGATTGCGACTGATATGGGTGCCAAAATCCTTTTCACACCTTTCTGTACGGAAGATCGGCAAGGCTATCTGCGCGTTCGCTACTGCGCCCAGGCACGTGCTGTAGAAAATCAGATTTACACGGTCATCTCCGGAACGGTGGGTAACCTGCCGCAGACGGAAAACATGGATATCCAATATGCGCAGTCCGGAATTTTTGCTCCATCAGATTTTGAATTTGCTCGTGATGGCATTGTCGGGGAAACAAGTCCCAACCTTGAAATGGTACTTATCGGTGATGTTGACCTGGAAATCTTGCGACGGGAGCGGCAGTCCGGTACTGTAAGACAGTTGAAAGACCGTCGTCATGATATTTACAAGCTGAATTATAAATATGGGACTAAGTAAGGATTTAGTTGGGCTCGTGATGAAAAAGCAACGCTGGTAGCTTTTTCGTCGCGAGCCTTTACTTCAATTATTGGGAAATATATGTTAATTTGGTAATAGGATTAGATACATATAAACATTACATAACGGCGTTGAGAGGAGATGTTGGAGATGGAATGGAAATCTTTATATACCGCTTGGGCAGGCTACCAGAATTTGAATGAGGAATTACGGGTCCTGCTCGAGGAAATGCAACGGGATGAAGCTAAACTCGAAGATGCCTTTTATAAGAACTTAGAATTTGGGACAGGCGGCATGCGTGGGGAAATTGGAGCTGGAACAAACCGGATGAACTTATATACGGTTCGGAAGGCAACGTTAGGACTGGCACAGTATATTTCTTCATTCGGAGAAGAGGCGAAGAATAGGGGGACGGTCATTGCCTATGATTCGAGGCACAAGTCACCGGAATTCGCACTGGAGGCGGCTAAAACGTTGGCCACATTCGGAGTGAAGGCCTATTTATTCGATGAATTGCGTCCTACACCCGAATTATCCTTTGCTGTTCGGGAGCTGAATGCTTTTGCTGGAATCGTGATCACGGCAAGCCACAACCCGCCTGAATACAATGGATACAAGGTGTACGGACCGGATGGGGCCCAGCTGCCTCCTGATGCGGCAGACCAAGTCATCGAATATGTGAATGCAATTGAAAATGAACTGGATATACAGATTAAAGAAGTTGAAGAACTTAAGGATAAGGGGCTTATCGAAATCATTGGCGAAAAGCTTGATGCCGCTTATAATCAACAACTATTAACGGTTCCAGAGAATCCTCAATTAGCGGAGGAAATCGACGTGTCGCTTGTATTCACGCCTCTTCACGGGACGGCCAATAAATCAATAAGGCGTGCCCTTACTGATTTAGGCTATCACAATGTCCATATCGTCAAGGAACAAGAATTGCCTGATCCTGATTTTTCGACAGTGAAGTCCCCGAATCCGGAGGAGCCAGCCGCATTTGAAATGGCCATCGAGCTCGGAAATAAAGTGGAAGCAGATTTGCTAATCGCCACGGATCCCGATGCCGATCGACTTGGAATCGCCGTGAAGAACGAAGCAGGTCAATATGTCGTTTTGACGGGCAATCAAACCGGTGCCTTGTTCTTGGATTATTTATTGCGACAGCAGAAAGAAAAAGGGACGCTACCTCAGAATGGAGTTGTCTTGAAAACAATCGTGACCTCGGAAATCGGAAGGGCTATTGCCAAATCCTACGGGTTGGAGACCGTCGATGTACTGACTGGATTCAAGTTCATTGCTGAGAAAATAAATGAATACCACGAAAGCGGAGAACAAAGCTTCGTCTTCGGATATGAAGAAAGTTATGGCTATCTAATCAAGGACTTTGCCCGCGATAAAGATGCCATCCAAGCCGCACTACTGGCAGTGGAAGTATGTGCCCATTACAAGAAGCAGGGTCTGACCCTTTATCAAGGCTTGATGAATGTCTTTGAAAAATATGGATTCTATTTGGAAGGACTGCGTTCATTAACCTTAAAAGGAATTGAAGGGGCGAAACAGATTCAGGGAATATTGGATCGGTTCAGGCAGAACCCTCCCACACAGATTGCCGGTATCCCGGTAGCTGTGGCAGAAGATTATCAGAACGGCAAAAAGCATATTCTAAAGACCAATGATGTGGAAGATATTGAACTTCCGAAATCTAACGTTTTAAAATACTTCCTCGATGACGGAACGTGGGTATGTCTCCGTCCCTCGGGTACAGAACCGAAAATCAAATTTTATTTCGGGGTCCAAGGGGCATCCATGCAGGAATCTGTAGATAAGCTTTCAGTCGTCATGACTGATTTCATGAGTGAAATTGAAGCATTGGTGTAATGTATTAGGGATGGGAACGGAGGGCCTTAATGGTTCTTCGTTCTTCCATGTGTCGATCATGTAGAAATAGCTTAAATTTAAGCAAATCCTACAGTGCTTTTGGTATACTGAAATAGACATTATTATTCAAACCATAAAAAACATCCAAGGAGGGATATTTTCATGAAATTAGTTATCATTAACGGTTCACCACGTAAGCAGGGCCGTACAGGGATTACTTCACGCTTCATTTCTAAACAATACGGAGCAGAATTAATCGATTTAAGCAACAGTGAAATTCCTTTGTATTCCGGGGAAGGCGAGCAATACCAATTGAAAGTGATTCAAGATCTTCGTACAAGCATTGAAGAAGCGGATGGTGTCATTTTGGCGACTCCAGAATATCACGGTTCTATGAGTGGCGCTTTAAAAAATGCTTTGGATTTCCTTAGCAGCGACCAATTTACACACAAGCCAGTTGCGCTTCTGGCCGTTTCAGGTGGAGGAAAAGGTGGAATCAATGCCTTGAATTCGATGAGGACGGTCGGACGCAGTCTTTATGCGAATGTGATTCCAAAGCAATTAGTACTTGATCCTCATTGCTTCGATTACGAAAATGACGGATTGAATGAAGATTCAGCATTGCTTGTAGAGGCTTTGGTGGATGAGTTAAAAATGTATGCTACTGCATATGCAACGATAAAAAAATAGAGGAAAAAGGGTCAGGTGCATATGCCTGACCCTTCCTTGTTTCCTAATTATAGGGTCCACCAGCCATAGTTTAATCCCCGTAAAACGCAACTTGTATAATATTTCCCTTTTTGTACAAACTAATGTTGATTTCAGTAAAGAACTTCATTTCCATATTCACTCGTCTGTTCAGCAGCATGGTCAAGATAACGAAATAGGGCATACAGCTGAGATTGAACAATTTGGTAATCGTGCTCAAACTGATAAGCGTGTAAAAAATGTTCGATTTTCTTCGAAAGAATGTGATCTTTCGTACGAACCATCAATACTAACAGGCTGTCCCAATCCGAGCGGTGTGTGTGAAACAAAGCCTGATCATAATCCGCTATCCTCATGTCATTCTCCTCCTTAATAAGGAGCTATTTGTATTTTGTACAGAATGAGCAGAAGCTCTCCTTACAATAAGTGGCGATATAGAAAAAACGGTGTTTGTTGTTTTTTACCTGAATAATAAATAAAGGTGAGTACATGAAAAAAATCATTTTCATGGGGGTTATCTGTTTTCTGCTTTTACCTCCAATCACGTTCTCGGAACAGCGATATTCACCAGAAACAATGGAAAAAGACCTTTTAAAAATACAGAAAAAGTATCAATTAGAGGTTGAAACAATCGGTAAAACTGAAAAAGGAAAACCAATAAAGGCCGTTAAACTTGGTAAAGGGAAAAAATCGATTCTAATGGTCGGTGCCCATCATGGTAGGGAATGGTTAAGTTCCCTTATCCTGATGGCGATGCTGAAAGACTATGCCTCCGCCTATCAAACGGGTAAGCCAATCGGTGAATTTTCGTCAAACTTATTGGATGAAGTCAGTATCTGGTTCATTCCAATGTTGAATCCTGATGGAGTCCGCATCCAGCAGGGAGATCTTTCCCACTTAAATGTCTGGGAGAGAGCGTCAGTCTGGAAAATGAACGACTATAGCACAGATTGGTCCCGGTGGAAAGCCAATGCGAAGGGCATTGATTTAAACAGACAATATCCGAGTGGATGGGATGACATCGACAATGAAGCGAAAAGACCCACGTATCAATTTTATAAAGGAAAACGCCCGCTGATGGCAGCGGAAGTGAAAGCCCTCTCGACCTTCACGAAAAAAGTCGATCCCCTTTTTGCGGTTTCCTACCATACGTCCGGGCGGGAAATATTTTGGCACTATCATAATAAGCATAAGAATATGGCGAGGGATTATGGGATTGCCAAAAAAGCGGCGGAGATGACAGGGTATGAACTGACGATTCCGGATAAAGAAGCGATTGGCAGTGGCTTTACGGATTGGTTCATCACTGAGTTTGAACGGCCGGCACTGACCATTGAGCTTAGTTATTTAGTTGAGGAAACGAATCCACCCCTATCCGTATTTCCCGAGGAGTGGAAAAGAAATCATCAAGTTGGGATCATGCTTGTTAAAGAAGCAAAAGAGCTGAATAACAAGGACGCGGTTATACATAATAAGACTAACTAGAAAAGAATGAGGAGGAAGAAATGAGGAAATTACTGACGTTGATCATGGGATTCATGGTGATCATGCAACTTGCCCCAAGTACCCCGCTTGCTGCCAATCCGGATTATGAGAAATATGGAAAGATAGCCATCGCAGTCGTTCAGGCCGATTATCCAGGAGATGATGTGACCGACTATGAATACAAAGGCCGTAAAAAATTGGCCAATAATCAAGTTGAAGATGACTTTGTATTCCTCGTTGTGGAAAATGGTAAGGAATTTAACGTAATTGTGACGATTCAACATAACCTGAAAAATAATAAACTATTGAGTATGAAGGTAACCGAACAGAAGAAAAAATAAACACGAGTAAAAGCACCTCCGTTTTTCGGGGGTGCTTTTTTCTGGTTTCAGACAATGAGACGACTGAAAACAAAAGTAATAGAAAGGAGTTTGTTCACAGCGATTGGAGCCTATGTTACATTGAATATAACAAATTTTACCTGTAGTGGAGGTGTAAGATGTCCGATCATTCACATGACGAATTGTTAGCCGGAGGTAATGTATCGAAAGTATTTCGGTCAGGTCATACCGTTAGACGGGATTTAAAGTCCAACAGCGAAAGAATCCATGCCTTATTAAAACACCTTGATAAGAAAGGATACGATCATGCCCCTAAGTTCCTTGGTATCGATGAAAATGAAAGAGAAATTCTATCATTCATCGAAGGGGAAGCTGGTCATTATCCCTTGAAAAAATATATGTGGTCAGATGAAAACTTACAGGGGATTGCGAAAATGCTCCGTCTCTATCATGATGCTGTCATTGACTTTCCCTTTGACGATAGTTGGCGACCAATAGACCATACCCCACAACATAGGGAGGTGTTATGTCATAACGACTTTGCCATGTACAACATCATTTTTCAAAACGGAAGACCGATGGGCATTATTGATTTTGATGAAGCCGGACCTGGTCCACGGATTTGGGACATCGCTTATACGCTTTACACCAGTGTTCCATTAAGTAGATTTTATCTTGATGAAACAGGCGGGAAAATGAATTACCAGTCAGATCAAGACGCTCACCGGATAAAAAACAGGGTTGCTTTGTTTTTTGACTCATACGGTGAGGATGTTGCCGGAAATTATATCGAAATGGTCCTGCTGCGCTTAGAAGGATTATGTAAAACCATCACAAGAAGAGCGAATGAAGGTGATCCAGCATTTCAAAAGATGGTGGATGAAGGGCACCTTGAACATTATCGGGACGATATCACTTTCATTTCTGAGCATAGGAATGAATGGGCTTGAAATTCAAGCTATTCAAGGTCATCATGAACTTTTCATTGCATTTATGAGGAAGGAACAAGTATAGTTAATAACAGGTTAAATACAGCAAGATTTTAGGGGAATTCGATAATGAGAAAGTTTAAAAAAGTGTACGTTGAAATAACGAACATATGTAATCTGAAGTGTAATTTTTGTCCGAGTTCTAGTTTGCAGAGAACATTGAAATTTATGGATCCTGAAGGTTTTACCCACGTAATCGAGAAGATAAAACCACATACCGACCATATATACTTCCATCTGATGGGTGAACCATTTTTAAATAAAGATTTGGGTACGTTCCTGGATATTAGCGCCGAAAATGACCTGAAAGTGAATATTACGACAAATGGCACGTTGATTCAAAAGGTGAAGGATAAGCTTCTGGCCAAAAAAGCCCTTCGTCAGGTGAATATCTCCCTTCATAGTTTTGAAGCGAATGATACCAATAATAGCCTAGAAACGTATGTCAGCAATATAACCGATTTTATTAACGAGGCAAACGCAACCAGCGAAGTGATCTGTGCAATCCGACTATGGAATATGGACTCGGATGAACTTAAAGCGAGTAATGGATTGAACGATGACATTCTCTCGATGTTGGAAGAGAAGTTGTCATTGGATATTCGTTTAAGTGAAGCCCTTCAGGAAAAGAATAATATCAAACTGAAGGACCGGGTTTATATCAATATGGCGGAAAAATTCGAGTGGCCGGAACTCGACCGCGATATCATTGATGAAAATATATTCTGCTATGCATTGAGAGACCAGCTAGGCATTTTAGTGGATGGTACGGTAGTGCCTTGTTGCCTGGATAGTGAAGGAAAGATCCCACTTGGGAATATTTTCGAGTCATCCTTAGAAGAAATTCTTGATGGTGAACGGGCGAAGAACATGTATGACGGTTTTTCGAGAAGATGTGCGGTTGAAGAGCTTTGTAAACGATGTGGCTATGCAAAACGCCACAAAAAATAAATGGTAGTGAGTTAATCCCACGGAGATATACTTCGTGGGATTTTATTTTATTGATTATTCAGAATATTATTGTTTTTTGAAAATGTACGTGTTAGAATGTTCTCTATTATCAGTGAAGGCAATACTTCATAATTAATGAAAAAAAGTATATAATTCATTTTTTGCCAATGAAGGGAAGGGTTTTATGGATGTTCAGCTAAAAGCTAAGGAGATATTCCCGTCATTATCGTCAGGGCAAAAAAAAGTGGCAAAATACTTATTGAGCCATTCGCATATCTTTGCGGTCAGCTCAGCTCAAACATTAGGTAAGGAGATAGGCGTGAGTGAGACGACGATCATACGCTTTTCTTACTCATTGGGGTTGAGCGGATTTGCTGAACTTCAAAAACTGATTCGAAATCAGCTCATATTCGAGAGTAGTAGCTTGAATGAATATCATTCTTCTAAACTGGAAGTCGCAAATCAGCCCAACTTCATGGCACAAGTGATGGAACAAGATATCATGAGCATAAAAAAGACCATAAATAATCTGTCGAATGATAATTTTACAAAAGCGGTGGATAAAATTGTTGTAGCCGATAGTGTTTTAATATCAGGACACCGTTTATCCTTTTCAGCGGCACATTGGTTAACGTTCACACTTAGGCTAGTGAAGGATGATGTTCAATTATATAGACCGGATACAGACGATATTTTTTTACAACTGAATAAAATGACAGAAAATTCCGTATTTATAGCGATATCCTTTCAGCGCTATGTGAAAGAAACGGTGAAAATTACAGAAATGGCAAAACAGGCCGGGGCATTTGTAATTGGCATTACGGATTCCGATTTGGCACCAATTGCTGAATATGCGGATGTATTATTACCGGTTTCAACGCCTAGGACGTCGACCATCGATACGGCACCTGTATTATTTTCTTTATTAAACAGTTTAGTAGCGGGTGTCTCGATTAAGAATGAAAAGAAAATTAAAGAAAGAAATACCAAATATGACGCATATAATCAGGATGATTTTTTCTTTTGAAGGGGGAGATGGAAATGGATATTACACAATCACTTGTTAAATTAAGACCACGCATCATCGAGATATTTGACCATTTGCATGCAAATCCTGAAACGAGCTGGTATGAAGTGAATACAACTTCTTTCATTACTGACATTTTAATAGAGAATCAATGCACGGTGACAACCTTTGCCGATTGTACTGGCGTAATTGGGGAGATGGGGGAAGGTAGTTTTACGGTTGGGCTACGTTCGGATATTGATGCACTGTGGCAAGAAGTGCATGATACCTTCCAGGCCAATCATTCCTGTGGTCACGATGGGCATATGACTTTGGCAATAGGCGTTTTCCTGGTTTTGAAGGAAATGAATTTTCAACCAAATGGGAAATTGAAATTCATTTTTCAGCCCGCTGAAGAAAAAGGAACGGGTGCCTTAAAGATGATCGAAGAAAAAGTTGTCGATGATATGGATTATCTATATGGCGTACACCTAAGGCCAGCTGAAGAAGTGAGTGATGGTCAGGCATCACCTGCCATCGTTCATGGTGCAGCACAGTTCATAAAAGGACAAATTATCGGAACGGATGCACATGGTGCAAGGCCTCATCAAGGTCAAAACGCGATTGAAATAGGAGCTTCATTCGTCACAATGCTAAACAATATCCACCTTAATCCCTCCGTCCCTTATTCCGTAAAAATGACGCAATTTTCTGCAGGTGGAGAAAGCTCGAACATCATTCCAGGCAAAGCTACTTTTTCACTGGACTTACGCGCTCAGAAAAATGAAATCATGAAGGACTTAACATCGAGAGTGAAAAAGATTGCAGAAGCATTGGCCCATACCCATGGTGTTGAAATCAATCTGGAGTCAAACGGATATGTAGCGGCTGCACATGTCAACGAACAAGCCCAAGCGATCATGGCCGAGGCCATTTCAGATACATTGGGCATAGAAAACATGGTTCCCCCTGTCATTACGACGGGAGGAGAGGACTTTCATTTTTATACCTTGAAGAAACCCAATATAAAAGCAACGATGCTCGGATTGGGTTGTGGCTTAACACCAGGCCTGCATCATCCGCTTATGACCTTCAATAAAGAAGCATTGCTTTCTGGAATCGAAATTTTAACGAAAGCCATCCTTCTTACTTTTGATAAACATGGAGAAGGGGACCACCATGAGTAATGAATTATTTATCAAATCGTTATCAACATTAAAAGAATTACAAGAGGTGCAGCAACTAGAAACGCTTGTATGGGGCATGGATAGTATTCCCACCCATCAGACGCTGACAGCAGTCAAGAACGGAGGGATTGTTTTAGGCGGTTATATCAACGATCAGTTAGTGGGCTTTCAATACAGCTTCCCTGGATTTAAGGATGGAAAGGTCTTTCTTTGCTCGCATTTGTTGGCTATCCACCCGGATTATCAGAAGAAGGGATACGGAAAGTTGTTGAAGCTGGCCCAGAGAGAGGAAGCACGTAAAAAAGGCTACGATTTAATTTCTTGGACATACGATCCGTTGGAAAGCGTGAATGCCCATTTAAATATCGGAAAACTTAAGGCGATTTGCCGCACCTATATGGAAGATTGCTACGGCAAGCTTGAAGGCTCTCTTAATGAAGGGCTCTCTACTGATCGTTTTATGGTGGAATGGTATATCAATCAAGATAATCAAAAGGATCAGGAGTTACATCGTCAGGTGACGCATCTCGTAACGATTGAAAAGGATGAACAAGGTTTTCCTTTCATCAAAGACTATTGGCTGGATACATATGAAGAGGTGATAGCCATCCCTATACCAACAGAGATACAAAAAATCAAAAAAGAAAGTCTTTCGTTGGCAATGGATTGGCGTTCCAAAACACGTGAGATATTCCAGGCCCTTTTTGCCAAGGGTTATGTAGTAGTCGGGATTGAACGGAACAAAGAGGATAATATCCAACATTACATCTTAAAAAAACAGAATTGAGTGGGGAATATACATGAAAATAAAAGAAGTGCGTTTACGTCATTTGAATATGGATTTAATTGCGCCATTCACAACGAGCTTCGGTACGTTTGTAGATAAAGAATTTATCTTGGTGGAAGTGAAAAATGAAGCGGGATTATCGGGATGGGCCGAATCCGTGGCGTTTGCCGCTCCTTGGTATAACGAGGAAACCATTAAAACGAACTGGACGATGCTGGAGGATTTCCTGATTCCGCTTGTGTTGGATAAAGAAATAGAACATCCAGGTGAAGTGGCTGAACTATTTGCCCACATCCGAAAAAATAATATGGCCAAATCGGCTATCGAGGGAGCTATATGGGATCTTTATGCTAAAGACAAGAATATCCCGTTGAGTACAGCTCTAGGTGGGGAACTGGAAAAGATTGATGTTGGCATTAGTATCGGTATCCAAAAAACAGTTCCCGACCTGCTGGACAAAATCGAAAAGGGACTGAAAGATGGTTATAAACGGATCAAGATTAAAATTCAGCCAGACTGGGATGTCGATGTGATCAGGGAAGTACGCAATCGCTATCCGGATGTACCGATCATGGCGGATGCGAACTCGGCTTATCGCTTGAAGGATATCGAGTTACTGAAACAACTCGACCAATTCGACTTAATGATGATTGAACAGCCATTGTCATCGGATGATATTGTCGATCATGCGACATTACAAGCAAGTATCACGACACCGATTTGTCTGGATGAAAGCATTCATTCCGTAGAAGATGCCAGAAAAGCACTGGACTTGGGTAGCTGCAAAATCATCAATATCAAAATTGGCAGAGTGGGCGGTTTATCGGAAGCAAAAAAAATCCATGATTTATGTAAAGAGAGAAATGTGCCTGTATGGTGTGGGGGCATGTTGGAATCAGGTGTGGGGCGTGCTCATAATATCGCATTGACCACACTTGATAATTTTACAATGCCTGGTGATACAGCCGCTTCTGCGAACTATTGGCATAAAGACATCATCAAACCTGAAGTGACAGTAGAAGATGGCGTCATCCATGTTCCGAAGACGGCTGGTATTGGTTATGAAGTGGACACTTCCATTGTCGACGAATTCACGTCATATAGTAAACGCTACACAAAATAAGCAAGCAAGAAGGAATGGCACTCAAGCTTCAGTGTTCGAAAACTGAAGCTCGGGTGTTCATTACACTAAAAATGGGTCAATCTCCATGTGAATTAAATTGTCGGAATAATCATAAAATTAAGGTGGACTTCCTATGAAAAACAGTATTAATTTAGCTGGTGCATATATTGGGATTATTATTGGGGCAGGATTTGCTTCAGGTCAAGAAGTGTTGCAATTCTTCACGAGCTTTGGAATTTACAGTGTAGCGGGAATTATCGTCGCGACTGTATTATTTGCATTCCTCGGGATGCAAGTGACAGAATTGGGATGCACTCTTCAAACACGTTCGCATAAAAGCATCATCGATCACTTATGCGGCCGGTATTTAGGTAGAGTTGTCGATGTAATCATTACCTTTTTCCTGTTTGGTGTTACCGTGATCATGATTGCTGGTTCAGGTTCCATTTTTGAAGAGCAATTTGGCATTCCAAGTATCGTTGGCGCCGCAATCATGACGGTTCTCACCATTGGGACTCTCCTGCTTAAGGTTGATAAAATCATGTCGATCATCAGTGCCGTCACGCCATTTTTATTTATCATCATGATCATTGTTGCTGGTTATGCATTCTTTACATCCGATCTTCATTTTAGAGAAATCATGACTTCATCTAGTAAAGAAACGGCTGCAGCAGGAAATTGGATGATGGGCTCATTGCTGTATGTTTCCTATAATATTACGGCTGGAATCGCGATGTTAGCCGTAATGGGTGGCACGATGAAAAGTAAGAAAGAAGCGGGAGTTGGTGGGATTTTAGGTGGAATCGGTTTAGGAATCCTATTATTCTTGATTAATATGGGAATGATGTCCGACTTAAAAGGCATTGAAGGAGTAAGCATGCCTACTCTTTACTTGGCAAATGAAATCTCGCCTTGGTTGGGGAATATTTTATCCTTAGTCCTTTTAGGCATGATTTATAACACGTCAGTTGGGATGCTTTATGCATTTACGGCTAGGCTGGTACCGTCTGAAACAAGGAACTTTAAAATTTCGGTTATTGTCGTAGGAATTCTCGCATTTCTGGCCAGCTTTGTTGGTTTCATTAAATTGGTTGGAACCGTTTATCCGTTAACAGGGTATTTAGGTTTTGTCATCATTGCAGCGCTTATCGTTTCATGGGTACGCTCAAAAACGAAAAAACAGGCATTGCATGCGGAAATAGCAAAGTAATAGCAGCAAGAGTTCAAATTTCTATATTTCTTAACACTTTCACTCTTGAGGGTGTTTTTTTCTGTGTGCGAATGACCTTTAAGGCGGAACAAAGCATTTTTCCGCCTTTTTTTCATACATTAGACTAAAGACAGAAGACATGGGGGGATATCGGATGAATGGATCGGAGCAGAAGGCTCTGGAATATGCCATCAGTGAAATTACGGAAATAGCCACTGGATTCGGATTGGATTTTTACCCGATGCGTTATGAAATTTGTCCATCGGAAATCATTTATACGTTTGGTGCGTATGGTATGCCGACCCGTTTTTCACACTGGAGCTTCGGGAAGCAATTTCATAAAATGAAACTGCAATATGATTTCGGTTTAAGCAAAATCTATGAATTGGTCATTAACTCTGACCCGTGTTACGCGTTCTTACTGGACTCGAATTCACTTGTGCAAAATAAATTGATCGTGGCGCATGTTCTAGCTCACTGCGACTTTTTCAAGAATAATGTCCGTTTCCGGAACACGAAGAGAGACATGGTAGAAAGCATGTCGGCCACGGCAGAGCGAATCCGGGAATATGAAGTCTTGCACGGAAAGCGGGAAGTGGAAACATTCCTGGACGCCCTTTTGGCGATTGAAGAACATATCGATCCGTCACTGATGAGGCCGAAGCTCGCTTGGACGATGGAGGATGAGGAAGAAGAGGAGGAAGTGAAGCCGGCCGCAACAGAGTATGATGATTTATGGAGTCTTGAGAACAAAGATGTGAAGAAGAAGCCGACTGCTAAAAGAAGGAAGAAATTCCCGCCACGTCCTGAAAAAGATATCATGCTATTCATTGAGCAATACAGCAGGGATTTAACGGATTGGCAACGTGACATCATGACCATGATCCGTGAAGAAATGCTCTACTTCTGGCCACAGCTCGAAACGAAAATCATGAACGAAGGCTGGGCATCGTTCTGGCATCAGCGGATTATGCGTGAACTGGATTTGACTTCAGGTGAATCCATTGAATTTGCGAAACTGAATGCCGGAGTCGTGCAGCCATCACGCACGAGCATCAACCCTTATTACCTGGGATTGAAGGTGTTTGAAGATATCGAAGAGCGGTATGACAACCCAACCGAAGAAATGCTTAAACTCGGCATCGAGCCGGGGTCGGGCCGGGAAAAGATGTTCGAAGTCAGGGAAATTGAATCGGATATATCTTTCCTTCGTAACTACCTGACCAAAGACCTTGTCATGCGGGAAGATATGTACTTATTTCAAAAGCAGGGTAAGGACTATAAAATCGTCGATAAGGCGTGGGAACAGGTGCGGGATCAGCTCGTCAGCATGAGGGTCAACGGTGGATTCCCCTATATCACGGTCAATGACGGCGACTATATGCGGAATGGAGAACTATATTTGAAACATTGGTATGAGGATATAGAACTCGATTTGAAATACCTAGAAAAAGTCATGCCTTATGTCCACCAGCTGTGGGGGCGCCCAGTGCATATGGAATCGGTCATGGAGGGAAAAGAGGTTGTGTTTTCCTACGACGGAAAAGGGATACACAGGAAATATATATGAAGAAACGATACTGCCGGGAAATCGGCAGTTTTTTTCTGTAGGCATTTGGAGAAGTGGCCTGATATTTTTGAAAAACGTTCAATCTTTTTATCAATTTAAAAGGCCAATCTCTTTACATCTCAAACTCACGAAGTTGTCTAAAGAAAGAACATCAACGTTTTTCTACAAAACACAAGTTAAATATAAACAATCAGGGAGAAAGGCCGATGTATGAATGGAAAGAGTAAGGTGAAAAGGACTAATTTGTAAAGGTGATCCTTATCTACCATTTTATCTTATTTTTCGTGCGAAACGGCGAGTTGTAATTAAAGCATGGTTATGAAGATATTGAATTAGATATGAAATATCTGGAGAAAGTATTGCCTTATATTTATCAACTTTAGGGGAGATTGGTGCACCTAGAGACGGTGGTTGAGGCCAAAGAAGTTCTCTTCTCGTATGATGGAAAAGGGGTGCATCGCAAGTATTTATAAAGAAACTTTGGTCGTAATAAATATATTCTCTCATAAAAAAGAGCGAGCAATGTAATTCGAATTGAATTACATTGCTCGCTCTTCTAAAGGCTATGTTAAAGGATAAGGTTGATCTAAAAATGCACCCATTAGTTAGTCAAAGAAAAATTACATTCAATCACAGTCAGTTTAAACACATATGTGTATTAGTTATTTAAATCCTTTGATTATATCTTTTACAAGCTTAAGAAAAATAGTTTCCTGAAAATTAGATTTTCCAGACTCCACTTTCCATTATTAGTATCTCTTTCTGATCTAATAATCCATACACATTCATCGTGCTATCGCCGATCATAATATCTTCATGAACCGCAGATCGATTCATACCGAGCTCATTTAGTTCCTCTTCCGTTCTCATGGAGCCATCCAAAATATTATTAATGTAAGCTTGACCTAGTGCGATATGACAAGCTGCATTTTCATCAAATAGTGTACTTTTGAAAGTGATTCCCATTTTGGCAATGCCTGAATCGACTGATACCAGGGCAACTTCTCCCAGCATACGGGCACCATTATCTGTTTGAAGGAAATCGAGAACGACTTGATGTTGGGGTTCAATTCTAACTACTTTTCCATTTTTAAAGAACAGCTTTAATCTTTCAATAGTTTGTCCTGCTAATATAAGGGGCTTTGTGATGCTTACATATCCATTCACTTGATTCTTATTTGGGATGGTCCAAACTTCTTCAACGGGGATATTAGACATGAATTCTCTTCCATCTTTAGTCGTTTCAGATCCCCCTAACCAAACATGATTTTTGACTAAAGAAACAGTTAAATCTGTTTTTTTACTAATAAATCGCAAACCAGAAAACTTATAATTGTTCAACTTTTTCGCTATACTTTTCAAGGTACTATCATGTTGTTTCCAAGTTGATACAGGGTTTGGTTCATTTGATTTTGATGCTTCAAAAATATATGTCCATAAAAGTTCAATAGCTTTATTTTCAGGAAGATCTGGAAACACTTGCAGTGCCCATTCCTTTGTTGGTGCGTTAACAACTACCCATTTATTATGATTATCCATCCCATATGTTCGTATTGGACTCATAGCGATTGATTTTGCTTTAGTTACTATGGATGTTCTTTCCTCCCAATCAGAATCCATATCTGAAAACCTCGGTGCAACGATTGTGATTGTCGAATACCCAGACTTCGCATCATTTAATTTATTTTCAATGATTGATTTAGGGAAGACGTCTAAAAATTCGTCAGGAAGAAAACGCACTCGATCCTTTTCGATTTCCGAATCCCGTACATCAAGTGATACATATTGCGCCCCACTCTTATATGCTTCTTTTGAAATTTCGCGTACTAAAGACAAATGTTCAGGAGAAAAAACGATTTTAATTAAATCTCCCTTCTCAACTGTCACTCCAATATTCACAATTACTTTTGCATAATTATTTAAAGACATAAAGTACTCCTTTTATGAGATATTGATTGTTATATAGGAAACAAAAATGAGCTGGGAAATGAACCTCTAGCTCAATGTATTTTGATGTTTGTTTTTATTAACTATTTGATGTGATTATTTTTCCGTTCTTCACTACCACATGACTTGCCATTGTTCCTAAAATACAAATAGAATAGCTTGAGTCTTCTGGAGATGTATAAGTAACTTTTAATTTATCATCAATAGAATCTGAGTAAATGTTATCTATTTCATAATTCTTATTAGAAGAATCTGGAGAATAATTTTTAATTATTCCAATAGTCATATGATTAAACGAATCATTAGATTGTAATTGAAACTCAATAGTTACTTTCTTTGATTTTTTAAATATAGAGATTCAAATATAAGAACTTCAGCATTATCTAATTCTAAATCAGGAAGTTTATATTCACCTTTATCATTGTATTTTAATGGAATAAATGTGGAAAACCCAAAACTGTCCAATTTAATTTTTTCATTACCACTTAAAGAATCATCTTGTTCAGATTGTTCAGAATTTCTTACAGATGTTTTATTATCACCTGAGTGTTCTATGTTATTTGATGACTCACTAGGTAAAGTGTTTGTACACCCTACTAATAAAAAAATACTGAGAAAAAAATACCTACTGTTTTTTTCACCATATAGATTTTAACCTCCGTTTCCTTTTTGATACTGGATTTGAGTCAATATTTTGGACACAAAAAAGTTAAATCTTAAGCTGTATTTCTAATTTGATCTTCAATGGCTTGCAGGGTTTGGTACCCCAAACTACTATGAATCCTTTTTCTGTTATACCAACCCTCAATAAATTGGAACATCGCTAATTTTGCTGTTTGATAGTCTTGATATTGTGCATGGTTTACTTCTTCTTTTTTTAATATGGCATGAAAGGATGCAATGCAGGCATTACCATATGGGCACCCTTTCTGGCTAAAGGACTGCTTAATATGATGATTTTGGATATGTTGAGTAAACTCATCACTGGTATATTGTGAGCCAAGATCTGTATGAAGAACTAAGCCCTCTGCGGGCTTTTGTGATGTGTGTGCATGATTGAAAGCTTTTATAACTAGTTCAGTCGTCATAGAACGTGAAAAGGAATAGCCTACTATTTTCTTAGAATGAAGATCCAATACAGAAGCTAAATAACACCATCCGTCGTTTAATGTATGAATATACGTAATATCCGCTGCCCATTTCTCATTAATAGTATTGGTCGTAAAATCACGTTTGAGCCAATTCTCTAACTGTATAACCTTTTCTTTAGATGGATAAGGACGGTATTTTTTCTTAGTGATTGAACGAATCCCCATCTTACTCATTAAGCGCTGGACACGCTTGAGACTTAGGCTAAATCCTTTGGTTAATAAGATTTCATGGATCTTGGGAGCACCATAGCGACGCTCGCTGTCTAGGTGAATGTGATGAATTTCTTTCGTTAGTTCTTTGTTTTCCTGTTCGATTTGATACGACAAGTTGAAGAGACTGATAATGGCTACTTCTTGAGATTTCTAATACTTCACACATTTTCTTTACGGGATATTGGTTCTTGTGTTCCACGATAAATTCGGTGAGATCTGTCTCGGTTACTTTTTGGCGAATATGGCCATAGCCTTTTTTAGGATTTCAACTTCCTGCTTTAACCGAAGGTTTTCCTTCTGTATCGCAGCTAATTCCTTCGGAGTCATGGTCTCTTCCCCTAAACCAATAGGGGTAAATTCTTTAACCAACTTATAAATCGTTACGTCAGATACGCCATATTCGCCACTTAATTCTCTTACTGAGTTACCCGAGTGATAAAGATCTACAATTGTCTTCTTAAACTCATTATTATATTTTTTGCCTGTATGCTTACGTTCCAATCCGAACACATTCTCTCAAAAATCATTGTAAGGATTTAACTAAAATGTGTCCATGAAACTATACTAACTCCAATACAGCCTTTTTCTTTATGCAACTATTGGCGCAGATTAATTCAACAAGGGTAATTTACATTTTAAGTAGAATATATAGAGTGTAGGTATATTCGAAGAAATGAGGTGACCATCATAAAGAAAATTCTTAGTTTATTGTTTTTGTTTGTATTGTTTATTGGTGTAGTTGCTTGTAACAAAGATGTGGCGAAAGAGGCCAATATAGAAAAATTCGTTAGAGATTACAGTATGGAACGATATAACGTTAAAAACCCCTCTAATCCTCCGACTTCAGATGAAATTGCAAACAATGTTAAAGAATATTTATCAAAAGATGAATATGATACTCAAATAGCTAACCGTTATTACTCCATACCATCAATGGTAGCCAAGGAAATTAATAAAAGTATTGAGGTACAAGATCTTAACCTTGAAGAAAAAATTAAAAATGATGATAGTACAATTGTTTATAAATACACTTTAAAATTTAAGCTTTATGATGAGAAATCATCTGAAGTTTATGATAAAGAAGGAGAGCTAACTATCTCCACTAAAGATAATCAATTAAAAATTACTCGGGATTTTAGTAGGGGAGTAGAAATTGACGGGTTAGATGGTGGACTTTAATAAGAGCTTTTAGAATTAACGGGTGCTTTAATAGAAAACAAACATCAAAATATAATGAGCTTGGAGACTTATGAGCATTTTAAATCAACTTTTACCTTTAACATAGTCTTTTTATTTTAATTTGTTTGGATTGAATCGCTTTATTGGAAACATGGCTGGGCATCATTCTGGCATCAGCGGATTATGCGTGAACTGGACTTAACCTCAGGTGAATCCATTGAATTTGCGAAACTGAATGCTGGCGTCGTGCAGCCATCACGCACGAGCATCAACCCTTATTACCTGGGGCTGAAGGTGTTTGAAGATATCGAAGAACGCTATGATAACCCAACCGAGGAAATGCTTAAACTCGGCAACAAGCCGGGATCGGGCCGGGAAAAGATGTTCGAAGTCAGGGAAATTGAATCGGATATTTCTTTCCTTCGCAACTACCTGACCAAAGACCTTGTCATGCGGGAAGATATGTACTTATTTTAAAAGCAGGGCAAGGACTACAAAATCGTCGATAAAGCATGGGAACAGGTGCGGGATCAGCTCGTCAGCATGCGAGTCAACGGTGGATTCCCGTATATCACGGTCAACGACGGAGACTATATGCGGAACGGGGAACTATATTTGAAACATTGGTATGAGGATATAGAACTCGATTTGAAATACCTAGCTAGAAAAAGTCATGCCATACGTCCACCAGCTTTGGGGGAGACCAGTCCATATGGAATCAGTCATGGAGGGAAAAGAGGTTGGGTTTTCCTACGACAGAAAAGGGATACACCGGAAATACTTATAGTGAATGGAGGCTACCGGGAGATTGGCAGTCTTTTTGATGTGGGCATTTGGAGAAGTGGCCGACAGAATAGATTCACAAACACTTTTTGCTACACAAAACAGTTTTGTCGGCAAACAAAAAAGGCGATGCAACTTAGAGCATCGCATCCATTAATGAAAAGAAACTGAATCAATTCATAGCTATTTGAATCAGTTTTTAGAATGAGAGGAAAGACCCCGTCCGATAAGGTTTGCAGAAACTGGCTTTCTTCTCAATCCTCTTGCCCAAATTGATAATTGTCCTACTTGGTGATTTCATGAACAATGGTATGCCTCATAACTTCGCCCCAAGTATCCGTTACGATTCTTCCATCTGGCAGGGTATCGTAAAATAATTGATTTTCCATACGAGGATTCCAACTGTTCACAAAGTTCTCCACTTCTGAATGAAATTCTGAGTCCAATCTTCGAACCTTATTGAAACTTTTATAATTATTGAAACTCTCCTGAAAATCAGTTTTCCCCTGTAGGAGACGTATCCAACTCCATTCGACATCAACAATATGGAAAAGTGTATGTAATATACTTCCCATTCCACCTGTTCGGTTTTCCAAAAGTTCTCCTTCACTTAACTCTTCACACCAACGATCGATACCAGTCTTCTCTCACCATCCAGTTATATTTAAAAAGTGTTTGCAATAAAACCCCTCCGCAATAAGAAAATAAATACATTAAAAATATACTAAAGAACCTTATATAATTACGGTTCCAACAAACATAGGATATTAAACAGGGCTGTTTGTTCAAGAAGTTCCCTCGCTAGACATTACCATAAAATGGGTGAATACTATCCTTTTTATATGAAAGGCACCAACACCTTGGGAAATTAATAGAGTTCAATTGGTTTGAAAATTTTGACGGTTATGTGAACAGGTAGGATTTGCAACTAGACATCAAGAACACTATTTATATAAAGGGGGCTTCTATAATGAAAAAGAATCTACTGTCTATGAAATGTTCGTGCTGCAAAAAGGAATTGGACGCAATGGACTTGGTAATCATCAATGACTCACTTCAGATGACACATATTCAATGCCCTGATAAAGGGGAAATACCTATTATTGATGTTGGATATTATAATGCTGTTTCCCAAAAATACCTGACATTTACGTGAAAAAGCTCAGTAGGTCTGTAAAGCCTAGGACAGCAAAAATATATATATGCAACGGATTCGTCGTTAGCTAAAGATCGGAGCAACCTTAAAGGCAGCGCCGATCTTTATAATACCCTAATAAGAAGTCTACGAAAATCCGCAAAGAAGGTGTTTGTTATCCAAAAACAGTATGACACCCCAACGGAGGAAATGGTTTCAAGCGGTAAAGTTTATGAAGAAAAGATATTGCCGGGAGGTTCACTGGATTAAGTTGTAAGTATATGGATATAGTATATTATATCGGTAATCACTAGCTTATAGTTTACTTAAAATCAATTCGGGTAAAGACTTAAGGAGAGGCAAGCTACATACACATACTAATAAGGGTGGACAGAATCCATACATAGTTTTCAGAAATAGCATTCTGTTTCACTTTTATTAAATATCTTTTAGGAGTGACAGCAACTATGAAAAGCAAAAAATTAGCAATTGGATTGGTTTCTTTGGCATCAGCATTCGCATTATCAGCATGTAATGATGACAATGAAGAGAAAAACACTGATCAATCAACGAAGACGGAACAAAGCTCAGATGCGGATACGACTAAAGAGGAAACGAATCATATGGATCATGCTAAAGATTCTTCCAATGAAGCAGAGGTTCCTGATGGTTTGAAAGCTGCGGAGAATCCAAAGTATGAAAAGGGAAGTAAAGTAACGATTAAATCTGATCATATGGAAGGCATGGATGGAGCCGAAGCAACAATTGTCGGAGCATATGATACGACAGCTTATTCCGTTACCTATACACCTACAACGGAAGATAAAAAAGTTGAAGATCATAAATGGGTGATTCATGAAGAAATCAAAGATGCTGGTGAAGTCCCGTTAGAACCAGGTACTGAAGTGACTCTTGATACCGATCATATGGAAGGTATGGAAGGTGCAAAAGGTATCATTGAGGAAGCCGATACCACTACCGTTTATATGGTTGATTACAAACCTACAGATGGTGGGATTGAAGTGAAAAATCATCAATGGGTAACAGAAAGTGAACTATCATCTAAATAAGGATGAGTAGCTGTCGAAAGATCTTATCTCACTGGATAAGGTCTTTTTGACGTTAAAAATCTTTTGTCCGATTCATTTTCATGTAAAAGCATGTTCTGCTATAGCGGAGCATGTTTTTTACTTTTTCTCATTAATGATCAAGAATAGCTGCTTCCTGTAAGGATCTCATGTACCGTGTATTTTGAAGGGGAAGACATTTTATGAATGGAGCAGAATGCCCTCGGATTTTACCGAATTATTTCCTTTTTTTTATAATAGTTTAGGGGATTTTGTCGATATAACTAGTGGAATTCCTTTTTAGAGATTTTCTTTACGTCATCTATAAAAGGCGATACGAGTATACAGCAATACTTATTTATCACTTGAAACAGCATGGTTTTTAGGGGGACAAATGTAAATGGTACAAATCAAATCTGCTTCCAGTAGTAAAAGTAGTGCTTTGGAAGCCTTTCGGGAAATCAAGAGCGGTGTACATAATGAACCGAAGTTACTTCTCTTTTTTGCAAGTACAATTCAGAATTTTGAGGAATTAACCGCACTTTTTCATGAATCGTTTCCTCAATCGGAGATACTGGGATTAACCACAGTTGGTGAAATAGGTCCGAAAGGGATTTCGGAACATGGGGTTTCAGCCATGAGTTTTAACGGAAATAATTTCTCGGCAAAAGGTGTGATGATCAAGGATATCATCAAATATCCAATTTTTTATCGTGATCATTTAATCCAAGGTTTAAAAGAAGTGGGGATTGATCGAAACAGTAGGAATATCGAGAAAGAAGGCGTCGGCCTTGTCTTTCCCAATGGGTTATTGGGGGCGGAGGAAAAAATGCTATCCGTTGTGAATTCGGTATTCAAACAAGAAGGGTTTCCGCTGTTTGGTGGAACGGCCGGAGATGATGAAAAGTTCCAAGAGACATTGGTTTCTTATAACGGGGAAGTTTCGAATACGGCTGGGCTGGTTGCCTTCATTAAAACCGATGATGAGTTTGTGATACGTAAGGAGAATATCTTTCAGACGACAGGCAAGGAATTGAAGATTACTAAATCCGATACGGAAAGTCGTACCGTTTATGAAATGAATGGAAAAAAAGCGACGAGTGAATATGCCCGTTTATTGGGCATTCCTGAGAATCAGCTGTCAAACCACTTCATGTCCAATCCTTTGGGTAGGGCGGTCAATGAGGAAATCTATATTGCCTCACCTTTCCAAGCACAGTCAGACGGTTCCATTCAGTTTTATTGTCAAATATTCCAGGACTCGGTAGTGGAGATATTGGAACCGAAAAACCCAGTGGAAACGCTGAAAAGTACAGTGGCTGAATTTAAAGAGGAATTTTCTCAATTGGATGGTGTGCTGGGCATCAATTGCATCTTGCGTAAAATGCAGTTTAAAAACCAAGGTATTGTCCCCACATTGAATAAAGAATTAGAGAAAATTCCTAACTTGGGTGGATTTTGTAGCTACGGGGAGCAAATGAACAACACTCAATTAAACCAGACCCTTATATTACTGGGATTCGGGAAACGTAAACGGGGAGATGAAAAATGAGTATTCTAGATTTGCTGCGGAAGGGCAACGTCGAGAAAGTAACGAAAAATGAGGTTGTTGAGCTTGCGACCATGATGGATAAACAAGACTTCGATCAAGTTGTAAAAGGTTTGGAAGACTTGGTCGGATTATTACGGGAAACGAGCAGCAATAATTCTAAACAAGACAGCCAGTTAAATCATTTTGTTAATGATTTGAAATCTAGTATCGAAGATCAAAATCAGGCACTGGAAGAGACGGTTTCTAACATTCGTCATGTTGTAGGCAGTACGGAAAACATCGAGACGATTACGGATGAAGTATCTGTTCAAACAAAAGAAAGCATGGAAATGGTCTTGGCTGGAAGCGAAAACATCGATAGTTTAGTCGACCAAATGACGAATGTAAATGTCATTTTTCAACAATTTGAGGAAACAATCATTCGTTTACAAGAAGAAATCAAAGAGATTTCGAACTTTGTCGAGGTGATTGAATCGATTGCAGATCAAACGAATCTTCTCGCATTAAATGCCTCGATTGAAGCAGCGAGAGCTGGGGAACATGGTCGGGGGTTTGCTTTGGTGGCACAGGAAGTCAGGAAATTGGCAGATAAAAGTAAAGCCTCCCTGACGGAAATCAACCTGAAAGTAAGTAGTATCGTGAAAAACGTGGATACCTTTTCTGCCAGTGTTTCAGAGAAGACGAATGAAATCGAAGGTGTTATCCTGACCACTGAAAATACGAAAAAGTACTTTGAAGAAATCTCAAACAATGAGACGAAATTAGCCGAGAAAATGGATGAAATCAAAAAAGCGACAGGTGTTACCCTTCATGAAATGATTGGTTTTTCAGAAGGACTGGATGATGTACTGAATGGCTTTATCGAAAATAATGATAAAATCAAGGCCCTATACGCCTTGTCACAGGAAAAATTCATTTTTTCTACAGAAGCGTTTGCCTATATCACTCAAATGAAAGATTTAGTACAGGCTTTGAAGCAGGGTAAACTGTAGGTCGTGCACAAAATGAAAAATGAAACAAAGAAAACTGCCGATTAATTAGGCAGTTTTTTATTTTAGCTAAAATGAAATATTTTGCATTGAGGAAACATTTTGTCATAATGGCATATATTGTATAAAGGAGAGGATTCATATGAATTGGACAAATCGTACCCAAAAGAAAATCATAGGATATTCCGCCATGTTCAAGAAGCTGGGAATCATCAATGATCAGGAATATAAAAATATAATGAATACTGTTCAATCGAAGGATTAAGCTGTGGATATCTATAACCGCGGTTTTCAATAAGAGGTAAGACCCCATCTTTATTACTAAGTAAGGTGGGGGAGGCTGCGGTTATGAGTACAAGAGAAAGAGGATATGTTATGGTAGGGTAGAGATTACATTTACTGGTTGATTTTCTACTAAGTGGGAGGTTGAGATAAAATAATGATGCAAAACTTGTATATACATATGCCCTCATTCATTCTATTACTGTTCAGTTATGTACTTATCGGCATCCTTTTTTTTATTGTCTATAAAAGACAACAAAACCCGCCAAAGGTCTGGAAAGGATTGCTGGTTATGCTCATCGGAATTTTTTCTTTCAGCATAACTTTTAATCTATCAGCTGAAGTGATCAAGGTGCCCATCCTACCATTGGGAGTAGCGCTTTTATATTGGTTGTTGAGAAGAAAGGGAAATACAGAGCGTTGGCCGCGGTACCGTCGCTATGCTTGGTTAGGATTTTGGGTGAACTGTATCTTTTTGGCTTTTTCCTTCTTACATTCACCACTTGATCATTTCATGTTCCCAAATGATGAACCCTCGACATATATGCAGGATGTTGAAAAGGCTTCCTTGATCAACACACACCCAACTGCGAAGAAGGTCACATTGAATAATGAAGTGTTGCAAAGACAGGTGGACAAGATGAAACAAAAGCAAATCAAAAGTGAGTCTTGGTATTACAAAATTAATGAAAAAAATGGATATGAGGAACGTTTCCCTTATTTTCTGACAGGAACGGTTCCTAAAATGGGTAGTGGGCTTAAAACGGTCATTTATGTAGAAAAAGATGGAAAAGGTTTCCTCATTACCACGAATAAAGGACGCCAGGTTTACTTCCGGTCGGAAGAATCCGTGTTGTCTGGAGGTGCTGGTAAGAATGACTAAAAAAACGAAAACAATCATCTTAGTGATAGTGATTGTCCTTATTGTGGGAGTCCTTTCGATCATTCAATCCCCAAGAGAACCCGAAGCATTTCTTACGGATCAGCAAGTGATTAATCGGATCAATTCTTTTTTTCCTGAAGCAGAACCTAAGGTCATACAGGACGTTCTTTATTTAGATGATACTCATGTTTTTGTTCCTTTCATCAATGAAAGCAAAGAATACGGGATGAGTTTCTGGGTTTGGAAGGACAATAAATGGAGGGCGGCTTCCGTGGATAATGGGGGCGAGCCAAAGGCTTGGAATGGAGAAGGAGATTCATTCATCATGTGGAATCTAGACCCAAAGGATGAAGTGTCTGAAATCAAGACGTTTATGAAAAAAGATAGGAATTTCAGTGTATCAGGGGATGAGGCGACCTATGAACCCGGCCTAGAAATGATGCACAGTATCCCCATCAAAAATAAACCATACGGAGTCGAAACGTACCCGGATAGCTGGAGGACCCTTATGGATACGTATGCAGAACTACCGGGGCAAACCCGTTTTAATGAGTTCCTTGAGTACAGACAAACATTAAAAATAGGAAATATATTTTATAACAAGGATGGTAAGCAAGTCTTTCCGACAGTGCCTTCCGATGGAATCGGGTATTCAACAGGGAATGATTATGTGGATGTACCTTTCCTATTGTATTTAGAAGAAAGTGAATTGGAAGGTTCATATTGACAGGGGGCTGCCAAGAAATTGGCGGCCTTTGTGCGTTGTGTAAAAACTAGTATTCTTATATAGTTAAGGGAAGAAAGTTTTATAGAAGGAGTGGCTTAGAGGTGCTGGCATCATGAGTTCGACGGTTTTAGCTCTATTTATTTTTATGATTACGTTAGTGTTGGTCATCTGGCAGCCAAAGGGGCTGGGGATTGGCTGGAGTGCCTGCGGAGGGGCGATCATCGCTCTTTTGTTCGGTGTCGTTTCGTTCCAGGACGTAAGTGATGTGACGCAGATTGTCTGGAATGCGACGTTGACGTTCGTGGCGTTGATTATCATTTCGTTAATATTAGATGAAATAGGTTTCTTTGAATGGGCAGCACTCCACATGGCCCGTTATGCGGATGGAAAAGGCTTTCGTCTCTTCATTTTAGTGATGATTCTTGGAGCCATCGTTGCAGCGCTGTTTGCAAATGACGGGGCCGCATTGATTTTGACCCCGATTGTGCTAGCAATGGTACGGGCATTGAAGTTCGATGATAAGATGGTGCTGCCATTCATTATGGCAAGTGGATTCATCGCCGATACGACTTCCTTGCCATTTGTCATCAGCAATCTGGTGAACATTGTATCTGCTGACTTCTTCGGGATCAGTTTTGGTGAATATGCCAGCCGGATGATTGTTCCGACTTTATTCAGTTTAGGAGCTAGCATTCTCGTGCTCTATTTGTTTTTCAAAAAAGATATACCAGCAACGTATGACTCCGATCATTTGAAACGGCCGGCCGAAGCGGTAAAAGATCCGCGGATGTTCAAGATTTCCTGGTTGGTCCTTGCTGTTCTGCTTGTTGGCTATTTTTCAAGTGAGTTTATCGGTGTACCCGTTTCGTTTGTGGCTGGTGCAATTGCCATCGTTCTTTTAATCCTGGCAAGAAGAAGTCCAGCCGTGAAAATCCGTACGATCCTAAACGGTGCTCCGTGGAATATCGTCTTCTTCTCTATTGGGATGTATGTGGTCGTATACGGACTGAGGAATGTAGGATTGACCAGTCTATTAGCTGATGTCATTAAGGCAACGGCCAATCAGGGCTTGTTTTCGGCGACAATTATCATGGGATTCATCGCCGCAATCCTTTCTTCGTTCATGAATAATTTGCCGACGGTCATGATTAATGCCCTGGCCATTGCGGAAGTACAAACAACGGCTCCTATCAAGGAAGCTCTGATTTATGCCAATGTCATTGGTTCCGATTTAGGGCCGAAAATCACACCGATTGGATCTTTGGCCACACTTTTATGGCTCCATGTCTTAAAGCTCAAGGGAGTCCGGATCACCTGGGGATATTATTTTAAAGTGGGAATCATCCTGACTGTTCCGACACTATTCATCACTCTGTTTGGTCTATATATTTGGCTATTGATCCTTCATTAACGAAACTGCCAGTTTTCTGGCAGTTTTTCTTTTGTCGTAAAAATAATTGGTGAAGGAGTGATTCCTTTGAGATAATAGAATAAATGATTCAAAAAGGAGTTACATAGATGGCAGAGGATTTTAATATTCCGAGTACCAAGGTGGATGAAATCGACAAAAAAATCATTTCGATACTACATGAAGATGCGCGGATTTCTTATACGGATTTAGCAAAGCAAGTGGAGCTTTCGAGAGTGGCGGTTCAAGCGAGAATCAATCATCTAGTGGAAAAAGGGGTGATCGAACGATTTACGGCCGTCATCAATCCGGCTAAGATAGGTATTCATGTTTCTGCATTTTTTAATGTCGAGGTGGAGCCTAAATATTTGGAATCGGTGGCACAACAACTGGAGGAAGAGCCTGCCGTAACGAGTTTGTATCATATGACAGGACCTAGCAAGCTGCATATGCACGGAATCTTCACGGATAATCAGGAGATGGAACGCTTCCTTAATGAAAAGCTTTATCCAGTGCCCGGGGTTGTCAGTGTCGATTGCCAGCTTCTCATTAAACGGTATAAGAGCCGGATGGGAATGAAGCTTTAAGACGAAGAAATATGGTTTGATAAAAAAGATTGTAGAGTTGGTTCATTTATCTCTACAATCTTTTTTTTGTATTTGGCAGGAGGCCGGATTATCATGCTTCATGCACTGCCTTATATGTAAAGGGAACCCGTGTCTAACAGTTTGCCAATGTATAAGGATGAGAAACTACTACTCTTACATTTCCTCCACAATGCCTTTAACCAATCCAACGAATTGAGTTCTCACTTTACCTGCCACTTCTATAACTTCATCGTGACTTAATGGCTGATCCAAAATTCCGCATGCCATATTCGTTAAGCAGGAAATCCCTAGAACTTTCATATTGCCATGCACGGCTACAATGGCTTCCGGAACGGTTGACATTCCTACAGCATCTGCCCCTAAAGTACGGATCATCCGAATTTCCGCCGGTGTTTCATATGCGGGGCCGCTCCACCAAGCATAGACACCCTGTTGCAAGGAAATGTTCTGTTCCTTGGCCACTTTGGATGCAATGTTACGCAACTCAGGATGATATGTTTGCGAAAGGTCTGGGAAGCGTGTACCCAATTCACTATCATTCGGTCCAATGAGAGGGTTTGTACTGACCAAATTGATATGGTCAGTAATGAGCATTAAATCCCCAGGGTTAAAATCTGTATTAACAGCGCCACAAGCATTGGTAATGATTAATTGCTCCACCCCTAATGACTTCATGACACGCACAGGAAAAGTCACTTCATCTAATGAAAAACCTTCGTAATAATGAAAGCGTCCCTTCATGGCCACTACGGTTTTACCTTTTAACTGCCCGATTACCAATTCATTTGCATGGCCGATTGCTTCGGATTTTGCAAAGTGAGGAATTTCGCTATAGGGGATTATGAAGGGGTTCTCAATTTCATCCGCAAGAGTTCCTAGTCCTGAACCTAAAATCATACCGATCTTTGGCTGATTGTCTGTTTTACTCATAATGAAATCCCTAGCTTCTAAGATTTCTTGTGTTCTTTGCATTTACAATTCCTCCTTGGGAAATGATTATTCTGAAAAAATAATTAATGGTGGGTATCCAAAGTTTACTGGCTTTCATCGCCAATGTAAATAAAAAAAATCCGATATCGGGGAATTTTAAAATGATTATTTTTATTAAACTTTGTATGTGTAAAATGGATGCCTAATTTAGTTATTAAATCCTTTTTAAACAGAAGCGGCTGCTAAAAAACAATTCATAGAAGTACAATTTATAGAAAGCTCGGGCGGAATACTAAAAATGAAGGTTTATCTAATATCAATGGATAATGAAAAGCCTGGATGTCCTTTCTTGATTATCAAACAATCCAACCAATGGGCTCTCTATTTGAGCAAACTCTCTTACTTTTTTATGATGGAGTCATTTAGAGGTTAATGGATAAAAAAGGACTGGATACCAATAAAATGTTTGGCCGACATGGAAATCTCGAGTAAAGAAATGCTAACTAAAAAGTGAGATATAAAAAGACCGCAAGGAATTCCTCTGAATTTTCTACGATCTTTTTTTGCAAAAGGGTTGGCGTAGGTTGTAATTTATATGCTTTATGCGAAATTTTAAATCGGACACTATACAGCTGTAGGAAATGGATGCTGGACAACGATGTCCAAGCGTTAACCTTGATTTCATAAAAAGTTCCCTGTCAAAATGCTTCATACACTATGAAGATGTGATATACCTCCAGATCGCCTACAAACTTGACAACTCGATAAAGTTCCTTTTTTCATCAAATCATATTGCTCACTAAAAGTGTAAGTGAAAACTTCTTGCGTTCCTACATTTTTTGGATATAAGTAAATAACCACTAGTGTTGATCCTGAATCAAAAATTAGTTCTACTGAATAGTTTCGTGTTTGATGAAAGATAATAGGTGTAGCTTTTAAATATATTATACTTTCCCTTTTTTATAATCGCCGCGTGACTAATAAATGACTATAGTGAGGGATTTATATGTTTTGGAAAAAGAATAAAAGGCAAAACGGTGCATTTATGGAAATATCTCTAAAAACGACAGGTCAACAAGAAATTTCCATGGACCTATTAAAGCAGGTTTTAACAAATTTGGATGATGCAGAAATCATTGAAAGACAAAATGCAAAAGATCAAAATGTCACATTCGTATACATAAGAACATTGATTGATGAGGAAAGAATGAATGAATCCATAATAGAACCTGTGATTCTTTGTACTCATGACAAAATCCTTGATTGTATGTCCACTACTAAAGTCTCTGAAATTTTTACCTTAGAAGAAGCACAAAAACAATTATTAAAAGGTTCCATTATTATTTATGACGTGATTGGAAACCATTGGTTGACTGCACCACTCAGGAATAACATAGGCCGTTCTATCGAAACGTCTGACACTGAAACGATATTATACGGAGCGAAAGACAGCTTTAGTGAGCAAATAGAAGTTAATATGACCTTAATTCGTAGGAGACTGCCATTAGCCGAATTAAAAGCAGAGAAGTTTAAAGTTGGATCCTTAAGCGATACAACTGTTGTCCTTATGTATATGGAGGGGGTAATCAATCCTGAATTCGTTTCTGTTGCCAAGGAAAAAATCTCCAAGATTAATTTTGATTTATTTTTTGATTCGTCTCAAATTGCGGCTTTTATGGAAGATCATCAAAATAGTATATTTCCACAATTTCAACAAACGGACCGTCCGGATGTTTGTGCCTATTCTTTAGGTCTCGGTAAACTGATTATCTTGGTGGACAATACACCGTTTGTATTAGTTGGCCCTATTACATTTTTCCATCTTTTTCAATCACCTGAGGACTATATTAACCGCTGGCCAGTCGCGAGCTTTTTACGCACTATACGATATATCAGTTTTTTCTTATCTATTGCACTAATTCCCCTTTATGTAGCGTTAACTACTCATCACTATCATATGATTCCTTTGCAAATTCTTTTTGTACTAGTGGAATCAAGGAGTAAATTGCCATTCACTCCCTTCTGGGAAGCGCTGCTCATGCTTATCATTTTGGAAATTATCAAAGAAGCCAGCCTGCGAATGCCATCAAAATCCAGTCAAACACTAGGTGTAATTGCCGGAATAGTCATTGGCCAAGCTTCAGTAGAAGCAGGTTTTGCCAGTAAGGTATTGATTGTGCTGGTTGGTATTTCAACTATCGCTTCTTTTTTGGTCCCCAACTATTTAGTGACAAAAGCTAATACATTGATTCAGTTTGTTTTTCTTGTACTTTCTTCATTTCTCGGGATAATTGGGATCGTGCTGGGTATGATAGTAATTCTTGCCCACTTAAACGGACTTACGTCACTTAGACAACCTTATTTAGCACCGGTAGCCCCTTTCTACTGGAAGGATTGGATGGATCTTTTCATACGCGGACCGTTAACGAAGATGAAAACTAGACCTGAGCATTTACATCCATTACAAAAATGGCGTTATGGTAAAAGGAGGTGAATTCGTGAATTCATTTTCTTTATATGATAAAACATCATCCTTCAGTGGCATTTATGTCTTTTTTTTAGTGAACCGACTCCAAATGCTTTACTTTTTATTTATTATGCCAACAATACTAACCCACCCATATATGATTTGGGGAATTATCTTGGTAGGAATGCTTTCTCAACTCAATTTAATGGTGTTGTCAAAATGGGTATCTTCAGATCATGCTTCAAAAGGTTATCAAGGGTTTGTGCAGATTTTTGGGAATTGGTTAGTACGTGTATTTACATTTTTCGGTGTCATTCTAATGTTATTGAAAGTAGTCGTCCTTACATTAGGTTACGTGGAAATCATCCATCAACTTGTGTTTCCATCGATGAATGCAAATTGGTTGGTTGTATTTATAATGGTGATCTGCTGTTATGTAGCATCACTAGGAATGAGTAACTCGATTCGTTTTGTAGTAATCACCTTCCTATGTACGATATGGATGATTGTCTTATTTTATCCTTTTTTCTTTCCCAAGATTGCTTCACTACATGATCTATATCCACTAGTACCAACTGAATGGTCTAAGGATTCTTGGAGGGGATTGTTGTTTATATGGTCGTCTTTTTCGGGACCTGAGTATATCGTCTGTTTAGTTCCCTGGCTTAAATCCAAAGAAAATTTGGTTCGATATTTCACTTATGCCAATACACTTTCTATACTGGAATATGTGCTTTTATTTATGGGCTCCTTATTCTTTTTTGGATCCGAATATTTAAGCAAAAGCAAATTTCCTGTGGTAACAATGGCTAAGTACTTACAGACACCTGTATTTGAGAGAATCGATATCATCATGATTTCTTTAGAGGTTTTTAACTTAGTGTTTGCTGTATCAATCTTTTTGTTATGTATCTATGGTGCCTATCGAATCATAAGAAAAAAATCACAAAACCAACCTACCAGAAAGGGGCTCCAATTTACTTGTTTGGTACTAATTGTAGGCCTCATTGCCACAAACAAATGGATCTGGCAGGAAGATCACCAAAGCCTTTTACTTAATATTCAAATATGGTGTGGGTCATTTACATACTTATTGGTCCCTTCATTGCTTTTCATATCAAGTAAAAGAAAGGAACGCATGTAGAATATGACATCCTTTAAAAAGGCTATATTGCTGGTTATAGTGAGTAGCATCTTGTGGATTACTGGTTGTGCCCCCTTTGTGGAAAATAACGAGATTGAAGAAATTGCACCAGTGATTTTCTGGTCATTAGATGACGCTGGAGAAGGGAAATTAAAAGCAAGCACAGTCGTGCCTCCCTTGATTAAAGAAAAACAACGTCTGCTGACTATGGAAGTTGAGCTACTGAAACAAGGTGGGAAAACCTTTAATTTTAAATATTACCGTGAGTTGAAAACAGGACAACTTCGTATTTTACTAATTAATGAAGAGCTTGCTAAAAAGGGAATGAAAACAATTATCGATACGGTATTTGCTGACCCCAACATATCTCAGCGTCTCTATCTCGTAATAGTAAGAGGAAACTTTGAAGAGTATATAAAAAATGAACTGCAAGACAATCAGGAAAATCTAGATTATTTCCTTTATCGTATGCTAAAACACTACGAGGAAAAACATCAAGGCGAGATGTCGATTGTAAACTTGCATCAATTTATGGAGAAACTATATGCCGTATACTCCGACCCAATATTGCCAGTTTTTAAGGCAGAGAAAGGTAGTTTCACATATGAGGGGACAGCAATCTTTCAAGACGACAAGCTAATTTCAACAGTTAGTCAAATGGATGATCAAATCTACCAGCTTATAGGGAATGACAACTATTTAAAATATTTGCCAATGCCCAATTTATCTACTGTTTTAGGTCAAGTACAATCAAATATGAATATGACATTAAATCAAGATTTATCAACATTGACCGTCAATGTAGAACTTACAGGTACGATAGACGAGTATCGTGGTACAAAGAATCTAAATGATCTAGCTGAAATAACGGTTTTGAAAACCGAAATTGAATCCTATTTGGAAACCAAAACAAAGGCATTTTTACAAAAGAATCAGGAGTGGAACGTTGATCCACTACAGATTGGAACTAAAACGTTCACGCCCTTCACTAAACCGATGAGTGAAGAAAAATGGTTTGAAAAATGGAGTAATATGAAAATCAATGTAAACTATCATCTCGAATTAGAGCCCTTAATTGATGTCCAAGGTTAACTTTGTAAAGTAAGGTGCTACTATATAACAGTTGTACTTCTATAATTCCCCTAGCAAACCGTATGACGAGATTTGGAGGGCAACGAGGTTATCAAAAGACTAGGATCACCCTTTAAATAATCTTCTTTATACATAAAAGTACCCTACAGAGAGACTTTTTTAAAGTGTCTACTCTATAGGGTGCATTCTAGAGGTGGTTTTTTTATGTCATCGGGAGGATGAACCCTCCATACAGAAAGGCGAAAATGATGACGAAGGCGGGGTGAATCTTGAATTTTCCTAACGCTAGGAAGGCGATTCCAGCGATGATCAAGGAATGGATATACCCTATCGATCCGACAGCATCAGCAGCCATATTCCATGTAAGCAACAGCATCATGATCGCAATCACGGGCTGAACAAGTAAGGACATGCCTTTCACAATGGGGGACTGCTTGTATTTTCGTAATATTTTCAATAGATATATCAAGACCACGGCAGACGGGATGATGGTGCCCGCCAATGCAGCGAAGAATCCGGGCCATCCATATACATCATAGCCGACATAGGCAGCGATTTTTGTGGCAATCGGTCCTGGAAGGGAGTTTCCGAGCGCAAGCATTTGTGAAAATTCAGTATTGGAAAGCCAGCCAAAGCGGGTGACAATTTGGTCGTACATCAGTGGAATTGAAGCAGGACCCCCTCCGTAGCCAAGAAGGTTCGCTATGAAAAAAGCCAAGAACACAGCTACACCAATCGGGATGAAAATGGCACCCATTATGCTGATTCCTCCTTCTTATCCTGTTTCTTATTCTTTAATCTGTTCTTCAATTTAAAATGAAAGGCACCATAGAAAAGGAAAATCATGATGACAATTCCAGGATGCAGGGAAACGACCTGAAGAAGTAAAAAGGAGATGGCAAAGAATAAGATGCCAAGCACTTTTCCCAATCCTTTAACGGCCTTTTCGCCAAATTCATAAGCCATTTGTCCAAGCATGACAGCAACGACAGGCATAACGGCTGCAATCATATTGCTGATCATCGCTGAATTACTGAGGACATTTATGAAGGCAATCAAGAACACCATGGCAAAGGCTGACGGTAAAATATGAGCTGCGACACTTACGATGGCACCTGGCCATCCTTTTAGTCTATACCCCAAATAGGCGGCCATCTTTGTAGCAATCGGTCCCGGGAGTGTATTGGCAATCGCCAATGTATCGCCGAATTCATCATCATCAAGCCAATGGTAACGGGAAACGGCCTCATGGCGGATGAGTGGGATAACCGACGGACCACCGCCAAATCCCAAAATCCCTGTCCGCATCATTCCCACGGTTAATTCTCCATATGGATTTTTCACTTCGAATCCCCCTATCAAGTAAGAATAAATAATTTCCATGTTTATCTATTAATCATAACAAATTATATTTCTAAATGCTTGTAAAATCTCAATAAAAGTTTCGAATTGTATGACCATTTATAAATAAATAGTTTAATAGGTAATTTAAATGATAAATGCATTTCAATTTGATTGTAAAATAAAAATATAGATTACGTATTGAGAAGAAAAGGTTTATAATACAAATATAGTTAATTGTCAGAAAAATTAAATAAAAGGAGCGACTTTATGAAACAATCGATTATTGGAACGAAGAGCATGGTAGTTAGTCCTCATTATTTAGCGTCGATGGCTGGAAATCATATCCTCGAAAAAGGTGGAAATGCCTTTGATGCTGCAGTAGCCGTCAGTGCCTGCTTAGGTGTGGTTTATCCACATATGACGGGCCTTGGAGGCGATACATTCTGGCTGAACTATGAAAAAAAGGAAGGGAAAATACGTGCCTATAATGGAAGCGGGCGTTCTGGGACCAATGTCAGCCGTGAAACATATACAGGGGAAGATGCCATTCCTTTTCGCGGCATAAGGAGCGCGATTACGGTACCGGGGATGGTAGATAGCTGGGATGTTATATTAAAAGAATTGGGCACTCTAACTTTAACTGATGTTCTTGCCCCGGCCATCGACTATGCGGAAAATGGTTTTCCAATCACGCAAAATCAAGTGGATTATACGAAGCAAAATTGGGATTGGCTTTCAAAAATGCCGATCACGTCCGATATTTATGCACCAGGAGGAAGAATTCCAGAAGTGGGGGAACGTTTCTACCAAAAAGACTTGGCCCGCAGTTTAGCCATAATTGCTGAGCAGGGGCGTGATGCGTTTTATCATGGGGAACTTGCCGAATCGATTGTTACGTATATGAAGGAACAAGGCGGACTGTTAACGGCAACTGATTTTGCTTCACATGAAGGCAATTGGGTCGAACCGATAGCCACTACATACCGCGACTATACGATCTACCAAGTCCCGCCCAACTCTCAAGGGTTTGTGGGGCTGATGGCATTGAATATTCTGGAGAACTTTGACTTGGAGAACATGAAGCATGGTTCTGCCGATTATTATCATGTATTGGTTGAGGCGTTAAAAGCGGGGTTCCGTGATCGAAATGAGGTGTTAACGGATCCCGAATTCTTTAATGTACCACTCGATAAGCTGCTTGATAAGCAATATGCAGCCAAGCTTGCAACAACCATTCAACAAACGAAGGCGGAAAAGGTATCAAGCCCGCCAATGGGCAGTGACACAGCCTATGCTGCCGTCGTAGATAAAGATGGAAATTCCGTTTCTTTCATTCAGAGCCTGTATTTTGAATTCGGGTCAGGCGTCGTTGCCGGCAACACAGGGGTAATCCTTCAAAACAGAGGATCATTTTTCTCGCTTGACTCCAATCATGTCAATGCGCTAGAGCCTAATAAGCGCTCCTTCCATACCTTAATGCCTGCAATGGCTTGTAAGGATGGAAAACCCAGCATTATCTATGGGACACAAGGCGGGGAAGGGCAACCGCAGACGCAGACGGCAATCATTACACGGATGATTGATTATGGAATGGATCCGCAAACGGCCATTAATGAACCTCGTTTTGTTTGGGGTAGGACGTGGGGAGAGTCGAGTGAGGCATTGCGCCTCGAAAGCCGTGTCGAAAAGGATACCATTAAGGAACTTCATGAAAAAGGGCATCTTATCGAAGTCGTCGAGGAATTTGACGGTGTGATGGGACATGCGCAGGCCATCCGAATCGATGGACAAGGCTTTCTTCAAGGTGGGGTCGACCCAAGGGGAGACGGGGCAGCTATCGGATCTTGAAAAGAGTGCGAACGTAACCCTAATTTAACCTGATTTTATTTCATAAAGAACGTATGGCCCCGGCTTTTAAGCCGGGGCCATACGTTCTTTACTATTACTTTTGATAGTTCATTAGTTTTATAGTATTGAGTATTCAATAAAAATTCTCACTCTATGAAATTATCTAGTCTAGACCCTAGAGATTATAGAACTTTAGTCTAGTGATAAAAGTAATTTAGGTAAAAAATACCATGTTAAACTTCGGTAGCTACCCTTTCCTATCATGTCCAAGACGGCAATACTAAGCTCATTTTCGCTATTTTTCTACTTTTTTACGGAGATTAATGTTTGGAAAGTGTCGAAGAGTAAGGGTAAAATGGTTGATTTAATAGAAAATATTTATTGAAAGTTCAGAAGATTATAAACATATAAGACTATATACAACAATATGTAAAATTAAGTAATATTATGTAAATACATTCTTTATTAAGAACAAATAAAACTTAATAAAGAATACTCTTAGAGTGAATGTGCTCCTAGATTAGTATTGAAAAGTTACTTCAAGAGTACTCATACGAGTTAAAAAATAAAAGGGAGGAGATTTATTTTACTTAATATTGTGTATTATGCGACTAAGTAACATCAAGAAGGATACTAAAGATTTTAAGAAAGTAAAATAGAGATACGGGGGGAAATGAAGTGGGTATGAAGAAAAAGTTAGGTTTAGGTATTGCATCAGCAGCATTAGGACTATCACTGATTGGTGGGGGTACATATGCTTATTTCAGCGATCAAGAAGTAACGAATAATACGTTCGCAGCCGGTACATTGGATTTGTCTATCAATCCACAAACGCTTGTCAATCTTGACAATATGAAACCTGGTGATGAGAAGACAACTGAATTTAAATTAACGAATAATGGCTCGTTGAAAATTAAAAACGTCAATCTAAAAACGGCTTATTCTGTCATCGATGCTAAGGGTGACAATGGTTCAGAGGACTTCGGGAAGCATATCCGAGTGAACTTCTTATGGAATTGGGACAAAGAAAGTGAACCAATTTTTGAAACAACACTATCAGAATTGAAAAATATGGATCCAGATCTTGTTAAAAAGAATATTACTGATCCTTTCTTTGCAAAAAATGGTGGGCTTGAACCGGGTGCTGTAAATGATCTTTGGGTACAGTTTGAGTTTATCGATAATGGTAAGGATCAAAATGTATTACAAGGCGACCAACTTAAACTAGACTGGACATTTATCGCTAATCAAACAGCTGGTGAAGCTAAGTAAAATCTCTCATATACCTATGAGAAGTAATTTAAAAACTATTTATCAGGGAGATGAGATAATTGAAAGTAAATAAGAAAATGGTTTCTACTACTTTAGCTCTATCCGTTTTTTTAGGGACGTTCGGTACAGGTGGATCACTTGTAGGTGCTCAGGATACTATTAAATATAATGATGAATATAAAACTCCTTCTTTTATCGGTGAAACCTGGTCCCCAAAAGGGAAAAGTGGCTTAAGCAAGAAGGAAATCGCCTATGCTTTCCTTAATGAGAATAGTAAGAAGTTTAAATTAAAAGGTGATATGAAAAAGAACTTTAAAGTAATAGAAGAACAAGCTGATAAAGAGTACGGAACCCATCACTTTAGAATGATTGAACAGTATAAAGGAGTTCCAATATACGGAACGGATTCGACGATAGCCATTGACGAAAATAATAATGTTACGTCTTTCTTAGGTGAAGTTGTACCTAATCTTGAGAATGAAAATATCAAGACAGAGGTTGCCATTTCTGAAACGGAAGCAATTGAAGTAACAAAACAGGATATTGAAAAGGAAATTGGCAAGGTAGATCAGTACGATGGTGACGTTGCCGTCGAACAGTATATTTATGAATTCGATGGAGCATTCCATAATACTTTTCTAGTTAAAGCTTCTACTATTGAACCTGAGGTTGGATACTGGCATTATTTCGTTGATTCTACCAATGGAAAGATTGTAGATAAGTATAATGCTGCCCAAGACGTTACGGCATTTGGTACTGGCGTATTTAATAACAAGCAGATGTTTGAAGCGCAATTTGCTAATGGGGTGTATGGACTCACTGATGTGACGCGAGGAAAAGGCGTAATTACCAATGATGCCAAGAACGGCAACAGACTAGTAACAAGTCTTATTAAAATGTTTAAAGACGGTGCTTCAGTGGATGCACATGCAAATGCACAAAAGACCTATGATTATTTTAAAGGTACATTTGGGCGTAATTCGGTTGATGATAAGGGCCAGCAGTTAATTTCTTCGGTCCATGTGAATAATAATTGGAACAATGCATCATGGAATGGAAGAACCATGTCTTATGGCGATGGTGATGGCATCGCCTATCATAACTTCGCTGGAGGCTTGGATGTTGCTGCCCATGAGATGGCTCATGGTGTGACTGAACATACGGCAGGTCTAATCTATCGTAATGAATCCGGAGCCTTAAATGAATCCATGTCAGATATATTTGCTGCCATGGTAGACAGAAGTGATGAAGAATGGCTAGTTGGAGAAATGATCGTTAAGGATGGAAGAAAGGGACTGCGTTCCATGAGTAATCCGGCAGAAATCGTTGACGTCAGAACGGATAGTGGCTATTCTCCAGATCATTGGAGCAAGAGATATATAGGTACGTTAGATAGTGGTGGTGTTCATATCAACAGTAGTATCAATAACAAAGCCGCTTATCTGATCTCCGAGGGTGGTGCACATTATGGTGTTACTATAACTGGAGTAGGGCGTGAAGCAACAGAACAAATTTATTACCGCGCCCTTTCTAAATACCTGACAGCCAGTTCAAACTTTACAATGATGAAAGAAGCAGCTATTCAGGCTGCAACGGATTTATATGGAGCTAGCTCAAAAGAAGTTAGAGCTGTAAAAGCTGCATATACCGCTGTTGGTGTGAACTAAGGATTTAAAAAGTGGAGGTGTCCCAAAAGTGTTCTTTTGGGCACTTCTTTTATCCAATATTACTTGAAATAAATCTATACATATGAGTTCCAAGAGAACATAAATCTAAGGATCGTAAGTCTGTCAGGAAGCAAGCATTATAAAGAATGAAGCCTAGGAAGAAGGGGTTTCCAATACTAAATAAAAAGGGAATTTGGAAGAGAAAAAAACTATTATGGACATTAACCAAGCTGGTGGCTATATGGTATTTATTTTTAGGAACAGTGTTGGCTGTTACGGGGCAAACGAATGCCTATTACACCGACATGGAACTAGTAAACCAAGAGATTTCAATTGGGACTTGGGAGATAGCAGAGGACATGGAATGCTCTAACGAAAAAGAGATTGAAAATCATGAAGAATGTGAAGAAGTGAAGGAACCGATTGAAGATGAGCCAGATCCAAATGAAAATCAGGAGAATGAGAGTGATGAGCCCGAAACTGAGGAGAATGAAGAGGCAATAGACTCTGATGAAAAAGTAGATGATTCCAATAAAGACGAAATTGAAAATAAGCCTAAAGAAAATGAGGCTATCGATAAAGAGAAAGAAGAAAGTGAGTTACCGATTGAAAAGGACCCTATTACAGAGGATGAGAATACAGATGGTAAGGTAGATAATAAGTCAGGAGGCGAAGAGTTTGAAAAGAACGCTGAAAGTAATAAGTAATTTGATTACATTCGTACTATTTTTAAACTTAATGGTCATGGTATTTCTTATCATATCTTCAAAAGCGTCAGGGGGAGAACCCCAGGTTTTTGGGTATCAGCTTAAAACTGTTTTATCTGGTTCAATGGAGCCTACTTTTCAAACTGGTTCAGTTATAGCTGTAAAGCCACTAGATTCAGATGAGAAAAAAGCCCTTCAAAAAGACGACATCATCACATTCCAAACAAGTGAGGAAATATTAATAACGCATAGGATATTCAAAGTGAACAGTAGCGGGGAGCATGTTCTTTACGATACGAAAGGTGATAATAATAAAACTGCAGATGCTGACCCAGTTCTCTCCGAGAATATTGTAGCTCTATACTCTGGATTTACTATTCCTTATGTAGGATATTTCATCGATTTCACTCAATCAAAAGAAGGTGCTGCCCTTTTACTGATAGGTCCAGGTGTATTGCTCTTAGCGTATTCAGGTTATTGCATCTACCAAGGATTAAGAGAAATAGAATCAAACGAAAAACTAACATCCAAGAAAAAAATAGTGTAATGGTATATTTAAAATTAACCATTGGAAAACCCGGGCAAAGGAAAAGTACATACTTTTCCTTTGCCCGGGTTTTTTGCAGTACTCCTAAAGTCATTAACTTCCCCGGTACACCTGATAACCCCATGGGGAGACGAGTAATGGCACATGATAGTGGGAAGCGGGGGAAGCTAGACCGAAGCGGACGGGTACTTGATCCAAAAAGGGTGGGTCGGGTAGCTCGATGGATTGACTGCGGAAGTAATCACCGATATGAAAGACGATTTCATAGTTCCCGGCTTTTGCATCTTCCCCGGCGAGGAGGGGGGAATCGAGCCGTCCATCTGCATTCGTGACAGCTGTTTGGAGCAGCTGCCAGGTGGAGGAGGATGATTCGGAATAATACAATTCAATTGTGACGTTTGCTGCAGGTTTCCCATGAGTTAAATCCAATATATGCGTTGTTAAACCAGACATAAATGACTCCTTATCCCTTGCATTCTTCGGCCAATGCCGAGACTTTTAGTTTTTGATTTTTTCCTGTAAACGTAAGAGTGCGATTCGGTGAATTTCAAATAAGGCCGTTTCAAATTCTTCTTTTTCTGTATGGTGGATCCTCGTTTGCATTGCGTCGTATATCTCATTCTTATCCTTACCGCGTACTGCGAGGATAAAGGGGAAGCCGAACTTATCCATATAGCGCTTATTCAATGAAAGGAAATTTTCGTATTCCAAGGCGGTTAAGTCCTTTAACCCGGCTCCACGTTGTTCCTTGATTGAGTCATCGGTCATTTCGACTTTGTCACCTAGGTTTGGATGCTTTCTTATTAAATCCAGCTTTTTTTCTGTTGATGAACGATTCACGATGTCGACCATGCATTGATGAAGACTTAGTAAGGTAGAAAAAGGCCGAGACGCTGCCGCTTGTTCTGGAATCCAAGGTGAATGCTCGAAAACATCACCGAGAAAGTCTGTGAATTCCTCATCGCTTTTTACTTGTAGCATTTCAAGTGAGATCATTTTTGGACTCCTTTTATACACTTTTCACTAAGACCTGTTCCGTTTCGGGCATCACTCTTGAATCTGATTTTTTCTTACGGGGAGTTAACATTAAGTTTAGGATGATGGCTGTCAGGCTACCGGTAATGATTCCATCCCCGACAACGATACGAATTGCCTCAGGAAGGCTTGAGAATAATTCGGGAACAACCGTTGCACCGAGACCCAAGGAGACTGAACAAGCGATCACCAATAAATTCGAGTTGTCGGAAAAATCGACGTCGCCTAACATTTTGATTCCTGACGAAACAACCATCCCGAACATGACGACGGTGGCTCCACCAAGAACAGCGGTAGGAATCAGGGTAGCGAGTGCCGCAATTTTCGGAACGAGTCCAAGCCCGATTAAAATGAAACCGGCTGCAATGGTGATGGAACGTTTTTTCACGCCGGATAATTGAACCAAGCCGACATTCTGTGCGAACGTGCTATAGGGAAAGGCGTTGAAAATTCCCCCTAAGGTGAATGCGAGTCCTTCTGCCCGGTAGCCTCGTACAATATCCTGTTCCTTTAATTCCCGTCCGGTTATTTTCCCAAGGGCTAGGAATGCGCCAGTGGATTCAATAAGAATGACCGTCCCCACGAGCAACATCGTCAGGATAGGGGCAATTTCAAAGGTCGGCGTCCCAAAGTAGAATGGGGCTGGGACATGAAACCATGAGGCCTCCATCAAGGTGGAAAAATCCATTTTCCCCGTAAATGCGGAAACGACCGTTCCTGCTACAATCCCGACCAATACGGAAATGGCGCGGATGAATCCTGTGAAATACCGATTCATCAGTAAAATGGTGGCAAGGACACCGAAGGAGAGCATGAGGTTTTCAGCTGAACCAAAGTCTTTGCTGCCTGCGCCGCCGGCCATGTTTTTAATACCGGTAGGAACCAAGGATAGTCCTATGATGATGACGACTGTACCCGTCACGACAGGAGGAAATAACTTAAGTAGCTTGCCGTAGATATTGGAGAAAAAAATGATGAATAAACCAGCTGCGATAATCGATCCATATATGGCGGAAATCCCATAATTACTGCCTATGGAAATCATCGGAGTGACCGCAACGAAAGAAGTTCCTAAAACAATCGGAAGCCCGATGCCGAAGTATTTATTTTTCCAAGACTGAAGTAACGTGGCGATTCCGCAGGTCAATAAGTCAATCGCGATAAGGTAAGCGAGCTGCTGAGGAGTAAAGCCTAGAGCGCCTCCGACGATGATAGGAACCAAGATTGCGCCTGCATACATCGCAAGGACATGCTGTAAACCTAATGAAAAGACCTTGGACTTGCCGTTTTTTTCATTCATGCTTGTAAAGCTCCCTTCTTTAAATGAGTGTAAGGTAAGATAACGCTCATTTGTTATAATTACTACCATCATAATAAATATTCTGACAATTGTCATTGGCTATTGTAAATAATTATCAGATGGGTTTATAGGCAAACTGCATAAAGAGAAGGGAGTGGACTTAACAAGTGTGATAGGTAAACAACAAATATGCCCTATAAGTCTTAGAAAGGAAAGTGTCCCATTCATGCTGGATACAGCACTTTACATGAGTGAATCTTTATACTTCTCAGGTGATACGAATGAAATAGTGAATCTGGGTCGACTACTTTATCCCTTACATCTAAATTCATTCACTCCATGTTAAAAGGCAAATCCATTCTTCAACCTGATGAGTTAGAGAAGGAAATTGAGAAACAGTACTTTGGTTCTTCTCAGAAAGTACTGACCGGTCGCTCTCAGAAATGCAAATATTAAATATCAAGAACTATATAAGATATAGCTGCTTCTTTTGTTAATCGCAAATGAAATTCAGCTGTTAAAGAGTGTTTCGTGCTCATTAACAGCTGGAAGTTTCATCCTATATACTCTCAAGCTTTTAAAGAAAGGGTGTTATAATGAAGATTGAAAGTTTACAAGTATCGGTTGAAACTTTTCCGATGTTCAAACCATTCAAGACGGCATTACGTAAAGCGACGGGGATCGAAACCATCATGGTTTCCGTTAAGCTGGAAGATGGGACGGAAGGTCTGGAATGCATGATTGGCAGTATGATGGAGTCGACGGTAAGTGTAGCGGCTGCAGCTCATTTGGCAACCGCACATCCCAATATAACGAAGATTGATCTGGATGCCCCATTATGGATCAAGGATGAACCGTTTGAAGGCATTCAATTTATCGGAGATCAACTCATCATTGCTGATGAACCTGGTATAGGAGTCAAGAGGAAATCCTCTATTATTTAATAAAAACATTTCGAAAGGGTGATTAGTTTGATGAAAAGGAAAGGGTTTATCGTACTCGTGCTTTCTTTCTTTGCACTCAGTATTATAGCATTCAGTTCGAATGAAGCCAGCGCAAGCACAAAGAAGAAAACTGCTTATGTAGATGTATCTGTTGCGACTCTTTGGACGGAGCCGGGCCTATTAAGAAAATTAGATGCGCCTTCTGCATCGAACCCCGTTAATTTGGATGCCTGGATCAAGTCCATGAAATACGAAGACAAGCTGTGGCTTGTGGGTAATCTGGAAACTCAAGCGTTATATGGTTCGAAAGTGACCATACTCGAAGAACGAGGGAAATGGGTGAAGGTGGCAGTTGCCAATCAACTGACACCTCGGAATGAGGCAGGTTATCCAGGATGGATGCCAAAGGGGCAGGTGAAAACCGGAAAAGCCTATGAGAAACAGTTTAAAAAAGGGTTCGCTCTTGTAAAGGCCCCAAAGACTTGGCTTTATTCAGATTCGAAACATCGTTCGAAATTCATGGAAATCAGTTTCGATACAAGACTTCCGCTTTTACAGGTGAAGAAAGATAAAGTGAAGGTTTTGACACCAAGTGATGGAGCTAAATGGATAGATAAGAAAGACGTGGCACTTTATCAAAACGAAATACATATTCCAGTGCCAACGGGTAAGGACATCGTACAATCTGGAAAAGGATTTTTAGGACTACCTTACTTATGGGCAGGGATGTCCGGTTTTGGATTTGATTGTTCAGGATTTACCTATACGATGTACCATGCTAATGGAATAACCATCCCGAGGGACTCTTCCGTTCAGGCTCAACAGGGGAAAAAGGTGAAACGGGAAAATCTTAAACCAGGTGATTTACTCTTTTTTGCGCATGATAAAGGAAAAGGTAAGGTGCACCATGTCGGAATGTATATTGGTAAAGGGAAAATGATCCACTCACCAAACAGTTCGACGCATGTAAGGATCGATGAAATCAAGACATCGGGATATGGCGAAGAATATGCCGGAGCAAGAAGATATCTAGATTGAGTAACCATGAGGGTACCTAGTGCTCCAGGGTCAAACAGTAGATAAAAAAGAGGTCGGAATTTAATCATTCCGACCTCTTTTTTATGTTTACTTCATCATCGCCAGTGCAGCATTCTTTTTATCTTGACTAGTATGCATTTTAACCATCGCCATTCTGGCGATAGGTTGGATCACTAAGCTCTCAGCAAGAAATACGATAAAGAAGTTTCTTGGCCAGCTCGATATAAAGTTGCTGAATGTATCTGAATTAAACCCGTTACCGATGATGCCACCGATAAAAGTCATGCACAATGACATACCGAATACCGTGAATACGATACGGAATAAGATCTTTGAGTTAAAGCTATCAGTCGGTTGAGTGAATTTTTTCACCAGGTTTTCTGCAATGCGCCCTACAAGGACAGGCTCGATGATCATGGCAATCACAAACATGATCGGCCATATTGTAATGATATCCAATGCAACTTTTCCATTGAATTCACCCATTACTGTGATGATACTGAAAGTCGACATGAATAAAGAGGTAAGAAAACAAATGATACCTCCGTACAATGCGCCCTCCTTACCGTTTCTTGGTAATCTCATTTCGTTTTTCATATTTTACTTCCTTTCAAAAAAAGTATTTAAGACGTTCGCAACATGTTCTAGCATGCTGTTTTGATTTGTTGATCCATCATTCATACGATAATAGCTGGGGTAATCCCTTTGAAATCGTTCTTAGGGGTTCACTCGTGTTTTTAGTTAAGCAAAGCATAATTCCACCTTCAATGGTGGCCGTCATCATTAAAGCGAGTGATAGAGCCGTTTGTTCTGAAAAACCGTCTTCCTCTAACTTGTACGTATAAATGTCTTGAATCTTTTGGAAAGAAAGGGCACAGGCATTTCTGACTGGCTCACTCAATGATCCCATTTCGCTCACGATGCTGCTAAATGTATAACCGGTAATCATCCCATCTCGATCATATTGATCGGCCAATTTCTCAATCATCGTTTGTGTCGCTAGTTGAGTGGTGGGGTATTGCTGAAAGATTTCTTTCATATCGGAAATAATGATGGTGTTCAATGAATGAAGACAAGCGATGAGTAATTGTTCTTTTCCATTCGGAAAGTGGTGATAAAGCGAGCCTTTTGAAATGTTACATTCCTTTAGGATTTCATTTATTCCCACACCTAAATAACCTTTTTTCTGAAAAAGGTTTGTAGAGATTTCAATGATCAGTGATTTTGTATCCAATCGCAATAACCCTCCTCTAAACCAACCGGTCTGTTTTTTAATATACCAAAATAATGTTTTATAAGTCAAGGTATTTATAATTTCCAAAAATACTGTTTTAAATCATTCCGAAAGTTATTTTGTTGAAATTTTATTGTGTTGTTCCGTAAATGTCGAACAATCGAAAGAGCGTTAATCCCATAAGGAGGACGTATAAATTGGTGCTTATCCTTTCTTTTTCATTAAAAAAAAGAGCTGTCAATCAGCTCCCTGGTTCAATGATGGCGAGAAAAGAAATTTTTATTTTTCTTTGTAAGCGGGACTCAATTCACTCCATACATCAAATTTATTACCATCCAAATCAAAGAAAACGAAATTTCTACCAGCATGTCCTCTATGTTCAAGTGAACCAATTCTTATTCCTTTATCACGAAAGTCTCGATGTATCGCTTCCAAGGCATGTAATCCATTCACCTCAAATGTGATGGAGAAATGCTCAGCACCATGTATATCATAGAAGTTTGAGCTTTGATTTTCTTTAGATTTAACAAGGAAAATACTTTGGTCCGCAAAATTAAGAATTGCTTTGTCTTTATCTTTATAACTTAACTCTGCACCCAATTTATTTACATACCATTCAGAAGAAAGTTCTACATTTGAAACTGGGATATAGGTGCTTCCTATCCTTAATAATTTATCATTCACAAGTTTAGCCTCCTTACTTGAATGAACTCATTCTTCAGGTGTATACCTTTTCCTTTTAATTATGCAGAAATACTCTTGCCTACATAGTTGTAATTATCAAGCACTGATAAATTTAAAAAACCACCCATTCTGGATTAATTTCTATTAAATTTCCTATTAACCTTATTGCCGGGTCTTTGACTCCAGAATTCTGAATTAATAATGGCAATTTATTGTCGACATACGATTGATGTGAAAGATTGTTATTCCATAATGAAGCTACTAGATACCTTTCTTTATGGTTTGGATTTCTACAAAATACCCCTGCTAACATTCCGGAAGTATCTGTCATACCCTTATTCCACACTTCTTTTTGTACTTGTTCAAAATGAAATTGTCTATTTAAATCTACATCACAATCTGCAATTCGAAGGAGATTTCCTTCATGTAATAACCTTGTGAAGTCTATTGAACCTATATCAAACATTTTTTCGTAAATTTCAACTGAGATATTTTGATAAGTATTTTTTTGATTACTGTTCTCGAAAATATCGTCATGATGATATTTCATGAATTTTTTATAAGAATGGGAGTCTTTCCAAAATGAAAGAATCCCTGCTTCAAAGGGCTTATTTTTATCCCAACCACCTATTTGACCTAAAAATCATTCCGAATTTTTTAAGTTACTCCATTTCTCTTGTGCGTTTGAAAATGAACCTTTACTTTTTTCATCTACATGACACTTAATCCACTTTATTATCATATAAGCTCCTAAAAGTTTCTAATCCTAAATCTGCAAAATCAAAGAAAGTAATTTTTTGGCTGACTCTTAGAACGGTTTAGATTTAGTGTTTATTCCGCTCTAAGAATTCCATCCGGTTACCGAAGGGGTCGGAAATGAAGAACCTTTTAACCCCGGGGATTCTATCGTCTTCTGTGACTTCGATCCCGTTTGTTAGTAAATGTTGTTTTAACGCTTCTAAATTTTCTATTGCAAAAGCCGGATGCGCCTTTTTGGCTGGATAAAAGGGTTCTTCGATTCCTATATGTATTTGATAATTTCCAAATTGAAACCACAACCCACCGCTTTTCTTTAATGATTCAGGCTTTTCGACTTCATCCAAACGCAAAATGTCCTTGAAAAACTTTCTTGCCGTGTCCTCACTGCCTTTAGGAGCAGCGAGCTGAATATGGTCAATGGTTTGAAACTTAAATGGCATATGAATCATTCCTCTCCGAATTCTATTGTGTGGTACCTAACTATCATTTTACTTCTATTGTAATAATAAGGAAATTACGGAGTTGTTATTTATAATAATAAGTCTTACTTATGTTTCTACATTCTAACGTGCTAATGAGACATGTGATATCGAGTACATCGAGTACACTAACTAGTCAGCAAGGTGTTGATTCTTAAGGCAAGTCGTATTTGCAATGTGGTTTCGGAATCTTTTAAGCTCTTGCCAAGCAGTTCCTCGCATTTCTCCAGCCTGTATACGACGGTGTTCCGATGAACAAATAGTCTTTTGGCTGTTTCGGATATTTGGCAATGGGTCTCAAGGTAAACGGATAAAGTCTGTAACAACGGTTCCTGTTCCTCGTTGTTGATTTTTGAAAATCCTTGCAGGGCGAAGTGGTGGAAGTTCTTTAGGTCTTCCTCAGGGATGATTCGTAACAATTCCATGATGTCCTTGGTCCGGAATGTCTGGATGTATTCGGGCCTCTTTGATAAACCACCTTCCTTGAGGGAATCGTTCGCTTCCTTGAAGGCATGTTTGATCTGAAGGAATTTCGGTGCCATATGACTGACACCGAACGAGACCGTACAACCGAATTGGTCATTCACCAATTTTTGCAGTTTTTGTAGGGAAGATTCTACATATTGAAGAGAACGGGTGGAATCTTCATTCACTTCATATAAAAGAATGCACTTCTTTCCTTTCGTAAAGAGATGGATGGGGAAAGGTGATTCGTGAAGTTCTTCTTCTAAAAACTTGTGGACCGTATCGGCTTTTTCTTGCTGTTGGGTAAAGTTTTTACTTTCTTGCATTTCATCAATTTTTCCGACAGCACATATATACGTTTGTTCATTATGTAAGGAGAATTCCTTTGCCCGGTTTATAATTTCCTCCTGTGAGGAGAAACTGCCATCAAGAACATGCAGGAAGAATTCATTCCGTATATTTCGATCGTGTTGCTTGAGGGCATGCTCTTTCATTAAGGAGAAGGAAATGACGTTTGTAGCCTGTTCAATCGTCAATGTAATGAGATTGTCACTTGTCTTGATTTCTCCCAAGATGATCAAATAGCCAAATATCTTTTCATCCATATAGATGGGGAATACGGTATAGGTTTGCTGATTGGATAGAATCGAAAAAGAGAAAAAGGGAGTTATGGTTGTTGGATAGTTAAATCCCTCACTTGCTATTTTTTTGATTATTGGAAAAATTGGAGAGACACGATTAGGGAAGACGATTGGTTTAAAGTATTGGTCAACCAATGTAATAGGAAATTCAATCATCTTGGATAAGTGATCAAGTAATTTCTGGATTCCTTTTCCGCGCATGATTAGGTTGGTAAATTGTTTGTGCGTTTCCATGGCGTACATTAACTCATGGGCGCGTTGATCTAAAATGGCCCTTAATGTGAGATTGGTGATTTCGCCGAGAGATAAGTCTTCGGGAAGATCGATTATGGGAAGTGAGAGTTCATTGGCGAGTTGAAGGATTTCATCCGGTACTTCTTTTAAGTAGCGTCGCGTTTTAATGCCAAGTGCGGCGCAACCTTGTTTTGCCATACCTTCGACGAGGGTCTTTAATAATAATGGTTGATCCTTTAGATGGTAAGCGGTCGTCACAAGAAATTCGTTCGGTTTTAGAAAATGGATGATATCCGGAGCGTCCATCATATTGACCGTACGCACTTCGCATTCCATTCCTGATTCTCCTGCTATTACATGCATCCCGGATAAAAACGGCAAATGTAAAAGTTCAGCTACCTTCATCTAAACACACCTCAATCTTTCATTTTATTTTTTCTAGATGATTGCGAGTTTAACAGTCTGATTATTTAAGAGCCTGCTTGGTGAAGACTATGTTCTGTTTCTTTTTATCGGCTTCATGCTGTGAATTTTTTTATCATATCTTACAATCTCTTTGACATTATTTACAATTTTATCATTTCTCTTTGTTAAAATATACAAATATTTATTTATATGTGAGGTTTTCTAACATAAGTGGTGACATAAAATTAGAAAATTGATACTATTTATAAAAAGCTAAAGAATGTTAGGGGAGATGAAGAAATGAAGGAAACCACTGTTGCTAGTAAAAAGAAAAAAAGAGTGACGCCCTATCCGAAGGAATGCACATTTAGTAAAGAGGATTGGGATGTATTGACGCAGTACTGGTTTCCGGTGGCGGCAGTCGAGGAAGTGACGGAAAAGCCCCTGGGCATTAAATTGCTGGATGTCCATCTTGTTCTTTACCGTGCGAATGGTAAAATCATCGTGGCAAGAGATCTTTGTTTGCACCGGGGAGTTCCTTTAAGCATGGGTTGGGTGGAAGATGATAATATTGTTTGCCCATATCATGGATTTAGATACGGACCAGAAGGGAATTGCACGGGAATACCTGCACATCCCAATGCGAAAATTTCTCCACGTCTTTGTATTAATATATATCCAACTGTAGAGCGTTATGGCTTGGTTTGGACTTCCATTGCGAGTGATGAGGAGGATATTCCTCCGCTGCCGGCTTGGGATGACCGAGAATATCTGAATATTCTGCCTCCTTACATCGACATTGCTGGGTCAGCAGGGAGGCAGATGGAAGGATTTTTGGATGTATCCCACTTTGCCTGGGTCCATTCAGAGAGCTTCGCTGATCGTGATAATCCTGTTGTGCCAAGTTATAAAGTGGATAAAACGGAGTATGGCTTACATGTAGAGTATGTGAGTTCGGTCAGCAATTATGGAAAGGACCTGCAACATTTGGAGCCACCGAACTTTAAATGGTTGCGCGTGTTCGATATATATCCACCTTTAGCGGCAAGGTTGACCGTCCATTTTCCAGAAGGAGGGAAATTATTCATCCTAAATTGCGCAAGCCCTGTTTCGGCTCGGAAAACCCGAATGTTTTCCCCGATGGCAAGAAATTTTGACATGGATGCTCCGCTTGAAGACACCTATGAATTCAATTTGCAGATTTTCAATGAAGATAAGGAAATGGTTGAAAATCAAAAGCCAGAGGAGCTACCACTAGACCTACAGGCAGAAGCTCATATCGCGGCGGATAAAACCTCGATTGCCTACCGTCAGCTATTGAGGGACTTGGGATTAGGGTCGAATTATACAAGTTGAAATGGGAGGGTGTCCTTTTGGCGGGCACTCTCGCTTTTTTCTCTCGTGAAAAGTCAAGGTGAATTCATGGGATAAATGGGAAGGTGAACTAGTAATCATGCACAAAAATATCTTGGAATTCTAACGGATTTGTCAATGAAGTTCACGGTTTAAGCAAGTAAAATACTCCATATAACATATTTTTGTGAAGATTCATAACATATAAAGATGAGAATAAAAGGAGCGATATGATGGCCATTCAAATTGAAAAATACAAATATGAAAAAGATAATGTTGCTTCCTTGATTGAATGGTTGGCTTCATTCGGTTTAACGGAGAATGATGGAGTCACTCGGTTATTATATTCCGAGGCATGGGTGAAGGCTCAGCATGCGGTGAAAAAGGAAATGGAAGAAGTGGGATTGCAGACCTATTTTGATGATGTAGGTAACTTATTTGGAAGATTGGAAGGGTCGAACCCCGGAAGTAAAACAATCCTCACGGGCTCGCATATCGATACGGTTGTTGATGGTGGGAAATATGACGGTGCTTTTGGGGTCATCGCTAGTTTCCTAGCGGTACAAAGGCTGTATCAAACCTATGGACCTCCCCAAAAAACGATAGAAGTCGTTTCCTTTTGTGAAGAGGAAGGAAGCCGTTTTCCTTTGACGTTCTGGGGATCGAGAAATATTCAAGGGGTGTATGGCCTTGATCAAGTGAAAGGGCTGACAGATTCAGAGGGCTATCCATTTTTGGGAGCCATGAAGGAAGCTGGTTTTGACCCTGATACATATATAACTCCAGTTCGTGATGATATTGAGAGATTCGTCGAGATTCATATTGAACAGGGAATGGTTCTGGAAAAAAATCAAAAGACAATCGGGGTCGTCAGCCATATTGTCGGGCAGCGCCGTTATACGATTAAAGTGCAGGGTGAAAGCAATCATGCGGGAACGACTCCGATGCACTATAGGAAAGATGCCGTCAGTGCCGCTTCGGAATACATTTCTTTTTTGACGAAAAAGGCCAAGGAAATGCATCCTCATTTAGTTGCAACAGTAGGTAAACTGGAAGTGTTGCCAAATGTTCCAAACGTCGTGGCAGGTGAAGTGGCTTTCAGTTTAGATATCAGGCATCACCAAGAAGGAGTCCTTGACGCGTTTTGTGCGGAGATTTTCTCGACCTTCCAATCTCATGCGGATGAGAGGGAGATGTCGTTGGAAATCTCGCAGTGGATGGATGTTTTGCCCGTTGAACTAAATGAAGAGATGAATGCAATGATTCGTGGAATTGCTGAAGATAAAAATATACCTTATCAAGATATCATAAGCGGTGCGGGGCACGATGCACAGGTATTTGGTTCGGTTTGTCCGACTTGCTTAATCTTTGTTCCCAGCCGGGATGGAATCAGCCACTCGCCTAAAGAATTTACGCATGTTCATGATTTAGAAAAGGGAATCGATGTTTTAAGCGAAATATTATATCAATTAGCCTATTAAGGGGAGCTGAAGAAAATGGCATATAAAGAACTATATACACCGATCAGGACCATCATGACCCCAGGACCGGTGGAGGTGGACCCGCGAGTTTTACGGGCGATGAGCGCTCCGATCTTGGGGCAGTTTGATCCCGCATTCACGAATATCATGAATGAAGTGATGGAAATGCTCCGTCTCGTATTCCAGACGAAGAATCACTGGGCCTTTCCCATCGATGGTACATCCCGGTCTGGGAATGAAGCGATTCTTTGTAGCATCATTGAGCCGGGAGATAAGGTCTTGGTTCCCATTTTCGGTAGGTTTGGTCATTTACTGGTTGAAATTTGTGAGCGCTATGGAGCGGAAGTGCATACAATCGAATGTCCGTGGGGAGAGGTTTTTGATCCCTCGGTTATCATTGCGGAAATCAAGAAAGTTTCGCCGAAAATAACGGCGATCGTCCATGGGGAAACGTCTACAGGCTGCATGCAGCCACTGGCGGAAATCGGGAAAGCCTGCCGTGAGCAAGGTGTTTTGCTCGTTGTCGATGCGGTCGCATCAATCGGGGGAACGGATGTAAAGGTGGATGAGTGGTGTATTGATGGATTGATAGGAGGTACGCAAAAATGCTTGTCCGTCCCTTCAGGAATGGCACCTATCACCTACAATGAGAGAATTGAAAAAATTATTCAGTCACGTAAAAAGGTAGAACGAGGGATTGCAACGGAGGAAGATCGTCAATATATATCAAGGCATCGCCCCATTACCAGTAATTATTTCGATTTGGGCATGCTGCAGGATTATTGGGGACCTCGCCGATTGAATCACCATACAGAAGCAACTTCGATGATTTATGCATTGCGTGAAGGTCTGCGACTTGTACTCGATGAAGGATTGGAACAGAGATTCGCCCGTCATAAGCATCACGAAGCCGCACTTGTGGCTGGAATCGAGGCAATGGGCTTAACGTTATTCGGGGATAGGCAAAATAAATTGCCATGTGTCACTTGTGTCGAAATTCCAGAAGCGGTGGATGGAGAGCAAGTTCGGTCGATGTTATTGAATGAATTTGGTATCGAAATCGCTTCATCGTTCGGTCCGCTTCACGGTAAGATTTGGAGAATCGGTACGATGGGATTCAGCTGCCGGAAAGAGAATATCCTCTTCGTTCTGTCCTCCTTGGAAGCGGTCCTTATACGCCAAGGGTTCGGAGTGAACAGGGGAGAAGCCTTGCAGGCTGCCCTCGACGTATATGTAGGGGAAACGGAGAAAATGTTTGGAGTGCAATAAGGCGGGGAGATGGCTCCTGTTTTATTGCCACACAACTTGAAGGAGTGATTATGGTGTCAACATACGATCTCATTATCCGTAATGGCTACGTGGTATTGCCTGATGAAGTGAAGAAAACTGATGTGGCCATCCAGAATGGCGTAATCATCAAGATTGGAAATCTGCTTGGTGATACAGGATTGGAAGAATATGAAGCGTGCGATCAATACGTTTTTCCTGGAATGATCGATGTGCATGTGCATTTTAGTGAACCTGGACGTGCCCATTGGGAAGGGTTTGAAACGGGCTCACAGATGATGGCGGCGGGCGGCTGCACGACCTATTTTGATATGCCATTGAATGGGATCCCTTCGACCATTGATGAAGCCGCGTTACTTGAGAAGGCGAAGGTCGGGGAAGCAAAATCGGTTGTCGATTTCGGGTTATGGGGTGGCCTCGTTCCTGGAAATATAGAGGAGTTGGAAGGGTTAGCTAAATCAGGGGCCGTCGGTTTTAAAGCCTTTCTATCCGCAACGGGCAATGATAAGTTTGAGCGAGCGGATGATTTTACCTTGCTTCATGGTATGAGGGAAATCGCAAAATTGGATAAGATTTTGGCGCTACATGCGGAAAGTGATTCCATTACACAATTTTTGAAGCAGGAGAAAGAGGATCAAGGATTATTCAGCGCTGAAGACTATGCGGCGACTCGTCCTGTATTAGCGGAAGCGGAAGCTGTCGAACGGGCTCTCACATATGCCGAAATGACAGGATGCCGGCTGCATTTTGTCCATATCAGCAGTGGTTTGGCGATGGAAAAGATTGAAGCGGCCAAGCGGTGCGGTCTGGATGTAACGGTTGAAACCTGTCCTCATTACTTGTTATTCAATCAAGATACGCTTGTCGAGAAAGGTACGGTCGCAAAATGCGCGCCCCCTCTGCGTGATAAGGCCGAACAGGAAAAGTTGATTGCTTTATTAATAGAAGGAAGGTTTGATATGATTTCTTCCGATCACTCTCCATGTCCTTACGAATTGAAGGACCCTGCGGAACATAACTTGTTTGAAGCATGGGGTGGTATAAGTGGTGGGCAATTTTCCTTGCTGTCGATGATTGAACTGGCTATTACCTATGAAATACCGTTTCATAAAATCGCGGATTGGATAGCCGGGGCACCGGCTGAACGGTTTGGTCTCTCTTCAAGAAAAGGGCAAATAAAAGTAGGGAAGGAAGGGGATGTTGCTATTGTTTCATTGAATGACACGCATACTGTCACCGAAGATAATTTCTTTGCCAAGCATAAGCAAAGTGTCTATATGGGCCACACCTTCCCGTGTACGATAAACGCCACATTCAAAAAGGGAAAACCAGTCTATGAAAAGGGTGAAATCACGCAACAGGATCGGGGAACCTGGCTTAAAAGTATGGAAATCGAACCTTCGATTTAATAGTATAGAGTACATGAAGGTGATTCCGAATTATCGGCATCACCTTTTTCCTTTAATACAGCTCATCACTGACTATATTAGAAAAATATCCCGGTAATAAAACGTTGACTCTTTATGAATCATTGTTATAGGATTACGGTATGAAAAAATGTATAAAAAGCATAAATCTACATGTATAATACCGATGAACTGTCCTTTTAGAAAACAAAGGGTGCCCGTAAAGAGCGGGGGCATCCTTTTTTATATGTAACTGTTGAAAGAAAGGGGGAAACCTCTATGGAATCTATAATCATGGATATGATAGAAGCGTTTAAATCTTTATCATATTTCGGAGTATTGCTCGCATTGACATTTGAATTCATCCCTGCCGAAGTAGTGCTACCGCTTGCTGGCTATTGGGTCTATCAAGGTGAAAGGAATTTGATCTTGACGATACTGGCCGGTTCGATTGGTGGGGTGACAGGCCCCTTGACGCTATACGCACTAGGAAGGTATGGGGGAAGGCCACTCGTAATGAAGTTTGGAAAGTACTTTTTGGTTAAAGAGGAGCAACTGAATAAAGCTGAATACTTCTTCGATAAGTATGGAGCAGGAATTGCCTTTTTCGGGAGATTTGTTCCAGGAATCCGTACGGCCATTTCATTACCGTGTGGCATTCTGAAGATGAATATCTGGAAATTCATACTCTATACATATTTGGCGATGCTTCCTGTAACCACTATCTATGTATATCTAGGGTATAAACTAGGACCACAATGGGAGCAGGCTGGAGCGATATTCGCACAATATGCGAACTTTTTGCTCATCCCAATTGTCCTGATTGTCATTTGGTTGTTCTTAAAAGCAAAGAAAAGAAAAGCGAAACAATAACAAAGAAGGCGCCGTTTTCAGGCGCCTTGTTTTTATTTAATGTGTTAGCAGCATCCGCCGTAACCGCCGCCATACCCGCCGCCACCGAAGCCCCAACTACAACCAATGATGACTAGTAGGATGAATAATACGATCAATAAGGCAAACCCGTTATCAAAACCGCCGCCACCGCATCCGTCATTGCAGCCATCGTTACATCCATTATTGTTATTATTGTTATAACCACCCATTAAAATTTCCTCCTCATAACGTTTGTGATTTTCATACCTAGCAAATCATCTTTACTGGGAATACTCCATACTATGTATTCTAGGCCGAAGTGTTTGCTTATTCTTTAAAAATGGGCGTCGGTAGATGAGGGGAGATGAGCCCGAATAATTTTTCCCTGATTTTAAAGGTGTTATAATATACCATATATAGAGAAGGGGGCTGAACTTCATCGTGAAAGTTGCCATTATAACGGATATACATGGTAATGCTTCGGCGTTAAAAGCCGTTCTTAGGGAAATTGATGGAAGAAGTGATATTGAGCAAATTTATTGTTTGGGGGATATGGTCGGAATAGGACCTGATACCAATGACGTCTTGGATTTGTTATTTTCAAGAAAGAATCTATCGATGATCAGTGGAAATCATGATGAAGCCGTATTAGCCATCATTAAAGGGGAAGAACATCCAACGGGACATATTCATGTCAAAGAGCACCATGAATGGATTGCCGAAAGGATGGACCCGATCTTTATCCCCTCCCTGGAAAAATTGCCTCGCACCATGAAAGTTACAATTAATGGCCACACTCTTTTCTTCACCCATTATCATATGGAACAGGAAAAGAGGAATGTACATATCAGTCAAAATCCCTTTAGCACAATCGTCGAGCCCAATTTACCCAACTTGGAGGCCCTCTTTAAAAACCGGTCTGAAGATTTAATAGGGTTTGGTCATCATCATCCTCCTCATCTCTTTAAGAATGATCGAACCATTTACCTGAATCCCGGATCACTTGGATGTAATAGGGAGCCAACTGCACGGTATAGTGTCGTTACGATTGAAGAAAACGGAATTCAGGTCAATCTAGAAAATGCCCTGTATGATAATGCGGCATTTCTGTCATCTTATAAAAGACTACAAGTTCCAGAGCATAAATTCATCATTCGCGCCTTTCATGGAAATCAGATTATATAGATATAAGCATAAAGGACATCTCCTCCGGATATGATAAAAGTCAAATTGACTAAAGGGGGAAAAGGTCATGAAGGACAAGGAACAGGAAAATCAGCTTAAGGATCCGGAGCGGACAGACGATCAGCACAGCCTTGTGTGCAATGATGAATTATTCAATAAGGACCTGCGTGCAATCGTCGATGATACCATGCAAAGTGAACAATAACCTGTAAAGACGCTGTAGGTCATTGCCTGCAGTGTTTATTTTTGTCTTCATGGCGATTGTTATCTTTTATACTTTAAATGGGTAAGTCAATCATTTGAAACCATTCTGAAATTATCCCATACTATATATAAGCTTATATATACCTGAGAGGAGGGGGAACATGGGACATCATGAGGGTCACTCCCATGACCACGGACATCACCATCACCATTCTAATAATAAAAAGGCTTTGTTGGCTTCGTTTGTACTGATCTCCACATTCATGGTAATCGAAGTGATTGGAGGATTCATGACGAATAGCCTGGCCTTGCTATCAGACGCAGGACATATGCTAAGCGATGCAGCCGCTTTAGGGCTTAGTTATACAGCGATAAGGTTGGGTGAAAAAAAAGCGACGCAGTCAAAATCATTTGGATATAAGCGCTTCGAAATCATCGCCGCGTGTTTAAACGGTTTAACGTTAATTGTTATATCGGCATTCATTTTCATTGAGGCGATCCGGAGGTTTGTGAATCCGCCTGAGGTTCAAAGTATGGGGATGCTGATGATTTCAATCATTGGCTTGCTTGTGAATGTCATTGCTGCATGGATCTTAATGAGTGGCGATAAAGAAGAAAATCTCAATGTAAGGAGTGCATTCTTACATGTGATTGGTGATATGCTTGGTTCGGTGGGTGCCATTGCTGCCGCACTCTTGATATATTTTTTCGATTGGGGAATTGCCGACCCAATCGCGAGCATGATTGTTGCGATTTTAATCGTCATAAGTGGATATAGAGTGGTGCGCGATTCTTTCCATATTTTAATGGAAGGCACACCGGATCGGGTCGATATGGAAGAAGTGAAAGAGAGTTTGAAGGAATTGCCGCATGTATCGGATGTCCATGACCTCCATATCTGGACGATCACCTCCGGATTTCTTTCGTTGAGCTGTCATGTCGTCATCGATGCAGGTGGAGATCATGATTCGATTTTGGCGGTAGCGCAAAAATTACTGCATGATCAATATGGGATTGAACACAGCACAATACAAGTGGAAAAACAGGATGTGGGTTGTCCGAATCCGCACGAGACATGTAACTGAAACCAGGCCGGCTCAGTGATGAAGCCGGCCTTTTTGGTGTGCCGGAAACGAACGCCTGTCCCATTTTCCGTACTTTGACAGGTGAATGGGGGATGGTTCAAGATGTCTAGGAATGATTATATGAACATATTCCTGACACATTAAGAGGGTATGATGAAGGATAAAAAGGTCAATTCATACTGGGGTTGGCTAATGCAATATGATTCAACTATAATTTAAGAAGGAGGAATTCCTTTATGAAAAAAATTCTAGTCGTTGAAGATGAAATTGCCATTTCGATGGTATTGAAAGCATATTTACAGCGTGAAGGAATGGAAGTCGTACAGGTCTTCGATGGACTAAAAGCCATTCCAACCTATGAAGAAATGAAACCGGACCTTGTGCTACTTGATGTGATGTTGCCAGGTAAGGAAGGCTGGGACATCTTGAAAGAGATAAGGGAGAAAGACATGTGCCCGGTGATCATGTTGACCGCATTGAACGATGTGGATTACCGTCTAACCGGCTTTAAGTCGGGAGCGGATGATTATATTTCCAAGCCCTTTGTGGCGGAAGAAGTCATGGCGCGGGTGCATGCCGTTTTAAGACGGAGTTCAACACCTGTAGTGGAAGAAAACCATGTACATCAATTTGGGAGCTTATCCATTGATAACAAATCCTATTCCGTACTATTAAAAGGGGAAGAAATCAGCTTGACGCCCCGTGATTTGTCGTTGCTCATTTTTTTTGCGAAGCACCCCAACCATATTTTCACGAGAGAGCAGCTGCTCGATCAAGTGTGGGGCATAGACTATGACGGAAGTGACCGTGCTGTGGACTTAGCCATCAAACGAATCAGGAAAGCTCTTGATGCTTGGCCCTCATCAGAAGGGGAAATTAAAACGTTGCGTGGATTGGGGTATCAATTGAGTGTCTATGAAAACTAGAAAACGGACAACCTTGCAGCTCTATTGGACGAAGAAATATGTATTGACCTTGATTTCTGGCTTATTGATATTGTCCGTTTTTTCTTTATGGTGGATGGAAAAGACGGCCTTGGAATATAGGTTGAGCCTGCTTAAGTATTTAGCGGATGAAACGTCCGACCGGGCCATCAAGGAGAATGGCCAAATTGTCGTTGGTCCCATCCTTTCTGAAATCGTTGAGGAAAGGGAGAAAATCCTTCAGCTCAATAAGCAGCCGATCATATATATCGTCGATCCTGATGGGAGTATCATCTATACGATGCCTCAATTATATATTGATGAGGAAAATAGTAAACTCCCAGGTGCCATCATGAATAATGAAGAATTGATCCAGAAGGTCAAGATTTCAGAGAATAAGGTGTTCGTCGTCAAATCGCCGATCACATTTGAAGGCGAGACAAAGGGATGGGTAGTCATCGCCCAGGAAGAAGGGGCTCTGAAGGAAGTGAACCAAGATCACGGTTTGCTTGCCTTCCTGATTGGTGGTTTGCTTTTACTTGGGACGGGCGTCATTTATTTTCTATCTAGAAAGATATCAAGGCCCATCCAAGATGTGGCTAACGCTGCTGTCCAGGTAAGGGAAGGCAATTATGAGATCCATTTTAAAGAAGAAGAGGAGATACGGGAAGAAGAGATATACGAACTCGTGGAATCCTTTAAAGAAATGACGAACCGATTGAAACTCATGGAAAAATTACGGGCTGAGTTACTTGCTGGTGTCACCCATGATCTAAAAACACCGGTTACTTCCATTAGTGGTTTGATCCAAGCGGTCAGGGATGATGTGGTTACGGGTGAACAGAGTAAGGAATTCCTGGATATTTCCTTGAAGGAAACACAGCGCCTACAGGTGATGATCGAGGATTTATTGGATTATAATGCCTTATCGGCCGGTGCCTTTAAAATCCGATTGGAAAAAGAAAATCTCAACACTTTCATACAGGAAATAGCCTATCGGTGGCACGTCACCCAGGAGGATCAGGATTTCACCCTGGATGTACAGGTTCCGGATGAGTCAATCTTTGGGGAAATTGATTCACTGAGGATGCAACAAATTATCATAAACCTTTTGAACAATGCGAAGCACTCACTTGATGGAAATGGTACAATTGTGATTTGCCTCTATGAAATGGAAGACTCCCGAATTGGTATCGATGTGAAGGATAGTGGCCGAGGGATTCCCCAACATGAACAGCAGTATGTGTTCGAACCATTTTACCGAGGGGAAAACAAAAAACTGAAGGTGCGTGGATTGGGATTAGGTTTACCTTTCAGCAAGATGCTCGCTAAAGCGCAAAAGGGAGACTTATTATTGAAAGAAAGCGATGAAAAAGGGACGATTTTTACCATTACGGTAGAAAAATCCGCACAGGTATAACCAGAAAAGGGTTGTCCATTAAAAATGGACAACCCTTTTTTACAAGTATTGGATTAGGCTAGTTGACTGATTGCACGCCATAATTGAACATGACGAACTTTTCTTGGAAGGAAGCGCCCCATTTCCTCTTCATTGTAACCTGCATGCAAATTCTTATGATCGAAAATGATCGGGCGACGTAGCAAGTCTGGATTGGCTTGGATTAGCATGCATAGGTCGTTCAGTGGCGTATTGTTTATATCGATGTTCAAGCTTTTGAATTTCTTTGAACGGGTTGAGATGATCTCATCTGTACCGCCTTCCGTTTTACGTAAGATCTCTTTGATTTCTGCTATGGATAAAGGTTGAGAATATAAGTTGCGTTCATTGTAGGAAATTTCATTTTTTTGTAACCAAGCTTTTGCTTTACGACATGCTAAGCTGCTTGGGGTAGTATAAATTGTAACCATTTAAAATCGACTCCCTTAAGGTTTCATATTTTTTTTAGGTTTTTGATTTTTATTTTTATGAGTTAAAATTATTTTTGTATTTGTGATACTCTTACTTTAACGTTTGTATGTGTCAGCAATATGTCAAGAAAAATAAACTTAAAAGTTTTTTCAAAAAAGGGAGAATTTCAAATGTGGATTTTTAAAAGATGGGGAGCCCCTGCATCTGATGGAAATCAGGAAAATATAGGTTCTGCGGAGCACGTATCATGACGGCGGAATTTTGGTCACCAGTCAGACTGTCCATTCAAATAGCCGGCATCTCAGGAATCCTAGTCTTTATTTTAGGAATCCTGCTTGCCCGGTTCATGGCCAAAAAGCGTTTCAAGGGCAGGGTCGTCCTGGAAACCGTGTTTTTGCTGCCACTTGTCCTGCCTCCTTCAGTCGTCGGATTTTTACTGATTGTGTGTTTCGGTAAAAATGGAACGCTCGGGCAAATCATCGAGAAGGTATTTAACCAACCGATCATGTTCACCTGGTGGGCGGCGGTCATTGCTTCCACGGTGGTGGCCTTCCCGCTTATGTACCAATCGGCCAAAACGGGATTTGAAGGCATAGATGAAGAGATTGAAAACGCTGCGAGAGTGGATGGAGCAGGCGAATGGAAATTGTTTTTGCTCGTATCTCTCCCATTAGCCGGTAAATCGATTCTCACCGGCGCGATATTAAGTTCGGCCAGGGCCTTGGGGGAATTCGGGGCGACGCTTATGTTTGCGGGGAACATCCCAGGACAGACCCAGACGATACCGACAGCGATATATATAGCCATGGATACGGGGAACATGACTTTAGCATGGCTATGGGTTGCTGTAATCATTGCCATCTCTTTCATCATGCTTTTCATTGTGACGTACATAAAGTGATCATTTTTCGTATAGACTAATGAAAAATTTAGGTGCGACTTCCACATCTTTCGTATGTAGAAAGCCGTTTTTTTCATATAGCTTCCGTGCTGGCTGGTTCAATGCACCGGTCGAAACGGTTAACTTTTCCCATGGAACGGTTTTCTGAAGGTGGGTAAGGAGGGTATTTGCAATTCCTTTGCGAAAATGATCCGGGTGAACGATCATCCGGCAAATCTCTACCCGCCCGCTTTCATCTTTATAGGAAATGGCCCCAGCTATCACATCGTCAACAAAAAAAACGATGAATGTTTCCTGGCAGCGTGAAAATTGGTCAAACGTTTCTAATAGTGGCGGAATTTCGGAATATTTAATCAGTTCTGCTTCCACTGCATAGGCTTTTTTCTGAAGGGAAAAAAGTTGTTGCCCATGGAGGGAATTAAGTTCTGTAATAATTTTCATCGTCATGCGTAAATCATCTCCTTATATACATTATAATAGAAGCTGGCGAAGAGATTTATTGTTTCTTGTGTTATAATCGACAAACAAGATGAACTAATGAAATGAGGAAGAAATTTGTTAACTTTTGAAGAAAAACTAAGCATTATTGAAACATTCCCGGAATTAGAACGGAAAGATGTATCACTAGGACGCGTCAATTTCCATTTTCCAGGTAGTGTCCAAGAGAAGAAAATCGTCGTGCAACATCTTCATCCGAATGGAAATGGCTTTGTGTACGCAGGCCATCTGAAAAAGAAGGAAACAGACCGCAAAGGATTCATCAATATACGTGATTATTCCGAAGAGGATTTGAAAGTATTGATCAAAACTAGCCTATCTTATTTATCGGAACCTCCCGTCATGCAAGAAGAAGAGGAAGACGATGAGTTCGCTAAGTTGGAAGGTACGTGGGTTGGCCAGGAAAAGCAGGAGCTTTCGCTTGTTCGAGAAGATCAGCTTTGGAATGTTTACTCAGGACCGAATTTAGAGGAGTGTTTCGAAAGCCCAATCGAAGCGGAACGCTACTTATTAGATGAAGGATTCCGTCAAAATAAGAAAAGAAAAATGTAGAATATTAGGGGAATTTGTCGGCAAAATTCCAACCATTAATATTGTTTTCAGTTAATTACCCATGCTATAATATGGGTAATTATTTTTGTTCGGAATAAGTTGTTTGATAGAAGGATTTACCGTTTTAGGGTTCCTCTTGAGACATTATCCAGAACCAAAAATAGTAATAAAATGGATTTTTTCCAAACACAGGAGGAACTAACATGGTACAAGGTAAAGTAAAATGGTTTAACGCAGAAAAAGGTTTCGGTTTCATCGAAGTTGAAGGACAAGACGATGTATTCGTACATTTCTCAGCTATTCAAGGTGAAGGCTTCAAAACTCTTGAAGAAGGCCAAGAAGTTTCTTTCGAAATCGAACAAGGCGCTCGTGGACCACAAGCTGCTAACGTTCAAAAATAATCGAACGTTAATAAAGACCCCAATTTGGGGTCTTTTTTAGTATGTTTATAAGATTAAGAGGTTACTAGCTTGTAAAAAGAGCGGCGAATTTTTTGATCCGGGGCAGGTCTGCTTCTTGATACATTTGTTCAACCTTCAAAGTAGCGACTAATCTGCTGTTGGCAAACAGCATGTCTCGGAATTGGTCGACGGCTCCACAGAAATGATGGTAATTCGTTTCACCCGTCCCGAAGACGCCTGTTTTCAGGTGGGATATCGGCATTTGCTCTAACTCCGAATAGAAGGAGGACATTCTGGCAGGAAGTTCGCCATTTCCCCATGTATAGGTCCCGACAATCAACGAGTCATACTCATGCAATGTACTCATATCGAATTCAAGCACACGAAATAGCTCTGCTTCGGGCAAAAAGGAAGCAAGAACTTCAGCAAGCGCCTTTGTATTGCCGCCTGCCGAATGATGGACGATGGCCGTTTTAAAGCTCATCGAACCCGTTGCTTGCATTTACTTGGCTATAGGTCCTTGACTTTTGCTCGAAGAAGTCGGTCTTCGTTAGCCCGATGGATTCATCGTCGAACGTTTTGATCCAGGGCATCGGGTTCTCGCCATATTCTTGATACAAGTTTTCAAGTCCAAGCATGCGTAATCGTTTGTTAGCGATATATTCGATATACTCATTGAATTCTTCCAAATCGAGATCTGCTTTTGTTTGGATATCTTCAAGCATATATTCGGACCATTCCTTTTCAAGTTCTACGGCTTTTTCAATCGTCGTATAGATGAATTTCGTGTTGTCTTCATTATTCAATTCCGGGTATTCATACATCAAGATTTGGACAAGCATGCCAATGAAATCGAAGTGGACCATTTCATCGCGATGAATATAGGAAATCATCGTTGCCGAACCGGTCATCAGATTTTGACGGCCTAAGTTGTAATAGAAGGCGAATGCCAGGTAAAAATAGATCCCTTCAAGGTTGGTGGAATGGATGAGAGCCTCGAATAAGTGCTGAGGGCTAGGATCATCCACAAATGTTTGGTAGGCATCCACGATCGGCTGGTTCCGCTTGATTACTTCCGGGTGCTCTTTAATGCGGTCAAAAAGCTGTTTTTGCTTGCCGACAGGAATCAAAGAAGCAAGAATGTAAGAATACGATTCATTATGAATCGATTCTTGCTGGGCCATGTTGGCGAGGATCGCCTTTGCTGCCGGATCTTTGATGTAGCGAAGGATTTCCACTAATGTCGGCGTTTGCAGGCTGTCCATCCCGGCAATCATTGTGAGGATATCGAGGAAAGCGTCCTGGATATCCTCATCCAATTCCCCCCACTGCTTTTTATCCTGAATCATGTTCACGCTTGAAGGCTTCCAAAAATTATTGATGAGCTGTGTATACGTGTCATAGAACTTTTCATATTGAATGTCATTCCAAAGGAGGAAGCCTGAAGCTTCTCCTTTGAATACGCCGGTCGCTTTGGTAGGATGGGTTGGTTCGAGCATCCTGATTTTCTTGATATGGTTTGTCATCTGTAAAGTCTCCTTCAAAAATTAATTCCGATCAAGCTAGTTAACTAGAGCAGCTCTCGCACGCATTGTCGTATTCGGATGAAGTGGAACGAAGATAATAAGTCGATTTCAATCCACTTTCCCAAGCTGTCAGATGGATATCCAATAACACTTTGGCTTTGATCGTGTTTTGTACATACAAATTGAAACTAATGGCTTGGTCGATATGACGCTGGCGGGCTGCATTTTGCCTGATGCTTTCCTTTTGGTCCAAATGGAAGCGCGTTTTTTTATAGTATTCATACGTATTAGGCGTCAATCCAGGCGCGGTCACTTTGAATTTGAAGTTTTTCTTCTCTTCATAAAATTCAATTTCATATAACGGATCGATTCCATCCGTGGAATGACCGATTTTTGCCGTTGATGAGTTGGGGGCAATCGCCATTAAATAGCCATTTCGTGTGCCATGCTGCTGCACTTCTTCTTTTAATTCCAACCATTTTGAATCCGTATAGTCCCGAAGGTCGAAATACTCTCCCGTATGCCAATCCGACCCTTCGAAATAGGGATAGCTTCCTTTTTCCTTGGCCAATTCATTGGATGCCTTAATGGTTAAGTAAGCGATTTTTTCGTATAAAGTATCGGCAAACTGAACGGCTTCATCAGATTCCCAGTAGATATTTTGGGTTGCCAGTAAATGATGCCAACCGAATGTTCCTAAGCCGATAGATCGGTACCGTTTATTTGAAATGGATGCCTGTTTGACCGGTAAGGTATTCACGTCAATGACGTTATCGAGCATGCGAATCTGAATCGGGATCAGTCTTTCCAACACATCACTGTTCACTGCGCGGGGCAGGTTGATGGAGGAAAGGTTACAGACTACGAAATCCCCGCTTTTGCGAACCACGACGACATCGCCATCTTCTGTTTCATATTCGTCGGTGATCGTTGACGGGCTTAAATTCTGGGCAATTTCCGTACAAAGATTAGAACAATAAATCATCCCTTTATGCTTATTCGGGTTCTTCCTGTTCACCTCATCCCGGTAGAACATATAGGGCACGCCTTCTTCTAATTGTGAAATCATGATGCCTTTCATAATGTCCATCGCGTTGATTTTCTCGAAACTATAGCCTGGAAGTACGCCATTTTCTGCGGCCTCTACAGCGAGGGCGTAATGGTCCCTGAAACTTCCTTCCCCTTTTTTCTCATCATAAAAATCTTCGAGGGAGAACCCAAGGGTCTGCTTCACGGTATGCGGATCGAAAAGATACCATTCCTTCCTGTCGCGCACGGCTTCCATGAACAAATCGGGGATACAAACGCCTGTGAAAATATCATGTGCTTTTAAGCGGTCGTCTCCGTTTTGCGTTTTCAAGTCAAGGAAGCTCATGATGTCTTTATGCCAAGCGTCCATATAGATGGCAATGGCACCTTTGCGTTGACCCAATTGATCGACGCTGACGGCGGTTTGGTTAAAGAGACGAATCCAGGGAGTCGTGCCTGAACTGTTTCCGGAAAAACCGCGGATATCAGATCCGAGCGAGCGGATTTTCCCGACATATAGACCGACCCCACCACCGAATTTGGAAACTTTGGCAGCATCATAGTTTGATTGATAGATTCCGTCGATGGAATCTTCTATCGCATCGATGAAGCATGAACTCAATTGCCCGTGGGTCTTACCGGCATTCGAGAGGGTAGGGGTCGCAACCGTCATATACAGGTTGGACATGGCCCAGTACGCTTCTTTAACAAGCTGCAGGCGATGTTCCGTTTTTTCAAGCCTCATGATTTCCATGGCAATGATCATGAAGCGCTCCTGAGGAAGTTCATAGACCTTGTCTTTTTTTGGACGGGCCAAGTATCTGTCATTCAAAAGATAGATTCCGATATAAGAAAAGAGGTTATCTTTTTCCGGATTGATGACTGAACCCAATTCTTCGATCTCCGTTTTTGTGTAGGAATCGAGAAGCTCCGATTTATAAACAGGGTAACGCTGGCCTTCATGCTGTTGCGAGAGTTCTTTGATTAATTCATAGAAAGGTCCATAGCTTCTGCCTTCATAGCCCCGATTTGTCCGGGCATCGCGATACATGGTATTCAAAAGTTCCCTGGCGGCGACAAATGTCCAGTCAGGCGCATCGATATCGACACTTTCAAGGGCAAGCTGTATTAGTTTTTTCGATGTTTGTTCTTCAGAAGCATCACTTTTTCGATCGAGCCATTTAGTGAAGCGCTTTTTAAATTTGTCCATATCAAGCCGGTCTTCGAAATCCTTTGATAGCATATCAAGCTGGATTGATTTTGTTTCGGTTTCCATAGCCGTGTTATATGTTTGAGTCATGAGTATTCCTCCTTAAAACGTACGTAAATAAAAAAAATCCGCCCAATAAATTGAGCGGATCAAACGATAGGATAAAAGAGCCATGAAAAAATAGCCGTTACACTATCGTTTCATCATCTCAATCCCCGAAGAATAAGAAACTTGAAAAAACCAGGCAGGTCTCCTGACTCATGATCATCCTACTTTGAGTCCTTCCCGTATAGAGAGCTATACAGTGGTTTTCTCATTTCGTCACATTTACAGTTGCGGGGACAGTTCCGGGATCACACCGGATTCCCTTTTCAGCCATCTCTGGCACCTTGGTTCATTTTTTCTATATATAGTTATTTGAGTTGTTAGAAAAGTCAATATCTAGTATTTATACTTCTATAATCGTAAGCCATCTGTGCCGATAATTCAACATTTATATTTAAGAAATCCGATTCATATCTATTGACAAGGTCTAATAACGGAAGAGGATAGTGAAAGAATATAGGGGGGAATCGAAAAATCCCTCGAGGATTGTCAGGTGTTTTGTGTTAAAATAAATTGCATAGCAAAACTAGGGATTCTGCTTATTGAAAAGAAAGAACCCTGAAAATCATTTAGGAAAAAGGAGCAAAAATCGTGGAAAAAATATTAGTTTTTGGACATAAAAATCCGGATACAGACACTATTTGTTCAGCCATCGCGTATGCTGATCTAAAAAAACAGCTGGGCGTGAATACTGAACCAGTTCGTCTTGGTGAAGTCAATGGTGAAACGCAATATGCGTTGGACCAATTCAAATTCGAGGCACCTCGCCTTGTTGATAAAGTGGCTGGGGAAGCGGATGGAGTGATTTTGGTCGATCATAACGAACGCCAACAAAGTGCTGAAGACATCGATCAAGTCCGCGTATTGGAAGTCATCGACCACCACCGCATCGCTAATTTCGAAACAAGTGATCCTTTATATTACCGCGCGGAACCGGTTGGTTGCACGGCTACTATCTTAAATAAGATTTACAAAGAAAATGGGATTGAAGTGCCTAAGGCAATTGCAGGACTTATGCTTTCAGCCATCATTTCCGATTCTTTACTATTCAAATCCCCTACATGCACAGAGCAAGACGTCGCAGCGGCTATGGAATTAGCTGAAATTGCGGGTGTGAATGCTGAAACATACGGTTTAGAGATGCTAAAAGCTGGAGCTGACTTGAGTGATAAAACGATTGATCAGCTCATCACTCTTGATGCAAAAGAATTTGCTATGGGAACGGCAAAAGTTGAGATTGCTCAAGTAAATGCTGTTGATCCGAACGAAGTACTTGCAAAGCAAACAGAAATCGAAGCAGCGATTCAGGCTGTCATTGCCGCGAAAGAACTAGATTTATTCTTATTCGTGGTAACGGATATCTTAACGAATGATTCTGTAGCCTTGGCTCTTGGAACATCAGCGTTTGCGGTCGAAAAAGCCTATAACGTTACATTGAATAACAATATCGCCGTTTTAGAAGGCGTCGTGTCACGTAAAAAACAAATCGTCCCAGTTTTAACAGACATTTTCGCTAAGCTATAAGCCGGGCAGATTACAACAGTTATAAAAAAAGGACTCGATGCCACTTTATAATGGCCTTCGAGTCCTTTTTTTAATTCAATGCATCTTTTTCTTTTTCATACGCAATCACAATCAGTTCTTTGTTTGATTCCTCACGCATTTTTCCTTCAAAGAGTTTTAATTCATTGAGAAGGTCCGGTGATAAGTCTGCGGCTGTATAATCCTGATCAGTTGACATGGTTCTTCCTCCAATCCAGAGTATCCTTCACTCTAGTTTGGCGGTTCATGAAGATTTTATGCAATGTAACGTTTACTTTACATAAGAGGCTAGATTCTTTAGCAACTGGGAACTCTCCTGATCAAGGCCAAGTACCTGAACCGTTTTGCCTTGCACCCTGTATTTTAGGACGACTTTCTCGACGGCATCCACAGCTGAAGCGTCCCATATTTTCGAATCGGAAAAATCAATGATAATGGAATCGGCTTTCTCCATCGGATCAAACTTCGATATGAAGTCCTGGACCGAAGCGAAGAATACTTGTCCCTTTATCCGATAAATGATGTTTTCGGCCGGTTGGTCTGTCGTTTTCTCGATCGACACTTTAGAAATTTTAGCCGAGAAGAAAATCATGCTTAATATTACCCCGGCGAATACGCCTTTGGATAAATCATGTGTATAAAGAACGACGATGACTGTCACGACCATGACGATTGCCTCGGTTTTAGGCGTGATCCGAAGCTTTTTTAAGGAGGACCAGTCAAAGGTCCCGATGGAAACCATGATCATGACTGCAACAAGGGCAGCCATCGGAATTTTAATTAAGACATCATTCAATAATACGATCAAGGTTAACAAAAAGGCACCGGCAACGAAAGTGGATAGTCGGCCTCGTCCCCCGGACTTGATGTTTATCCCGGATTGTCCAATCATTGCACAACCTGCCATCCCGCCGAAGAATCCGGCAACGATGTTCGCGATTCCCTGTCCTTTGGCTTCCCGGTTTTTATTGCTATCCGTATCGGTCATTTCGTCAACGATTTGCGCCGTCAGTAAAGATTCTAACAATCCAACGAACGCAAGGGCGATGGAATAAGGAAAAATGATGGCCAGTGTCTCGAATGTTAAGGGAATATCTGGAATCAAGAACGTCGGTAGAGCTTGGCTCAAATGCCCCATATCTCCTACGGTCCTTACTGAAGCCCCAGTTGCAACAGCCACGATGGTCATGAAGACGATTGCGACCAGCGACGAAGGAATGGCCTTGGTTATCCGTGGGAAAAGATAGATGATGGCGAGTGAACCGGCTGTCATGACATACATGACCCATGATTCCCCTGTGAAATGTGTAAGTTGGGCCATGAAAATCAAGATGGCCAAGGAATTCACAAACCCGGTCATGACAGGCTTCGGTATAAATTTCATGAGCTTCCCGATCTTAAAGACACCCAGTAGAATTTGAAGGATTCCCGTTAAAATGGTGGCGGCAAGCAAGTAGTTCAAGCCGTAATCCTTAACAAGGTCAACCATCACGAGTGCCATCGCCCCGGTTGCCGCTGAAATCATGCCTGGTCGCCCTCCAACAAAGGCAATGACAATGGCGATGCAGAAGGAAGCATATAACCCCACCATCGGGTCAACACCGGCAATGATGGAGAAGGCAATCGCCTCAGGAATTAAGGCAAGGGCTACGACGATACCGGAAAGTACATCCCCTCGGACGTTGCCAAACCACTCCTGTTTTAATGTAGATATATTCACAATGACACTTCCTTTTTTCTTTATATGATAATTCTTAATTGCTTTTATGACGTACTAGATTATAGCATGACTTCTTTATTCCATCTATGGCATCCCTGCCGTTTTACGTTTTGGCTTCGCCATATATGTCTAAAGCTTGAGGCTTGCCACCTTAAACAAAAGGCTTTGTTAAATAACTCTGTTGATATTTGATTAAAACGAACAAATGTTCTGTTATATATACAAGAACATTCATTTGGAGGGTTTGAAATGACGTTAAGAGAATTAATAGCAGAGATAAAAAAATTGAATTCAGCAGAACAACATCGTTTGAAAGAATTCTTCATAAATTCTATTGCGTCATTTTCAGCAAGTGAACCCATATTCCAAGAAGTGACTGAACGTAAAAATAAAGATGGCTACACTTGCATACATTGTGGTTCTAAGCAAGTCGTGCGGTTCGGTAGGTATATGGTAAAACTCGGTCTTAAAGAAGTTGAACGGCAACGATACCGATGTAAAGATTGCCAAAAAACTTTTTCAGATGTAACTTCTACACCTTTATATCGTACTCATAAGCCTGATAAATGGTTAGATTTCATTAAATGTATGTTGGAAGGCTATTCACTTCGCAAATCAGCAGACCTCATTGGCAATGTTCATTTCGTTACTCTTTTCTATTGGAGGCGTAAAGTATTGTCTGCCCTCAATCAAAGGGACTTTGAAACGTTTACTGGAATTGTTGAGATGGATGAAACGTATTTTCTTTACTCCGAAAAAGGCACAAAAGACATTAAAGAGCGTAAGCCTCGCAAACGTGGTGGTTCTTCAAAAATTCGTGGTATTAGTCACGAACAAGTTTGTGTTTTAATTGCGAGAGACCGCCAAAAATCCACCTATTCAGGCGTACTTGGTAGAGGTCGAATTGTGAAAACTCAATTGGATAAGGCTATTGGCTCTAAATTATCATCGGATAATACTCTTTGCACTGATGTTTGGAGGGCTTTTTCTGCCTATGCAAAAAGTAAAGGACTGGAACATTATCGTTTTAAATCTGATGGTACAGAGCGTGTGAAAGGTTTGTATCACATCCAAAATGTCAACAACTATCACAGTAGATTAAAAGGATGGATGCAACGATTCAATGGTGTAGTGACAAAATATCTTAAAAATTATTTGAGTTGGTTTCAATTCTTAGACATTATTAATCACCGTAATGATGATGCTACGGTTATACGAATGATTGTTGAGAGTTGCTTGTTCTCGACATATGCAACTTATGATAATCTAAGATTATCCAGATTTACTAATTAAACCAGTACCTGATATAAGAAAGTAGGAGGAATATGAGCAAAAAACGAATTGCTTTAAGTATCAGCATTTTATTAATAGGAGTTTTAGTTTTTAATTATTTTTCATCATATTCAGAGAAATTGATGAAATCTACAAACCTTTCCAATGAGTCTATTGGAGGAGTAAAAATCCACGAAAGCATAAATAATAGTAGTTTTATAACACAGTATGACAAACCATTAAGTAAAGAAGATAATGACTTATATGATTATTACCATTGGAAAGGCGGATTAGAAACTGCTTCTATTAATTCTGGTAAAGATAAAGGTTCTATAATGCGGTTAATAATAACTGGTACGGATAAAAAACAATTTGATAATCCTCTCCACACCGCAAAAGGAATTAAGTTAGGTGATACAAAAGAAAAAGTTCTTTCTTTTTATGGAAACAAATATTACAAAAGTAATGAGCAAGGAGCTGACATTATCGGATATATTGACCACAAACAAGAGATAACTTTAGAGTTTTGGTGTGTCAATAGTGGTAAAGTTGCTGAAATTCGGTTAGATGATTCAAGTGTTAAGTAAAAGCAATGCCATTGTGGCATTTAAAAATTGTTAAGAGACAGGGGATTCTGTCTCTTTTTGATTTTCTATCCTAAAATGGGTACTTACTGTCACACTTATTAACGAGACTAATTAAACAACATTAATCTTTAACAGAGCCAAACAAAAAAAGACCTGGGATGGTCTTTTTTTGTTTGATTCACAAGTCATTAGCAGCTAAGGAGTTTCTACACTGGGTATGAATAATGGCTATGAATGAGGTTGGTGTTTAATGGAAAGTGGCATCGGGAGAGGAGTTGGTATGGGCTCGCTTATTCTTCTTTATCTATAACGCTAGATTTACAATCAATACAGGTTACTTCTTTATAATGCTTGAAGATAATCTTTCTAAGGTCTCTTCTGGATAACATGGCGAATACGTTATATCTCGTACCGCAAACACACGTATGTTTGTCTTTTACTATATGTCTCTCATCCGTTTTAATAGTAGGAAAAAGCATTTTAACCCTCTTTTAAGCTAATTTTAGGCGAAAAAAAAAGACAAGAATGAATAAATCTTGGCTATCCGTTTACCAATACAATGCTCGGTGTGATTGGTTCGTGGCTTTTCACCTTCAATAATCTTACCATAAAAAAGAGTTAAATCTATAAATATACAAAAAAACATGAAAATGTTTATAAAAATAGAAGGAGGAAGTACAGGCAATAAAAGCTATCCTGGAGTTAGTTTGGGACTTTATGTATGAACTGTTCTCGACAGGATTTACAGGTGATCTCGGGTAATGATTTGAATTTTACCTTTTTCAAATCTTTTTTCTCGAATATTCCTCGATAGTTATGAATAATTCCACATTCACAATAACGCTTATCCTTGATGATATGAACTTTTGCATAATATGTGAAGGTTGGATACATGTTTACACCTCTTTTGTAGGTAAAATATACTGGGTATATTATACTACTTTATTTAGTCAGTGTAAAATAAGTAGGGAGTATATCATTTATATATATAGATGATGGATTGACCGGTGGATCTTCAACTACTAATACTCTGGGCGATGCTATGAATCAATATATTTTTTTCAGAGAGTTCAGGATATCTCACGGGGATGCCCTCTAAACCGAAAAAGACGACGTTGTGTCAACTAGGGTCATGAGTGGGTGTTTCTCGGATTGTTACTCGGGTTGAATTTAAAAACTTGTTTTTTAATGAATTTTCCAATGCTATACTAATTAAAAAAACTGATTTTTCAGAAATATAAAAATATTTTATATTAGTTTAGTAAATATCACTTTCATTTAAAGGGAGGTTTTTAATATGTTGTCAATTATTGGGTTTTGTATGATTTTAACATTTCTTTTCCTGGTCATTTCAAAGCGTCTTTCCGTGGTCGTCGCTTTCATTTTTACTGGCATCCTTTTTGCTTTGATTGGTGGGTTTGCGTCGGAAATGGGTGACATGATGATGGCGGGGATTATGAAGGTAACGCCAACCGCCGTCATGATTGTTTTTGCTATTTTATATTTTGGTTTAATGTTAGATGTTGGTTTATTTGAACCAATGATTTCCAAGATACTAAACCTTGTGAAAGGGGATCCTCTGAAGGTGGTGATGGCAACTGCTGTTATCACGATGTTAGTGGGATTAGATGGAGATGGTTCTTCTACCTTCATGATCACCGTTACAGCCATGTTGCCACTCTATATAAAATTAGGAATGAATAGACTTATATTGGCTTGTGTCGTTGCGTTAGGTGCAGGGGTCATGAATATTATCCCATGGGGTGGTCCGTTGGTGAGGGCGGCGGCCAGTCTGCAAGTTGAAGTATCAGACTTATTCATCCCGCTCATACCGGTTATGATCTCAGGACTGTTATGGACGTTGTTTTCCGCCTATATCCTTGGAAAGAAGGAAAGAGCAAGGTTGGGAATCAGTCAATTGCAGACTACCGTGCTTCCCGGATGGAAAGAACAAGCTGTTGCTGTTGAATCTACTAAGGGAACAGCCAAGCTTTTTTGGTTTAATTGGTTATTGACGGTAGCACTCATGGTGTTTTTGGTGATGGAAGTGTTGCCTCTACAAATCTTATTCGCCTCAGCTTTTGCCATCGCTTTATTTATTAACTTTCCGAATCCAAAAGAGCAGCAGGAAAGGATTTTAAGTCATGCCAATAGTTTTGTGATGATATGTACACTCATTTTTGCAGCAGGAATTTTTACGGGGGTCTTCACTGAAACAAAAATGATGGATTCGATGGCATCTTCCATTGTAGCCGTTATACCAGAGTGGTTGGGTGCTCATTTACCTGTTCTTGTAGCACTTACCAGCATTCCGATGGGGTTCATTTTTTCACCAGATGCTTATTACTTTGGGATCATTCCTATTATTAGTGAAACTGCAGCGAACTTCGGTATTGCTCCAGTGGAAATAGGGAGGGCTGCTTTATTAGGACATTCAACAACAGGCTTTCCTTTATCACCCTTGGTTCCAGCCACATTCATACTGATTGGGCTTGTTGGTGTTGACTTTGGTGATCATCAAAAGTTCTTATTCAAATGGGCGTGTGGGACAACGGTGGTTATGACGATTGTGGCCATCACTCTTGGTGTGATTCCATTATAAATGTGCGTCTAATAAACTATGAAAAGAAATCTTTTACTGTGTTATTAGTAAGGGAGCACTATGCAGGCAAAATCTAAATCCCTATTTATCCCTCTCTCTGTTTACACTTTCAAAATAGTGGAAATGATTAAGAAGACTATACATAATTAATGAGAGAGAGGGAACTGACGATGAACTATAAGCAAAAGCTGATGATGCCTATATGCGCTGCCTTTTTATTGTATGGATGCAATTCAGAGGATCATTCAACGGATACGGAAAAAAGCGCGGAAGATGCGAAACCAGTACAAGGAGTACAGACTGAAGTGGATCCTCAAGCGAAGGCGGAAGTCAAAGATGCCGAGGGTAAAACATTAGGTACTGTCAATTTTTCCGCGGAAGAGAGTTCGGTCTTGATCGAGGCGGTCCTAGAAGGTTTAGAACCAGGTTATCATGGCTTCCATGTGCATGAAAATGCTTCATGTGAAGCAGACGCAAAGGAAGGTCCTTTCACTACTGCGGGGGGCCACTTTAACCCAACGGACGAAAATCACGCCAAGCATGCTGGTGATATGCTTCCTCTGTTTGCTAAAGATGATGGAACGGCCAAATATACCGCCACCTTGGATAACATGACAGTGGAGCAACTGAAGCAAGAAGAGCTGTCTGTCGTCGTACACGCAAATCCTGACAACTTTGCCAATATCCCTGACCATTACGAAGCCGATGGTGAAAAGGGACCGAATGAAGGCACGTTGAAAACGGGGGATGCCGGTGATAGGCAAGCCTGCGGGATTGTTGTTAGTGTGGATGAAAATAAATAAGCGCATGAGCCTTTTCTACGGATGAATCGCTTTAATAGGGTTGGGTTCTAAAGAGGATGAAAAAGAAAGATAGAGTGGGGCGGCCAATTTGGTCGCCCTTTACTAGTAGTCAGCGATTATGGATGAATTCGACCATACAAACCGATGATTCTACCAAACGGCACACAGAAAATTAGAATATAGCTTCAAAAATAGTCTTAAAAAAAGGTTTTTTCTATTTTGATATAGAAGTAAGGAGGAGAGGGAAGAAGAAAAACCCGAACAGAGTCAATGGTCTCCTAATTCGGGTTTGCAAGTTTTTATTCTGCTGTAGTGGTTTCTTTAATAAGTTGTAGTCGTTCTGACACTTCTTCTTCAGATAAGTTATGCTCGACCACATAGCGGTTACGAGGATGGACCCGGCATTCGTGGGAACAGCTACGTAAATGCTTGTGCTCGTTTTCTTCACTGCAAAGGATCTTCTTGTTACACTCCGGGTTCGCGCAGTTTACATAGCGTTCACATGGTTCACCAGAGTATATATCCCGGCCGACAATGACATGTTCCTTTTGATTGATTGGAACGGCGATTCTTTGATCGAATACATACATTTGCCCATCCCAAAGATCGCCTTGAACTTCAGGGTCTTTTCCGTACGTTGCGATGCCACCGTGAAGCTGGCTGACATCTTCAAAGCCTTCTTTGACAAGCCATCCAGAGAATTTCTCGCAACGGATTCCGCCTGTGCAGTACGTAAGGATTTTTTTACCTTCAAACATCTCTTTATTTTCGCGCACCCAATCCGGAAGTTCGCGGAAATTCGTGATATCGGGCTTGATTGCGCCGCGGAAGTGACCTAAATCAAATTCATAGTCATTTCGCGCATCAAGTACGACTGTATTTTCATCTTGCATTTGCTCGTAAAATTCTTTTGGGCTTAAATAATTCCCTGTCGTCTGGTTTGGATCGATGTCATCTTCCAATCGAAGCGTAACCAGTTCATTTTTTGGACGGACATGCATTTTTTTGAAAGCATGGCCATCGGCTTCATCGATTTTATAGACCATATCGGCAAAGCGGGGATCGCTTTTCATCATGTCCATGTATTTGTTTGTTTGTTCGATCGTACCTGAAACCGTACCATTAATTCCTTCTTGGGCAACTAGAATCCGGCCTTTCAGTTCAAGCTCTTTACAAGCCGCAAGATGTTCCGCGGCGAACTCCACGTGGTTCTCGATCGGTGTATAGAAGTAATACAGTAAGACTCTATATGGTTTTGTTTCCATTTTTTAATTACCACCTATGTTTTATATTTGCAAGATATAAAGGGTGATCAGTTAAGACACTTTTTCTCTTACAGACAATCATTATACCAAGAAAATATAACTTTGATAAGTGAATGATGAAAAATGAAAGGGGACGCGTTAAAGTGCTTCAAAATTTAATGGAATATCCCATCATACAAGCTCCCATGGCTGGAGGGGCGTCCACACCGAAGCTTGCTGCTACGGTAAGTAATGCAGGAGGAATAGGATTTCTCGCAGCCGGTTATAAAACTGCAGGAGAAATGGTAAGTGAAATAGAAGAGACTCTTCGGTTGACGGATCGACCTTTTGGCGTGAATGTTTTTGTCCCAAGTAAAGAGGTTGTGGATGAAGCGGTATTATTAGCCTATCGTGAAAAAATACAAAAAGAGGCGCAGAGTGTCGGGGTTTTAATTGGGCAAGCCACTACCGATGATGATGACTGGGACAGTAAAATCACCGCCTTAAAGGAACTCCGGGTCGCCATAGTGAGTTTCACGTTCGGTTGTCCTGAATCACGCATAATCAAGGAACTCCAAGAAGCGGGTTCGCTTGTTGCCATATCGGTAACGAACCTTGATGAAGCAAAAATTGCGGTTGCAGCTGGAGCGGACATTCTTTGTGCACAAGGGATCGAGGCCGGAGGACATCGAGCAAGTTTTGAAAACCAGACAGAAGGTGATCAAGGCCTTATAGAATTGATCAAGATGATAAAAAAAGAAAGTAACGTTCCGATGATTGCTGCAGGAGGATTGATGGAAGGAAAAGATATCACTGCAGTCCTTGCCGCCGGTGCAGTGGCGGCACAACTGGGCACCGCTTTTCTACGATGTCCGGAAAGTGGCGCCAGCCCTGCTCATAAGGCAGCTCTTCATGATTCCCGGTTCTCTAAAACGGCGATTACCCGAGCTTTTAGCGGTCGCCGGGCAAGAGGGTTAGTGAATCGTTTTTTAGAGGAATATGACAGGGAAGCCCCGAACGCCTATCCTCATGTACATCACATGACGAAACAAATGCGGAAGGTGGCAGGGCAGAAAGAACAACCTGAATTGATGGCTCTTTGGGCAGGTCAAGGTCACAGGCGAAGTAGAGAGCTTCCTGCTTCGCAATTGATGGAAAAACTGGTTGAGGAAATGAAAAGCGAATGAAAATGGAGATGAGAAACTTATACCCAAATGAGGTACCGCCAATGGATTTGCTGCTATTGGCAGATCCTTCAGAAGAGTTGGTGAAGGCCTATTTGGAAAGGGGAGCATGCATTGTCGCTGAACTGCACGGTCAGATAATAGGCGTGTATGTATTGCTGGAATTAACCGCTGAAGCAGTGGAGATCGTCAACGTTGCTGTTGCGGAACCATACCAAGGCAAAGGCCTAGGGAAACGATTGGTCAATCATGCGATTGATCATGCTAGATCACAGGGGTATGTCACAATTGAAATCGGTACGGGTAATTCGGGAATAGGGCAACTTGCCCTTTATCAAAAATGTGGATTTAGAATAACGACTATCGATCAAGATTTTTTCACGAGGAATTATCCGGAGGCCATATATGAAAATGGAATCCAGTGCCGAGACATGATTCGTTTATCGCAAACCATCGGGATAAAATAAGTCAACCGTGATTCATCATATATTGGTTATAGGAGGAAATTCCATGTTCTTTGGAGATGCGATTTATCTTTTATTTGCGTTCCTTATGCCCCTTTTTTTCGCTATTGTTGTGTTTATATTCATTCGGTCCACTAAAAAGCAGAATGAAACATTGATGAAAAGGGAGAAGAATCAGGGTGTATTTCATAAAGATTCATCCGGAAAATAATTGAGTGGAGAGTGTCCAAACGAGTGGGCACTCTCTTTATTCATCTTTCCAAAAATCCTTCCAACTTTTGCTTCACGGCCGGCCATTCTTCTTGAAGAATACTGTATACCATGGTGTTACGGACTCTACCATCTTTCAGTTTCCTATCTTTTCGTAACATCCCTTCTTCTATAGCCCCAAGCCTTACTATGGCCGCACGTGACTTACGGTTCAATTCATCCGTCCTGAATTCGACCCGATTCATATGCCAATTCTCAAAGGCATGCTGTAAAAGCAGGTATTTGCATTCGGTGTTGATGGCGGTTCTCCATTTGGAAGGGTGATACCAAGTCGATCCGATTTCCACTGTCTGATTGTCAAATTGGATATCCCTTAGGGAGGTGCTGCCAATGACTGAGTCAGTCAAAGAATCGATTACGACAAAGGGATAGTGTTGCTTCTTTTCCCTCGCTAGAATGCCTTCTTGTACAAAGTCTACAGCGTCTTGATGAGACAAAATCTTCGTGGCGCTCCATTCCCAGATTTCGGTGGGGAGAGAGGCTGTGTAGATCGGCTCGATATGTTTTTCCAACATGGGTACCAGTGACACGTATTTCCCGGTCAATTCAATCGGCTTCATGCTTACTCCTCCTTATACTTGATATCTTGATTATAGAGAGTATCTGGTTCTGCAATAAGGACCAGAACTGGTATAATTTATGGAACCAGTATAAAGGGGGGATTCGGTGTTCGAAATCACTTTTCATCTTAAAAGAACAAAAAATGTACCGTTATATGCTCAGCTATATGAATATTTCAAAGTGGAAATTCAGAATGGACAAATAAAGGCTGGAATGAAATTACCTTCTAAACGAAAATTAGCCGCTCACTTTGGTATTGGCTTGAATACAGTAGATACAGCCTATCAGCAGTTAATTGCGGAAGGGTATGTGGAAAGCCGTGTGAGAAAAGGATATTTTGTAGCGGATATCGATCCCATTTTTCCCATTAAGGAGCAAGTAGGAAGGGTAGGAGAGACATCACAATGTGAAACGGCCATGATAGATTTCAATCATGGCAGCGTTGATGTGGACTACTTCCCACATTCCGTATGGAAAAAGTGCCTGAATAAAACATTATATCTTCAGGAAAGAGAGTTGTTCATCAGTGGCGATCCCCAAGGGGAGCCCGGACTTCGAGAAGAAATTGCAACTTACCTATTTCAGTCAAGAGGGGTTCGTTGTGTTCCCGATCAAATCGTTTTGGGGGCAGGGACACAGTATATGATTCACCTTCTACGGCTCCTTCTTGGTAAGGAGCGTGTATTTGGGCTGGAGGACCCCGGATTCCATCGGGTAAGGGAGGTATTGAAAGTGGAGGGAGCTGAAATGAGGTTCATTCCATGTGATGAGAACGGGTTGAGTGTGGAGTCCTTAAAGGAAAGCCATGCCGATATCGCCTACGTCACACCTTCCCATCAATTCCCTTTAGGGATGATCATGCCCATTTCAAGAAGGGTGGAATTATTAAAATGGGCTAAGGAGTGCAATGGCTATATTATTGAAGATGACTATGATGGGGAATTCCGACATGAAGGTAGACCTATTCCGTCCTTGCAAGGCCTGGATGCATGTGGAAGGGTCATTTATTTAGGGACGTTCTCAAAATCGTTGATTCCTACGATTAGAGCAGGTTATATGGTCCTTCCCCCCGGGTTAACCAAGCTTTATCACGATAAATTGCAAGGATACAAACAGACCATTTCCAAAGTGGTTCAAGAAACGGTCTGTCTTTTTATGAAAGGTGGCCATTGGGAACGGCACCTGAATAGAATGAGAATACTGTACCGAAAAAAGAATCAGGTGTTACTTGCTGCCCTGGAAGAAACGTTCCCTGATGGCATTACCGTAATAGGTGAGAAGTCAGGATTGCATGTCCTACTGCAAGTTACCCTTAACAAATCTGAAACCGAACTCATTCAATCCGCTGCAAAAGTAGGGGTGAAAGTATATCCGACTTCGGTATATCATTCTAAAAAAATAAACAAACCAACTATCTTAATGGGATATGGAGGCTTATCCGAAATGGAAATCAAAGAAGGGATTTTCCTTTTGAAAAAAGCTTGGCTTTAGCTAAACAATTAAGCTCTAATATTATTTAGAATCTTAAGCAATGTCTGGAAAAATAAGTCCTGCTCTTCCTCGGAAATGCCTTCTAAGGCTTTTCCTTCAATTTTATCCGCAATCTTCATGCATTTCATATGTACTTCTTTTCCTCTGGCTGTCAGTTCAATGCGTTTTTCCTCTTCATCTTTTCCAGGTACTTGCTTGATCAAATGATTCTCTTCCATACTGTTCACGGAACGGGTAATGATGACACTACCAACATCCAAGTAATTGGATATGTCATTGATGGTTGTATATCCGCAGTTCTTTAAATAATTCAAGATGGTCCATTGGTTATGGTAAATGTTAAGGCTAGTGATTTGTTCGTTCATATTTTTTACGATTGATCTAGATAATTGTAAATGTTGATGAAATAGCTGATTTTGTTTTGTTGTCATATAATTTCTCCTTCATAATGAGCGGCCACTTCATTATAATTTATAAATGGTAAAAGTCTATGATAAAGAAAAGTGCATACGGGTCATTTTACTCGCAAGAGATTTTATCTTCAAGACATGTAAGGTAGTATCCTACCTATTCTTATACTTTGTGACTAATTGAACATAAATAAGTATCGGAAAGTGGATGGCACTTTGTATTATACGACAAACATGCGGGAATTTTAAGTGGTCTTTCAAAGCATGGGAAATTTTAATCAACTCTTTCGTGCATAAAATCAACCTAAAAAAAAAACCAGCGACCTGCTGGTTTTTTTTAGGGGTTAGATTCTTTCGCTTGAGGAACGATGCTTGGTTTCCTCTTTATTTCGTTCTTCTTCATGTTCGTATTTAATATCTTCCAGCGGCAAATCGTCAATGGGCATGACAACTTGGTCACGTTCTAGCTGTTTTTCTTGGTTTTCTTTAAAGGCTTTGGATTTATCATTCCGTTCTTCCAAGATCTTATCTTTGTCTTTGTTGTCCATTATCGATCCCTCCATCTCTTTGCTTGTCTTTTCCCTTTATTTGAGAAAATAAAACGTAGAAACGAAATATATGGGGAATTGCTTCATAAATATAGGAGAATAAGGCAAGGAGGGTGTGAGGAGTGAAGATAGCTATATTTTTTCGCTGGTTTTGGAGGCTGGCTATCCTTATCGGAATTATATTTTTAATTCCTTATTCGTGGGCGCTGATTTTCGCTTTATTGACCGCGATCATGTTAGATGGTTTAGTCAACTTTATTAGTAAAATGTTAAAGGTACCTCGCCTTTGGGGCGTAATGATAACCTTCATTATTTATGTAGGTGGAGTAATCGGCTTGATTTATTTCTTGCTTTCCGTTTTAATTAAACGAATCATTATCCATTCAGAAATACTACCTAGTTTAGTCAGGGAATTATACCTGACGGCCATTTTACCTGTCATTAGGCAATGGGAGCAGTACTCCCAAACATTGCCAGCCAATCTTATTCAGTCAATTGAACTTACGATGGAAAAAGGAGTCATGGCTCTTGAAGGGTTTACGAAGGATTTTGTCCAAGATATGGTTCAGTTCGTTACGCTCGTTCCCGCTTTTTTCATTGATTTCTTAATCTATTTAATTGCTTTGTTCTTAATCAGCTTAGAGCTTCCCATATTGAAGAAAAAGTTAATCTCTTTTCTAAAGGAATCAACATATCAGAAGATCACCATGGTTTATCAAGACTTGAGTATGGCAGCGGTCGGATTCATTAGGGCCCAAATAATATTGAGTCTATTCACGTTCTTGATGGCCTATTCGGGACTATGGATATTACATGTGAAATACACCTTTATTTTGGCCCTTTTAATTGTCATCGTAGATATTCTCCCGATATTGGGAACGGGGTCCGTTCTCGTGCCCTGGGCGATAATCGTTTGGACGCAAGGTAACCCCCACCTTGGCATTGGGTTAATTATCTTGTTCCTGGTCATTACGGTTGTCAGAAGGATCATCGAGCCCAAAATCTACTCAGCGAATATGGGGTTAACTCCATTAGCTTCCCTTGTCAGCCTTTACTTGGGATTTAAGGTACTCGGGGTAATCGGTCTTTTCCTCGGGCCTGCTTTGCTTATCGTTTATAATACCTTGAAAAAGGCGGGTGTAATCAAGCTTCATCATTTTAAAATATGAACGGACTTTAGCAATTTTTAATGGAGTTTACAGAATTGGACATATCTTTGACCGTTTTTCCTTGTCCTTTGCAGTGATTGCAGTTCCGTGAAAAAAACTGTAGATAGCGAGTTTTGCCTTTTCCCTTGCATTGCTGGCAAATGGTTATGACTTTCATCAGTCTTCACTCCTTCTTAATATAGTTTCTTTAACAGTATGAAACAAGGAAGGTCGAACTATACCTCAACCCATATAAATAGAGGGGGATTTCTTATATAATATGAAAGCTTTTTGATTCATGTACCAAAACGGAAGAGAAATCATGGGGACACCATGATGTATGGGTAGAATAAAACCCCGTCCTAATGAATAGGGCGGGGTCTTTATCAGGAAACGATTTCAGTCTGTGACATTAAGGGGAAATCTTTAACTTCGGTTACTGCTTTTATGGGTTTATAGATTTCGATATAGCTGATATGGTGGTCTTCCATTTCCTTAATCTTGAAATGGTAAGGGCCATAAGTCAGGATATCCCCCTGTTTGGCTTCGTAGTTCTCGGTAAGAATCCAGCCGCCCATCGTATCGATGTCTTCATCATTGATATCGATTCCAAGTAAATCATTGATTTCACTGACCAATACCTTCGCATCGATAATATAATGGTTTTCTTTTACTTTACGAACATCAGGCACTTCATCTAAATCGAATTCATCCCGTATGTCCCCGACGATTTCCTCAAGGATATCTTCGACGGTCACCAATCCTGATGTACCGCCATATTCGTCCATGAGGATGGCCATGTGAACACGTTCTTTTTGCATTTTTAAAAGTAAATCGTGAATGGGAATGCTATCGATGACGCGAATGATCGGACGAACATAACGGTTGATCGTCGATGTTGCCTGATTTTTTTTATCTATCATTTCAGTGAAAAGTTCCTTGATATTGACCAGCCCGATGATATGGTCCTTATCACCATCGATAACTGGATAACGAGTGAAGTTCTCCTCAGACATGATGGAGAAAAATTGTTGTATGGTATCATCTTTAGAAATCGTAGCGATTTCAGTACGAGGGACCATGATCTCCTTCGCTATGCGATCATCAAACTCAAAAATTTTATTCACATATTTAAACTCAGATTGGTTAATTTCGCCGCTTTTATAGCTTTCTGTAACAATGATTCGAAGCTCTTCTTCCGTATGAGCCAAGTCATGTTCAGAAACCGCTTTTAAACCAAACATTCTTGTTAGCACTCGTGCCGAGCCATTCAGTACCCAGATGAAAGGATACATGACTTTGTTAAAACCAATGAGCGGTTTGGCAATGAACAAGGTTACTTGCTCTGCTTTTTGAATGGCCATTGTCTTTGGCGCCAGCTCTCCTACCACCACATGAATGAAGGTAATTAAAGAAAAGGCAATCGCAATTGAAAGGATATGTGAAGCGGATTCAGGGATATTCAATTGAATGAGAAGCGGGCCTAAAATACTTTCAACAGTCGGTTCTCCAAGCCACCCAAGTCCTAAGGCGGTAACTGTAATTCCAAGTTGACACGTTGACAAGTATTCATCGAGATTGGATGTGACCATCTTTGCTGACAGGGCATTCGGCTTGCCTTCTTCAATTAATTGATCGATCCTCGTGCTTCTCACTTTAACAATCGCAAACTCCGAAGCTACAAAAAATGCTGTTAAAGCAATTAAAATGGCAATGAGTACCAAGTTTATTATGTCCAAAAAGTCTCCCTTACATCGCCTGTGAGACGAATAAGGAGTCCACCTCCTACATTTTTAAAATATACAAGTATATTTTTTTTGTCGTGCTGAAAAGTTAAATACGGGCTGGAGTTCCCTTGCCTAACTCCGGTTTTTAAATGAATAGAGTACTAGTATATGTGTTATAGCGATGGATAGACGGGAAAAAGAAGAATTTTGCAAGGAAAATACAAGCAAGATTATTTAGTACCGTACACTTTTTCGCCAGGCAAAGCCACGTCCGTCCGTCAAAACGAACATTCTTTAATGTCCCATCCCAATCACCTCAGTTTAATTGATTTAAATACTTTCATTATAGAAAGAGTTAGCCATACAGTCAAATTGCTTAAAAGACGTAAAATGGTGGATATAGCTTGTAAAAGGTTCTTTTGTTTCACTATTTGACGATTTTTGACCATTTCCTTTTCTATAACCATTATATAATGGAATATTCAGAAAATTAAAGGGCTATTCATATAAAAAAATAAAAAGCTAAGTTTCATTAATTTTTAGCATCTCCATACATAGGATATATGAATTGGACAAGATTATCCATTATAAAGGATGTGGGCTCATGATGATAATGGAAAAGATGGCCGCCATTATAGCTGGAAGTTTGCTTGTAGGCGTTGGCATCAACTTTTTTCTCATACCATACCACTTGTTGGATGGCGGCATGATCGGAATCGGCTTAATCATTCATTATTTCTTAGGGCTTCCCACTGGGTTAGGAGTGATTCTAAGTAGTATTCCCCTATATATATATGCATGGTACTACGAAAAAAAACTATTTCTCAACAGTTTACATGGCCTGCTTTTTTCTTCGTTATGCATCGATATCTTTTCCGAAGCCGTCATTGACTGGAATCTTCCCATCTATATTAGTGCCATAATCGGAGGGGGATTGATCGGGCTTGGAGTTGGGCTCATGCTTCGATATGGAACCTCGACAGGTGGGACGGATATGCTAGCGCAGATCATTTCGAGGAAAAGCGGGCTTAATGCCGGTGTGTTAATTTTCTTTATCGATGGATGTGTCCTCTTGTTTGGGTTAAGCGTAGTGGATTGGGCGGTATTTTTTTATTCCTTCTTGACCATCATTGCGGTGGCCATGCTGACTTCAGTGACCGTAATGCGGACCGCCTCTTAAAAAAATGTATATAAACCGGTTAGTTGGGAAAGATGGGGAATAAAACGGCCGAATAATCGGTTTAATAGGAAGAAGAGGGAAGTTTTCGATGAAGAAATTTTATCTATGTGCCGTATTAATGTTAGCGTTAGTTGGATGTCGGGAAACCGAAAAACCTGAAGATAAAGAAGTGAGCAATATCATTCCGGAAACGATGGAAGCTACCATAGCCGTCAAAGGAACACGGGCTCCCGGAAAAGAGGTCATTCTTGAAACGACAGTAAAAGAAGGAAGTCATCTTGTAAACGAAGCTGGCGAGGTCCTTTTTGAAGTGAGAAAATCGGGACAGGATAAGCGTGAAATGTTAGCGGCGAAGAATACGGGAAGCGGGACCTATCAGGTGATGCACACCTTTGGGAAAGAAGGGAGGTATCATGTCATTGCCCATGTAACCGCCAAAGGCCAGCATGTGATGCCGGAAAAGGAAGTTATCATTACGGACAATGAGAGTGAAGGCACAGCGGTACATCCAAGGTCGGATGTATTGATCGAGTTTCATAGCAACCCGGTGAAGGCTGGAAACAGTTCCACTTTTGAAGCTAATGTACATATGGATGGAAAGCCTTTGACTGATGCAGATGTTCATTTCGAGGTGTGGAAAGAAGGCAGTGACGAAAGTCATTTCACGAACGCAAAAGAAGAAGAAAAAGGGATATATCTAAATAACGTTTCATTTGACGAAGCAGGAACCTATAGGGTCCAAGTGCATGTGGAAAAAGAAGAAGTCCATGAACATCAGCTGCAGACATTACAGGTCAAATAATATTGGTAATATATTACTTTTGTTAAGGATTTCTCCAGAGAGGTTTTAGCCCAACCTTTAATGGGAACGTAAAGGATAAAGAATACAGCAGGAAGGGAGAGTAAGCATGAAGAATGAAATAATGAACAAGTACAAAAATCTCGGAATCCGCATTAAAAAAACGAAATCACGTCAGGAGATTTTCACGAATATTTCTCAAACTGATTCATCCTTACTCGCCTTACAGTCAACAGCGGTTTTTTCTCGATATGTTCAAAAAATGGAAATGAAAGAATGTTAATAAGAAGGAGACCGGGGAATTGCGAGCTGGTCTTTTTTTTGTGGAAAAAAGATTGAAGTATTGAAAAAGTAAGCAAGAAAGGTAGAGCTTCTTCTGAAAAATTGAATAGAAGGGATACTCCCGCAATAGGATAGAAGGACAACCGTGTCAAATTAGCCGGTAAAGGGAGTATAAAAACATGATGTCAGAGCTTATCATGAGAATACTGAATTGGTTTGCGGATATGGGGTATATAGGGATTTTATTGGGGCTGATGGTGGAAGTCATCCCTAGTGAACTTGTGCTTGGATATGGTGGCTATTTAGTCGGGTTGGGCAGAATGAATTTTCTTTTGGCAGTTATTGCAGGTGTGGTTGGAGGGACGATCGCCCAGTTATTTCTCTATTGGGCCGGTTATTATGGAGGTCGGACATTCCTTTCAAAGTATGGAAAATATATATTCATCAAAGAAAAGCATATCGCAATGGCCGAAGAATGGTTCGAGCGATATGGGGTGGGGGTGGTTTTCACGGCCCGCTTCATTCCGGTCGTCCGCCATGCCATTTCGATACCGGCTGGAATCGCTCGGATGTCCGTATGGAAATTCACTTTTTATACGGTTGCCGCGGTCATCCCTTGGACCATTGTATTCCTCTCGCTAGGACGGCTTCTAGGGGAGAATTGGCAACAGATTAGAGAACTCACTACTCCTTATTTAATTCCCGTGGCAGGTTTTTCATTTGTTTTAATCATGTTGTATATCATTTGGAAGAAAAAAAGCCCACCACCAATCGTCACAGTCAAAAAAGTGGGGCATTTCCCTAATAAGAGAACGTAAAAAAGGGGCTGTCACCAAAAGGGTAGGTAAGCCTAAAGTGAATAAATAAAGACAGGCAGAAATGTTGATTTAACAACATTTCTGCCTCTTCAATTTTGCGTTATTTTACTCGGAAAAGGACTTATGAGACATCCCCTCAGACTGTAGACAAAAGGGGGCGAATTGAAAAATTCAGAGCCCCTTTTGAAATGGTGTCTACCTCATATATATCTTTCAACAAGTCATAAATGAAAGTGAAGTCAATGGGAGCATCCATTTTACGATGGTTCGGTTTGATTTTGCTGAAAGAATCAATCATGTTTAGCCTCATCGCCTCAGGTTTTCATACTTCTATTTTAAAACAAAATACTCTAGGCAAAAGTTACAATTTTAGAGGTGAAACAAGTTGATTGGAACGGAAGGTACGAGACTCCTGCGGGAAAAGAGGTCTAGGGGAGACCCCGAAGGCGAAGCCGAGGAGGCTCCCCGACCGCCCGCGGAAAGCGAGTGCATGAAGTGGAAATCAACGTTCTAATTGTACAAAGCCATAAAAAAGACAAACTCGATTTTCCTCGAGTTTGTCTAGAGTGAGATGGCCCTGATATGAAAGGGCCATCTTTTTTAGTCTTGATCCTGTGGAAGGTTTTCCTCAAGCGTTAGTTGCTCCACCTTTTTTGTCACTTCTATAAAACGGATGGCATGTTCATCCATCTCAATTACTTTAAAGCAGAAACCGTCTTTTTCCATGACATCACCGACGACTACATCATAATTCTCGGTTAAGATCCAACCACCGATTGTATCGACATCTTCTTCATCCAGGTGAATCCCCAGTAAATCATTTACTTCCTTTACTAGAAGCTTGGAGTCCAAGATATAGTGCCCATCCTTGATTTTACGAATGGAAGGCACTTCATCGATATCGAACTCATCACGGATTTCCCCGACAATTTCCTCCAGGATATCTTCAACGGTAACGAGTCCGGATGTGCCACCATATTCATCCATCAAGATGGCCATATGAATCCGTTCTTTTTGCATTCTTAGCAATAAAGTATGAATCGGAATGTTTTCCATGACCCGAATGATCGGACGAGTATAATCTTCAATCGTTTTGGATTGGATATCACGGTTTTTGATAAGATCGGAAAAAACTTCTTTCAAATTGACCAAGCCAGTGACATGGTCTTTGTCACCTTCGACTACGGGGTAGCGTGTGTATTTTTCCATTTTGGCAACATCAACGAATCCCTGAACCGTCTCATCTTTAGAGATGGTCAGGATTTCCGTTCTTGGAACCATGATTTCTTTGGCTACACGATCATCGAAATCAAATATATTGCTTACATATTTGAATTCGGATTGATTGATTTCCCCGCTTTTATAACTATCTGACAAAATGAAACGCAATTCTTCCTCCGTATGAGCCAGTTCACTTTCAGAAGCAGCTTTGAAACCAAATAATCCAACAACAAAGCGAGACGAATGGTTCAATATCCAGATGAACGGAAAGGCAATTTTATGGAAGAAAATCAAAGGGCTGGCGATGGCCAATGCAACCTCTTCCGCCTTTTGAATGGCAACAGTTTTAGGAGCCAGTTCACCTACAACGACATTCAAGAAGGTCATCAGGGAAAATGCGATAAGAAATGACAATACACCTGTTACATTTTCTGGGATATGTAGCAATTCGAATAAAGGTTCTATCAATTTAAAGATTGTTGGTTGTCCAAGCCACCCAAGTCCTAGGGCAGTCACGGTAATGCCGAGCTGTGTTGCTGATAGGTATTCATCGAGATCCGATGTCACTTTTTTAGCTGCTAAAGCTTTTTTATTACCTTCTTCAATTAACTGATCGATTCTCGAACTTCGCACCCGAATGATGGAAAATTCGGAAGCGACGAAAAAAGCGGTTAAAGCGATTAAGATTATGACTAAGGCTAAACTAAATATGTCCAATTAGTGAGGGATTAAATCGAACCGTTCATTTTGCTAAACGGATAAATTATCCCAGTCACCTCCCAAAAACAAATATGAATGAATTGTATAATTGTTTATAAAAAAGTAAGATACAATTATTTTGCTAAAATGATTTTTCCGTACAATTATACATATCACCTCATTATAGTATAAGGAACTATAAGGGAATCAGTCAAAAATTACACACTACTTGCCTTGATATGGTGATTTTTACTTATGATTTAGTTTTTACATGTATGGTGAATGTAGTTAAGAAGTCTGTTGAATGACAAGTCAATGTGCCTTGATGCTTCAGGATGATTTCTTTACAAACAAAAAGGCCTAACCCCGTGCCCCTTTTTTTAGTTGTGATAAATGGTTCAAAGATGCTAGGGAGGACCTCGTCAGGTATCTTTGGTCCGTTATTGGAAATATTCAAGGTTAGGAAACCCGAGGATACCGAACCTGAGATGTCTATAACTGGTTGCTGCAAATCGGCTACAACATCTAGCGCATTTAAAATGATATTAAGCAATACTTGTCTGAATTCCTCTTTAGACCCCACGATCTCGGCATCCTCATCGACCTTACAGGATATGGAAGCGTTCGCTTCTAAAATGCTAGGGTATAGAAATTCCAATACTTCCTTTACTAAGGAAGCGATTGGGAATATTTCATTTTGCGAAGAATCCGTTTCCTTCTTGGAAAGATTAAGAAACTGTGTAATCCGATAATTAAGTTGGTCTAATTCTTTTGAAATGATATCCAAATACTTGATTTCAGGCTGTTCGGCTTGCAGCAATTGAACGAATCCCATTATCGAAGTGAGGGGATTCCGAAATTCATGGACAAAGCTCGATGTCATTTGGCCCAATAGTGTCAAGCGGTCTTTATGATTAGGATTAATCAGCTGATATTGCTTCGCGACCTGCTTCGTCTTCAAATCCGTGAAACTGGATAGAGCGAAATAAATGATTTTATCAAAATATGAATTCACCTGATGGATAACGGCAGATATTTCTCCTTTAACGATCTCATAATTTAGAAATTGATCGATGATGATAGACCTTCCAATCGAGGTTATAGAAAAGAAAATATCCATATTTAAATGTTGTTTGACTCGGTTAGCTGAAATTTTTTCTCCTAAATCCTTTAGCATCTCATCCATGTTAGTATCTGTATCTCTCAGTTGTTTCATCAGTGAATTTAAAATTTTTTCTATTTCTTCTTCAAAAAAGTCTATATAACCATCGGGTAAATGTTTCAAGCGCTCTTTCCATTCGGAAAGGATAGTAGTTTTATGAGAAGATAGGAAGTGAAGAGTCATTTCTCGATTCAATACCATTTTGCCCTCCATCGTGTAGGAAAATGAATTTATTTACTTTTAATGAATTAATTAGCATATACTTCCAGAATGTTATATACGTTTTTAATAATACCAGATTAAAAGCTTTCTTTAAATACTCATTTAAGGGGGGAAAAGTACAGGAATTCTGTGGTGATCTATTAATTGCAGGTAAATAACGTGAAAATAAGGTATTGTATATTAAAAAAAAGGTACCGCAACTTAATGACGGGTACCTTTTTTTTGAAAGACATATGGTTCAATATGAACGATGACATGTTTAACGCCATGTTCCTTTAGAAGGTTTTCTTCCACTTTCACAGTGATATCGTGACTTTGGATGACGGTCAAAAGCGGATTGACATGAATGGTAGCTTCGACAAGGATTTCATTTCCGTGCATTCGAGCTTTGATTTCACTCATATCCTTCACTCCATCCGTTAGCAGGATGGTTTGACCGATTTCTTGTAGATGTTGTTCATCGAACCCATCCGTCAAAGAGAGTGAAGCGGCATGGAAAATATCCCAAGCGGTTTTACAAATCATCATTCCCACAACCAATGCAGCAACGGCATCCAACCATGAGATTCCGATTGTGGCCCCGATGATGCCTATGAAAGCGCCGATGCTGACCAAAGCATCCGAACGATTATCCTGTGCAACAGCCTGGATGGAAGCACTCTTTGTCTTTTTGCTCAAAGCTAAATTGTAGCGATAGACTCCGTACATGAAGATGGCGGAGAATAAAGCGACGTAAGCAGTAAACATATCCGGTACAGCTTCCTTATTCTGTGAGAAGAAAGATTCTATGGCACTGTATATGACCTGTAGGCCAACCGTGATCATGATGAAGGCAGCAACCAATGAAGCGACGGTTTCAGCTCTCAGATGACCGTATGAATGATTATCATCAGGTGGTCGCTTTGATATTTTTAAACCTATTAATACAGCAACAGAGGCGATGATATCGGTTGTGTTATTTAATCCATCTGCCCAAAGGCCCTTGGAGTCACCAAAATAACCAAATGTTAATTTGAGGGCTGACAAGAATATATATGCGGCAATACTGATATAGGCACCCTTTTCAGCAGAAATTGAATGTTTATCCATGTCTTTTCCCCCTCGTGCAAAAATAGCCTTAATAAAGATATCAAAACAAAGCCTAGTGAGTCTATAGAAAAATTGTCGACTTAATCCATCTAACTTGGCTTATGGCATGTGTATTGAAGATATAAAAAGAAGTTGGTTGTATGAAAAAATAAAACCAATAAAAGGGAAATTTAAATGAATTTCTTTGCATTTATCTACTTGTTATTTATTGAAACTAGTAGTATATTCTAACCGAGGATTAAAAATTAAATACTTCCACAAGGGGAGCCAAGATGGCTGAGAGTGAACGTTTGAGTTCAGACCCTATGAACCTGTTAGTTAGTACTAGCGTAGGGATGTGGTTTTGGATAGCAATACTGGGCATCCATTACCGCCCTGGTGTTGCTTTTTTGTATGCCAAAAAAGCAACATGGGAACTCATGGGCACTTTTGCACGTGGAGAAGGGTGAGAGATGATGAAAAATAAAACATTATTCATGACAGAGATCGCTATTTTTTCTGCATTGGCATTACTGTTGGATTTAGTCTCCGGATTTGTTTTTGCAAGAATTTGGCCGCAGGGGGGATCGATTTCCATTGCCATGGTGCCAATTTTCTTGATGGCCTATCGCTGGGGGATCAAGGGTGGAATGGCAACCGGTTTATTATTGGGCCTTTTGCAGATAGTCGCTACGCCGGTTCAAATTATGACACCCCTTCAAGGCTTCATTGATTATTTCCTTGCTTTTACCGTCGTTGGGATTTCTGGATTATTCATGAATGGATTCGTGAATAATTATAAAGAGGAGAACCTTATGAAAGCTAAATTATTTGGAATAGTCGGCATGTTCGTGGGCAGTATTCTGAGGTTTATCTGTCATTTTACATCAGGTATCGTTTTCTTTGGTGAATATGCGCCAGAAGGACAACCAGTCGTTCTTTATTCATTAATCTACAATGGGACATATATGCTGATTAGTTTCATCTTATCAGCGGTCGTGGTAATGGCGCTTTACTCGGCTGCTTCGAAAGTATTGATGAGAAAAGCCTATTAAGAGAAAAGGGCCGGCTCAAGAATGAGCCGGCCCTTATTTTTATTTTGCAATAAATACCGAGCAAGGTGCATGCTTGGCAATGGAACTGCTTGTGCTTCCAAGGAAGAATCGTTCCAAGCCACTTTTGGAACTGTTGCCGACGATGATAAGATCGGCATCCGTTTGCTTTGCGTAGGCACATATACTATCGGGGGCATTACCTTCCAATATCTCAATTTCCCCTTTAATATTGTATTCGTTTAGCAGGCTTAGTAAGTTACTTTCGGCGATTCTTGCGTTATTTTCAAAAACCGAGGGAGTATCGTTAGCCCTCATTTGAAGCTGATGTTCCACTTCTGTAACGGGATGTGTTTGTGAGGGGTCGACATAAAAGCCTGCTGCCGGGACGAATCCTGGAGCGGATGCACTTTCGATAATTCGATTTTCCCCCTTTTCATTCAAAACTTGAACAATGGTCAGTACAGCTTCAGGAAAGGCCCTTTTTAGTGTAGCTCCGTATTCTATTGCTCGTTTACTATCTTCATTTCCATCATACGCGGTGACAATTCGTTTCAATTCCTTCATATCGATCATCTCTCCCCATATTATGTCATTACAGGTTATATACCCATTTTTTTTGGCTTCATCCCTTTTTTCAAAGGTATATTGATTAATAAATGAGGGTAAAGGGTATGTGGAATAACTAGACATACATACGATGCATGTACTTTTGCATGGAAAAAGGATTAAAGGAAAAATGTTTGTAAGATAAAACTTTGTCTTTTAACCCATTGCAAGAGTTATCTTTCATAAAAAGGGTAAAATATTTTTAATGAAGCATGTCGCATCTGGGAAAATGGGGGTTCAAATGAAAGGGTTATTGAAAATAGGTCTGATAATTTTATCAATCATTGTGGTAGTGGGAGTTGGTTTGTTCATTTATTTTAAACAAACTGTGGATATAAGTAATCTTCAGGATCAACTTCAGCAGCCGACAAAGATCTATGATGAGGATGGGAATGTAGCAAGTACCATTACGGCTAATAAATCTGAAGGCGTCGCGATAGAGGAAATACCGGACCATGTCATCCAAGCGGTCGTTTCCATTGAGGATCACCGTTTTTATGAACATCATGGTATCGATTATCAAGCAATTACGCGGGCCATGGTGAAAAATGTCAAGGCGAAAGGCGTAGTTGAAGGCGGAAGTACACTTACCCAGCAACTTGTAAAAATTACAATGCTTGAATCAGATCGTACCCTGAAACGGAAGATAGAAGAGTTTTTTATCGCTCAGGAAATGGAAAGTACGTATACGAAAGATGAGATTTTGGAAATGTATGTGAACCAGGTTTACTTTGGGCATGGTGCCTGGGGACTTAAAAAGGCGGCAAACATCTATTTTTCCAAGGATGTTTCAGAATTAACCATCGCCGAAGGAGCTTTACTGGCGGGGGTCATTAACCTGCCCTCGAAGTTAGACCCGTATAAAAATCCTGATGGTGCGGTCAAGAGACGTGATTTGGTCCTTTCTAGGATGACTGAACATGGATATTTGACCGAAAAGGAAGCCACTTCTGCCAAAAAGGAGAAATTGTCACTTCTATTAGGTGAAAATACAGATCCTTTAAAGGGGAAATATCCTTATTATGTGGACCATGTCCTATCGGAAGCCACCAGTAAGTATGGCTTGGAACTTCAAGAACTGCTGACAAGGGGCTATAAAATCCATACTACGCTAAATCAACCGATGCAGCAGGCAGCAGAAACGGTCTATAGCGAAGATGGCAATTTTCCTGCCGGGACAAGCGATGACAAACTGGTGCAAAGTGGAACGGTCCTCCTTCAACCTAAGACTGGAGGCATAAAGGCCCTTGTAGGAGGCAGGGGAGAACACCAATTCATGGGATACAACCGGGCAACACAGCTGAAGAGATCCCCTGGTTCGTCGATTAAACCGCTCGTGGCCTATACTCCTGCGATTGAAGAAGGATATGAAATCACGGATTCTATAAAAGATGAAAAGATGAAGTTCGGGAATTATGAACCAACCAATTTGAATGGTACATACAAAGGGGAAGTGCCTATGTATGAAGCAGTAATGAATTCCTTAAATGTACCGACTGTTTGGCTGTTAAATGAAATTGGTATCGATAAGGGATTGGATTCACTCAAGCGGTTCGGAATTCCTTACGAAAAGAACGACCGTAATCTGTCGATTGCCTTAGGTGGTATGGAGAAGGGCGTTTCTCCACTGCAAATGGCAGGAGCCTTTTCTGCATTTGCCAATGAGGGTAACCGTTATGATGCTCATGCCATTATCAAGATTGAAGATGCGGATGGAAAAGAGATCGCGGTCTGGAAGGAAAAAAAGACAAAGGTAACTTCTAAGGATGTCGTTGACAAGATGAATGCGATGCTTCTTGGGACAGTGAAATATGGAACGGCCGAAAATGCCGCTGTCACTGGCTATGAAGTCGCAGGAAAGACAGGATCGACGCAGGTGCCGATTGAAGGCATTTCTGGGGTGAAGGATCAATGGTTCGTTGGTTATACACCTAATTTAGTAGGTGCTGTATGGGCCGGTTATGATAAAACGGACAAAAAACATCATCTAACCACACACAGCAGCCAGGGAAGTGCAATCATCTTTCAAAAAATCATGGCTCAGGCATTAAAGAACGAAACGACCGAATCCTTCCATGCAGAAGATATCGGACCGTTGATAGCTGAACAGAAAGAAAAGGAAGAAGAAGAGGAAAGAAAGCAATACTGGATTGATAAGGGAAATGAAATTAAAGAAGGGCTAGGTAAATGGAAATCATGGGATATCCCATGGTAAGAGGGAAAGAACCTACTCGACACAAAAAAAAGACTGTCACATGTGGACAGTCTTTTTTCATTCATTAAAAAATGAAGTTTACAATTACACCGATAACGACGATTGCTCCAATAATGGTTAAAATGGTTCTCATTTTCTAACACCTCTTCTAAATCTGATTTTTTATTTATTAGATGCCAACGGTTTGGTTGGACTGAAAGCTTAATTCATTTTCATCATTTTCTTTGCAAATAGCTTGAACTTTATCCAACATTGCATGGACATTTTGTCCTTCCAAGATAACCTTCATATTTACACATTCTTGTAGGATGAGGACGAATGAGACAAAAGTAGAAAGTTTTGTAGCATCGACCATTTTATGATTGCAGATAAAATAAATATTTCCTTTAAATTCCTTTGTTATTTGATATAGGTTCATGATTTGACGCATGGATAACCTTTTATTTGTTTTAATATCAGCAGAAATTACTTTGTTCATTGTTGTTTACTCCTTTAATTTATATACTTTTTTGAAAAGCATAAATCAAAATGTTTGTGCCGTAATATTTTATCTTTTTGTTTTTGTAAGTGGGTTATGATGTATATTTACCCGCGTATATCATTTTAAAACCTATTAGAAAATTTAGACTTGATGGAAGATAAGGCACATACTAACAGTGATAAAGAATGGCGATGTCATAGTACCTAGGAAAAGAACGAAGGATACTATTGGTCAATTTGGTTTTATTGAAGATAAGTTGATTGTTCTGCCCAGTGGAGCAAAGCGTTTGTGAAAGACATCTGTAAATAAATCGTCGTTTTTACTTTCGAGAATTATACTTTTTAGGTAAAATTAACTAAAAAGTCTAATAAAGGGGATTGGACGAGATTATAAAACTTTTTAAAAATAGGAATTATACGAAATTATTTTTAGCGAACGTAACATCGCAAATGGGCGGGACCATCGGCATGACGGCATTCATGTTTTACCTATTAGACCGCTTCACCAATCAGCCGATGTATGCAACGATTACGGAATTAATGTATTCTTTACCAACACTCGCTGTTTTCTTACTTGTTGGTGTTTTTGCTGACAGATTGGACCGGCAAAAGGTAGCATTGTATTGTGATTGGATCTGCGCAGGCTTGTCGGTTTTATTTCTTCTCTCGTTAGAGCAAGAGCTCCTCATGGTCTCGTTTGCCATCATTTTTCTGAGAAGTGCCGTCAGGAATTTCTTTGTGCCAGCAGAGGCAGCGTTGATTCAAGGCATTTTGCTTAAAGAGGATTATACGATGGCGGCGGGTCTAAATCAGATGGTTTCGAGTTTGTTCATGCTTTTCGGAAACGGAATCGGCATTTTCATCTATTGGTCAGTCGGCATCGAGGGAGCAATTATCTTCGATGTGATCGGGTTTATAATCAGCGGCTTCTTGATTCGTTCCTGTCGGATTACACAAGAAATCAGACAGCCGAATGGAGTTTACCATTTGAAGGAACTGAGTGTAACAGGTGTTTGGGCAGATTTTAAAATTGGCTGGCAATATATATGGCAGTATAAATTATTGTTTACGCTAATCAGCGGGTTTCTGGTATTTGGCATTGTAAATGGTGGGTTTTCCGTGATGCAGGTTTTCATCTTGAAGTACAAACTTGAACCTGTTGATTATGAAAAGTATTCGGTCATCTTAGGGGTCATTTTTGGGGTAGGGATATTGCTGGGAAGCATCTTAGCGTCTATGCTGGCCAAAAAAATGAAGCTTCATCATATGATGGTCGTTGGCTTGCTGATATCGGGTGTGGGCACGGTTGCTGCCGGGCTTGTCGAAACGACCCTGCAATATATGATTGGTTTAGCCATCGTTGCTCTATCGCTTCCCATACTTAATGTATCCCTTGGAGGGTGGCTTCCAAGCCTCGTTGCTCCCGAAATGATGGGCAGGGTCCAAGGATGGATCAATCCCTTGGTGATGTTGTCACAATCGATCACCTTATTCTTGATTGCACTTGGATTCCCCGCCTATATTTCAGTAGAAACATTATATTGGGTAGTTGGCGGGTCCCTGCTCTTTGTAGGTTTCCTATATATGACCATCATACCGAAATTCATCCATGAAAAAGCACCAGAAGCTGATGTGATGATGCAAGCAAGTAAATAAGTAAAAAACGGAACAAATCAATTTAAACCGGAGAAAATGTTGCGCTTTACTCCTGGGATTTAATTAGGGGGAGACTATGGAATCGAAGCTAATAATCATACGAGGGAACTCTGGCAGTGGTAAAACAACGATTGCAAAAAGCCTTCAACTTCAGTTGGGAAAAGGAACCCTATTGGTTTCTCAGGATACCGTTCGCCGTGACATGTTAATGGTTCACGATAGAGAAGGGAACCTTTCCATTGATTTGATACGGCAAATCACAGAATACGGCAAAGGCAAATGTGAATATGTCATCTTGGAAGGCATCTTACATAAAAATCTCTATGATGACATGCTCCATCATTTAATTCAGTTCTATAATGAAAAGGTCTATACTTACTATTTTGATTTATCCTTTGAAGAAACAGTCAAACGTCACAACTCTCGTTCAAAAAAGATGGATTTTGGAGAAGAGTCTTTACGTGCTTGGTGGAAGCCGAATGATTGTCTTGGCGTGGATAGAGAGAGGAATTTGACTGATGATATGTCACGGAACGATATAGTGAAACTAATTTTAGACCAGCTACATGCTTCAAATTGATTGGCAAGACTGTGTTTTACATATGCTCTTCAATAAAAAAGCAGAGGAAGTTCCTACGTGAATTCCTCTGCTTTTTATATATTTTTAGAGATGGGGAATACAGACTCTATTTCAACCCCATCATGGCCCCGAAGTATTGTTGGGCGGTAGTGAAACATATGAAGGCTATTAATTCTGATATTTCTTCATCGCTGAATGCTTCCTTTAATACTAAAAAGGTCGTTTCTTCGGTTTTCTCACGTTGTATTAGAAATACTTCTGCAAAGGCGATGGCGTAACTTTCTTTTAGATTCTCCGGTTTTGAAGGGCGGCCCTTCGTCTGGCAGTACGTACAGCCATTTCCATATGCTAGGACCCTTCTGACATTTTCCTTTAATTCCTTCGTAAGCACCCCTTCAGAAGAAAGGGCTTCTGAGAGGTCACTCCATTTATGAGAAATCACTTCATTATGAAACAATTGCTGAAATGGACTTGATCCGAGTTCCGAACTAATAATTCTTGGCATAAACATCTCCCCTTTGAGATAATCATAATATAGTAAGATAGGAAATTTAATTACATATGAAAAGAAAACTAAACAATAAATTAATAAGTAGATAGATAAAGGGGAGAATTATATTCAAATGAAAATAGACGATAAAGACCGTAGCATTTTAGCCGAATTGACCAACGATAGCAGGCTCTCCATGCGGGAACTGGCCAAGAAGGTGGAGATGTCTGCCCCAGCCGTTACAGAGCGTGTCCGGCAAATGGAGTCCTTTGGCATCATTAAAGGCTATGGCACTGAAATTGATTATAAGAAAATCGGATTTCCCATTGAATGTATTGTGGAAGCGACAGTGAAGAATGGGGAATATGACCGGTTCAAAAGGTTTATCGTTGCGCAATCGCATGTCGACTTTTGCTATCGGGTCGCCGGACGTGCATGTTTTATGCTTAAAATCCGCTGTGAAAGCCTTCAAAAAGTGGAAGAATTCATTAATCAAACCATCCCTTATGCTGCAACCGTAACGCATGTCATCCTTTCAGAAGTAGAAATAATCCCGGAATGAAAACTATTTTTACATCCTGGTGAACAAATTCATTTCCTTAAACGTCTTATAAGTATAAAAGGTACGGATCAGGGAGCGGGTGATTAGATGGAAGAGATGGAGCTGGTTAAAGCTGCAAAAAGGGGAGATGATCAGGCGTTAGCCGAATTATTTCAAACCTCCTATCCTTTTCTGCTAAAATATTTGCTTAAATTGACTTTTAATCTGCAAAACGCAGAAGATGTGGCCCAGGAAACCTTTTCAAAGGCAATTGAGAATCTTTCAAGGTTTAAAGGGACATCCAAGTTTTCAACCTGGCTGATTTCCATTTCGACCCGGGTGTACTTGGACCAGAAAAGGAAACAGAAAAGGGAACTGTCCTGGTTAAAGCAAGAGCAAGCTGTCAGGAAGCTAAAATGGGAGACACAAGCCAACAACCAAGCATGGGACGATGTGATGGAAGCATTGGGCCATTTGGAGGATGATTTGCGGATTCCGATCATATTGAAGCATTATTACGGGTTTTCTTACGAAGAAATCGCGAAAATCATGAAGATGCCAGAAGGAACCGTGAAGTCACGTGTCCATACAGGAATAAAAAAGGTTAGAAAGGAGTTGAGCTCGATTGACGAAGAATCAGGATTTACGAAACCGCTTAGCCAAGGGTGATCAAGAGACGGTTAGTCAAATAAAGAAGAGCTTGAAAGATTTCGATGATATGATTTCAATTGAAGTTCCTCAAGTATCTTTTTTTGAGCATAGAATTAAACTACAGCATAAAAAAGCCAGAAAAGAATGGTGGAAAGAGCTGCTGGCGTTTATCGGAACAGCTGCTTTCATTCTCAGCTTCCTATTTCTTTCCTTATTCCATCAGCCGGAAGTATTTCTAACAGTCCAAGTGTTGAGCGTTATTTTCATCGGTTCCTATACGTTTTATGTGAAAAGGAAGGTGGAGAGCAGCCATGAGTAATATGGAAATTTATACGTTGATTGTGTGCGGAGTGGTTTTGCTGGCACAAAGCATTTTTTTATTCACCGATGCAAGGAAGAATAGCTTCAATCATTGGTTGTGGGGAATTCTAGGTTTGATTCAAGCACCCGTGCCGCTAATCTTTTATTTGATCGTTAAGAAAATAAGAAAAAAGGAAGAGGATGAGCTATATGATTATCGTGACTACTAATGAAGTGCCTGGAAAAGATATCAAGGAACTAAAGGGGTTAGTTAAAGGGAATTCGGTCCAATCGAAGCATATCGGGAAAGATATCATGGCAGGTTTCCGGACGATCGTTGGCGGAGAAATCTCTGAGTATACGGAAATGATGCAGGAAGCCAGACAGAAAGCGATCGGCAGGATGGTGGATGAAGCGAAGGAAAAAGGAGCGAATGCGATTGTCGCGATGCGCCTGGAAACTTCGGCAATCATGCAGAATGCTTGCGAAATCATCGCTTATGGAACAGCGGTATATGTAGAATAGAAATAATTTTGGGTCTTTAGTTGTAGGTATTTGAGCTTATTTCTTTCGTTGTCTTTATCGCTATCGTATAATCCTAGATAGATATAAGAGGAGGAATAGCGAGTGGGTATTTATGAATTTTCAGCAGACCGAATAAATGGACAGAAAGTTTCTTTAGAGCAATATAAAGGTGAGGTACTTATCGTCGTCAATACAGCAAGTAAATGTGGATTTGCACCGCAATATGAAGATCTGCAAAAGCTTTATGACCGTTATAAAGATAAAGGACTGAATATTCTTGGTTTTCCATGCAATCAATTCGGAGAACAGGAACCCGGTCAAAATCAAGAAGTGGCAACGTTTTGTCAGTTGAATTACGGAGTGAATTTTCCGCTATTCAGCAAAGTGGATGTCAGGGGAAAAAATGCGCATCCATTATTCAATTATTTAACAAGTGAAGCACCTTTTACAGGACTTGTTGATAAACCGGGCGGAAGAATGCTGCATGCAAAATTGCAAGCGGAGCATCCAGAATTTTTGATCGATGATTCGATCAAGTGGAATTTCACGAAGTTTCTTATTGACCGTGAAGGAAATGTCGTGAAGCGTTATGAAACGGTGGAAGCCCCATTTGATATGGAAAGTGATATTGAAAACCTACTATAAACAACCTTCAATCAATACAATAGGTATACCAAAACGCTTGGGTTTTTCAGGCGTTTTTGTTTATTTTTTCTGTTAAAAATATTTTCATTTGGAAATAAAGAGAATGACGATGTGCTATCTTGTGTTTTATATGGAATAGACGAACCGCATAAGGGGTATTGGTAAGATAAGTAAAATGAAAAGATGAGGTGATGAGCATGAAGGAAAATGAAAGCGTAAAACCGGAATTGGCTGGTCAGGCGGTTGATGCCATTGAAAAAGTCGTGGGCACTTTTCCGGGCAAGCGTCGAGCACATGCGAAGGGAATTTACTATAAGGGTGTTTTTACCCCTAATGGAGATGCTGCTATTTTAACGAGTGCACCACATCTACAGAATCAGGCGGTTCCTGTCACCGTCCGATTCTCTAACAGCTCCCCGAATCCCAATCATACGGATGCCCAGTCTCCCGTGAAGGGCATGGCTATCAAGTTTCATTTGCCTGATGGGGAGGAGACAGATTTAATCACGGTTACGATTCCTTTGTTCTTTGCAAAAAAACCAGAAGCGTTTGTTGAGATACTAGAGTTTGTCAAATCAGCTAAAGATGGGTTTCCAAATTTGAAAGAACTGGCAAAGATCGCGATGAAATACCCTGAAAGCAAAGCAGGCCTCCAGATGATAAAAGAAATGCGTTCTCCCGCCAGCTTTTCAACTGCACGATATTTTTCCATACACGCCTATTATTTCGTTAATGATAGAGGGGAGCGACAGGCAATCAAATACCAATGGGAACCAGAAGCAGGTTTAAGCATGCTGGAAAAAGGTGAGTTGGCTCACCTTCCGGCTGATTTTCTGACCGAAGATATGGAAGAGAGGCTGAAACAAGGACCAATCGTTTTTAACTTGAACATTCAAATAGGCAAGGACAATGCCCCAACTGATGATCCTACGGTGGTGTGGCCGGAAGATAGTCAGGTCATTACCGTTGGGCAGTTATCCATTACGGATAAATTGGAATCTCCTCAAGAGACGATGATGTTTGATCCAACGAATGTGACAGCTGGAATTGAATGCTCGGAAGATGCCATCCTGAATTTCCGCCATAGTGCCTATGCAGTGTCTTACGAACGCCGCATCCATAACCAATGAGTGAATATACATGAAAAAAAGAGAAAATGCCTTGGAAAAGAATTTTCTCTTTTTTTCTGTTGAAGCTACATCCTTCCTGACCTAAAGATGGTATAGAGCATGAGTAGGAACATGAGGGCTGCCACGACAAATCCAATCTCGATGGCCGGTATGTTCCAAAGTATGTTCGCTTGTCCGGCAATCGCAGAACCGACAATGAGGCCAACCATTATAATGCTGAAGGCAAGCAGGATAATGCTGAAAGACAACCGATTCGAGATTTGATCGAGCTTATGTAAGAAAACCTGGAGTTCGGGTATGTTGATGTCTAACCTCAGTTTTCCTTTTTTGATGATGTCGGATACTTCCCTTACATCTTTGGGAAGTTCGGAAAGTGCTTCGGCGGATTCGATAAATTGATTCCATGTTTTTTTAGCAAGGTTCTTAGGGTGGAAACGTTCTTTCAATAACCTTTCACCAAAAGGTTCTGCGGCTTTCATGATACTGAAGTTCGGGTCCAATTCCTCGACAATGGCTTCCATGGTAAGCAAAGCCTTCCCAAGCATCGTGAATTCGGGTGGAATCATGATCTTGTGTTCATTGGCCACGCCAAACAGATCATTGACGGCTCCACCTAAGCTAATCTGGCTTAAGGGAATGTCATAATATTTATTCCGCAATTCATCAATATCATATCGTAATGAAGTCATATCCGTTTCATCCGTGAGAAGCCCCATATTGGAAAGGGTATTGATCAATCCATTGGTACTTCCGCGTTTTAAATTGATGACAAGGGAGGCGAATTGGTACTTCATCTCTTCCTCCAGACGGCCGACCATTCCGAAATCCATCAAGGAAACGACATTCCTCGGTAAAATGACGATATTGCCAGGATGAGGATCACCGTGATAAAACCCATCAATCAAAATCTGCTGAAGCATGGAATTTGCTAACCGTTCCGCGATTATTCTACGGTCGTAACCTTCTTCATCAAGCTGTTTATAATGATTGATCTTGATGCCTTTTATAAAGTCCATCGTCAGGACCTTGCTGGTTGAAAACTCCCAGTGGATCTTCGGTATCTTGATACCTTGATTGTCGATGAAATGATTCGCTATCCTTTCCCCATTCCGTCCCTCGGCATTATAATCGAGTTCAGCTTTAAGGGATTTAGCGAATTCATCGATCATTTTTCTGATCTGATAGCGCCTTGCCCAAGGTATTCTGGCTTCCATGAGCCTAGCCAAGTCATCAAGGATCTCCAAATCCGTTTCCACATTTTTCAGAATATCGGGTCGTTGGACTTTGATGGCCACCACTTCCTGTGAGTGAAGCCGGGCGACATGAACCTGTCCAATCGAAGCAGTTGCAAGTGGGACTTCTTGAAATTCAAGAAAAAGATTTTCCAAGGAATCACCCAATTCAGCTTCAACTATCTGGCGTGCTTTTTCAAAAGGAAAGGGTGTGACCTGATCCTGTAGCTTCTCTAATTCGCGGACAATTTCTTCAGGGACAATATCACGTCTAGTACTGGCAATCTGACCAAGTTTGATGAAAGTGGGACCTAGACTTTGCAAGATCTTATGCAGACGTTCCCCGATCGACCGCAGGTTCAGGTTTTCATCGGGTGCGGCTTTTGAAGCGGATTTACTATCGGATAAACCCAATCGATAAATGAAATAACCTAAGCCGTTTTTCAAAAAGGCATTCGTGATTTCCTGGTACCGTTGTGCGTGTTTCAATCGCTTGCCAAACATTCAATTTCCCCCAGATCAAGGTTGTATGGATTGGTTTTTTTGTTCTAAAGCGGCTATCCGACGCTCTAATGCTTGAACTTCTTCTTTCGTGGCCAGATTTAGGTTGTTCAAGGCTTGGTTGACTTTAATTTTGACGGAATCGTCGATTTGCTTTTGGGCTTGTTCGCCTTTTTCGATCCATTGTTTAATGAGGTCCTTTGATTCTTCCTTGCTGATATCCCCTTTTTTGACAAGTGTATCCACAGTTTTTTCAATCTGTTCCTTCGTTGCAGAAGCAGCACCTATACCTAACGAAAGTATATTTTTAAATAAGTCCATGTTTACATTCCTCCAATATAAAGTTTTTCACACCTTAAAATCCAGAGTAAACCATGTTGATTCTTCCATCATACATGATTCATGAACACTACTAAAATATTATGGGTTTATCTTCGCAATGAAATGAAGAAAAGTATCTACATGGTGAGGGGGTGAACATATGCATTTGATTCTTTCATTAAGCCCAGTTTGGTTGAAGAGGAGAGATGAATAGTTTTGAAAAATATCTGGACAGGTTTGAAGCTGTCTCCCGGGCCAGTCACTATTTTACGGTCTTGGAAAATGGTTTCGGTACGAAGTTCAATCTAATTGTGACAGGCGATGATAAAAATACGATACGAGGGAAACGCTTATCTTTTACGGTAGAGGTATTGCCATTCGGTTCCGAGCTCCCGGTTAAGCAGCAGCTCCATTTTTTCCAGTTCGTACTTGCCGACGGTGTCATCGGCAGGTGTCCATTGAATGGTATAAATGAAATAGTAATCTCTTATCTTACGAAAAATGACGGGGGAGTTGGGGTATTGGTCAAAAATCGCTTTGATATTATATCGCCTCATGTAAGACCATTTAACAAGCTGCATATCGGTTCCACCCTTTTCTAAAAGATGATCTGTGGCCACAAAACCTGTTGGCCACAGATTATAGTTATTATTTATCGTTAAATAAGCTGAACAATCCTTTTGCTATGCTTCCTTCATCTGATGACCCGCCATTTTGCGGCATGGCAGCAAACACACGGCTGGCTAGACGGCTGAATGGAAGGGATTGGACCCAGACGGTTCCAGGACCCTTTAGTGTCGCAAAAAATAGACCTTCTCCACCAAATAGCGCCGTTTTCACGCCTTTAACGAACTCGATATTATAATCCACGCCGCTCGTCATGGCGACAAGACAGCCCGTATCCACACGTAGAACCTCACCTGCAGCCAATTCCTTTTTATGGATCGTACCGCCTGCATGGACGAAAGTCATTCCATCTCCTTCGAGTTTCTGCATGATGAACCCTTCACCGCCAAAAAAGCCCGTCCCAATTTTCCTCTGAAACTCGATTCCTACCGATACGCCTTTTGCTGCTGCTAAAAAAGCGTCCTTTTGGCAAATGATTTTTCCACCAAGCTCGCTCAAGTCCAAGGGGATGATCTTTCCTGGATAAGGGGATGCAAAGGAAACATGTCTTTTTTCATGACTTTCATTTGTAAAAGTGGTCATGAATAAGCTCTCTCCGGTCAGTAGCCTTTTTCCGGCACCAAAAAGTTTTCCCATCATTCCGCCATCACTGCTCGATGATCCATCTCCAAAGATGGTTTCCATTTTGATTTGGTCTTCCATCATCATTAGACTACCAGCTTCGGCAATCACCGTTTCCTTGGGGTCCAATTCGACTTCGACAAACTGCATGTCGTCACCGTGTAACTTGTAATCTATTTCATGATTATTCATCTTCTATTCCTCCAATCCCATCTTATTTTTATTGTAAAAGATATTCACTCAATCTGCCAATATTATTCCATATTTGTTTTGCGGATAAGGGTGATTGCTTACGATTCTATTAAACGCGTGAAAGAAAGAAAGTAGAAAAATTGACAAAGAATGTTTAAATAACATGGTTTTTTAATGATAGAATTAGATGGAAAGCTAGATATGGAATAGCAACTTATCAGAAGGGGTGGTCGAATGTTAGTCAAGGACTTCATGATCAAAGAGGTATATGTTGCACGCCCGAATTTCACATTGAAGGAAATCATGGGACTCTTTATCGAAAATAAAGTTGGAGGGGTTCCTGTAGTCGATGAACAGGATAAGCTTCTAGGGATGGTATCGGATGGAGATATATTACGTTATTTAACGCCGGCAGAAGAATCCATTAAGGGATATTTCACATATGTCACGATTTTACCTGGTGAAGAGCTGGATGAAAAAGTCGCATCTAAAATGAATGACAAAGTCTCGCAAATCATCAAGAATAAGAAAATCACGAAGTTATCTCCGGAAGATCCGTTAGCGGATTTGATAAAGGTCATCTCAAAACATCACTTCAAGAAAATACCGGTTGTGGATGAAAATGATAAAGTGGTTGGCATAATCAGCAGGGGAGATGCACTACGGGCTCTTTATAAAGAATTCGTCCAAAAGCTATAATACTATTGATAAATGAATGGCCTGCTCATAACCTGAGCAGGCCAATTTTGTTCACTCGGGATTGGAGTCTACAGCCTTGTCTTCATCCGTATCCCCTTTTAATCTCTTCTCTTTCAGTTTGAAATAGGCATCCATGACGGCTTCCCCAATCCGTTTGTTAATATCATCGGCAGCGGAACCTTGGTAAACCCATGGAGTTATGACTGAAAAGGCCACTTCCGGTTTATCGTGTGGAGCGTAACCTACGAGTGTGAGATTGATAGTCGGTACAGGTTCGCTATATTCTTTTCTTCGCGGTCCATCATAAAAGGCCTGAGCCGTACCTGTTTTCGCCGCTGGGTGGTATGACTTACCGGCAAAAGCACTATAGGCTGTCCCGCCAGGTTCCTGTGCAACCTGTCTGAAACCTTCTTGAATGCGTTGAATCCAAATATCTTCCCCGTCCAAATCGTTTAATACTTTCGGATCCACGGATTGGAACACAGGTCCCAATGTCCCGTGTTTATCAGAGGGGTCCCTGATTTCCTTAACGACATGGGGCTCTAATCTTTTTCCACCATTTGCAATGGTCGATACGTATTGTGCTAATTGCATCGCTGTATAGGTATCATACTGCCCAATCGATAAATCGAGTAGCAACCCGTCTTTTGAAGTATCCACCCCTTTGAAACCGGCAGATTCATTGGGAAGGTCAATGCCCGTACGGACCCCTAACCCAAATTGCGCATAATGATTTCTAAGTTTGGTGAAGACCCCACTCTCAAGTCCCAATCTTTGATGTGGACTATAATGTCCGCCACCAATCTTGATTGCCGTCAAGAACATATAAACATTCGATGATTTTTTTAATGCTGTTACATCGGATACGTACCCTAAGTTGCTGTATGATTTTTTTGGTTTGGCTCCAGCTAGGTAAAGCGGTTGGTCATAAAGGGTTGTTCCAGGAGAGATGACACCCGTTTGAAAACCTGAGTAAACCGTCGCCCCTTTTACAGAGGAACCAATCGTATAAGATGTGGTGATCGTTCCAAGCGAAAAATCATTGATCTCGGTGGCTCCGGTTTTACTATTACGCCCGTATTGTTTTCCTGCCATCGTCAGGACTTCACCAGTATTGGGATCCATTAATACGACGAAGGCACGATCTAATAAGTAGGTGTTTCCTTTCGCTTTCGTTCTCTGTAATTCTGTTTTAATAATCTTGTCTACAGTTTCCTGAAGCTCCATATCGATGGTCAATACTAAATCTTTTCCGCTTTCCCCCTCGGTTACAGGCACAGTCTCAACCACTTCGCCTTTACTCAGAATGTTTTCCACTTTTGCCTTTTTTCCTTGGAGGACATCTTCATATTGCTTTTCAATGTAGCTTTTTCCGACTCGGTCATTCCGGGTATAGTCCCGTGATAGGTAATAGTCGAGATTTTCGCTAGGAAGGCCTTCTTCAGAGGAGGAAACTTTCCCGAGTACTGACCTCAATGTGTCTCCATATTTATAGGATCTATCCCAATCTGTCGTAACATCGACCCCAGGCAAATCGGATAAATGCTCACTGACCCTAGCAAACTCTTTCTTTGTCACTCCTTTATTCTTAACAATGGCCGGCGTAAGTGCATAGCCGCTATTAAACTCTCGGAAAATTGCTAGAACTTCCAATTCATCCTTAGTGAATTCATTGATGTTTTCTTCAGTAATCCGGTCTAGTTGAAGTTTATACAAATCTTTTTCTTCCAATTTCTTTTCTTCTACTTTCTTTCTGTCAGCTTTCGTGATCAAAGCCTCTGCCTTTTTTGGATTTTTTATGATCCAGAAATCTTTCCTGTCGCGTTCCGTGATTTTCTTTGTATCCTTTGTTATCAAAGTGGCGAGGGTTTCGGCCGTTTTGACCATCTCGGCAGTCTTCGTGTTTGGGTATTTCGTATAGGTAATCGCATTAAGCGGATCATTATCAACAACCGGGTTCAAGTAGCGGTCGTACATTTTGCCACGGGGAACGGGTGTATTGACAACATCATTTTCCGTCCGATCCACTTCACGTAAATAATCATCTCCATAGACGATTTGCACGATACCAAGCCTGATAACCAAGGCGGAAAATAAAACGAATATTAAAAAGAACATAAAGTTCAGTCGGAAAGGAATTGGATTTTTTTTCTTCTTTTCTTTCTTCATTTAATTCATTCCTTTCTATATTAAAAGTAAAAAAATTCCTAAATCTAATGATATATAAAACTGTCTTATTTTTCTATCATTATTCCTTAATATTCTCTTAAATAGAAAAAAATTGATTAAGATATATAAATTGCATAAAAGAAGGCGAGAGATTGTGCAGGAAAAAATGGTGGACCAGTTAGCGGATTTGGCGTACTTCATTCCTTTATTGGATGGAACAAGCATGGCACCAACCGAACTGAGTAAATGGTGAAATCGCAGCGGTGAACCTGTTCTATTTATCTTTAGTTTTAGCTGTGTTGAAGGTAAGGGCTGATATTTTGATATAATGAAAGAAAAGAATTGATGTGGAAGTATGCTTTTAAATGATTATATGAATGAAAATTTTCCTAACTTAAATCTTAGACCAGCTTTGTTTTATAACTGGGAAGTCGGCATACGCTTCGAGTTAGGGATAGAATGGGAAGTTGGAAATCATTTTAAAAACGATCCTTATACACGAGGGGCATACAAGAGGGCTGTCACGTTGTTTGAATCATTGCATTCACAAGAGGAGGACGTTATTGTTGTCGTAGATGTGGATGATTTTGGAGATGGAAAAACCTATAAACACAAAACGAAGATCTTTGCTAAATATATCTACGAAAAAACACTGTTATATAAATTAAAGCATACAGAAATGCCTTATATTTTCCCTGAAGAGGATGAAGAGGGTAAATATAAGACAAATAGATTTACACTACAATGCAAAGTATCAGATATGAGATACATTCCATTGTTAAAAGCAGTATGTAATCAGGATTTAGGTATCCAACCAAGTATTTATCAAAGGATTTATTTTTTAAATATCAAAAGGAGAACCATTTTTCACGTTTATGATGATAGAGGCTGTGATTTGCTTGCTACCTCACCTGACTCTATACGGGACATTTACAATACATACAATGATTGGATATTAGATTACGACAAGGACGTAATCGATAAAGTGTTTAAATGAAAATTAATCCTTGTTTAATAAATGATTGCTTAGAAAAAAGGGACATTCAAGTAAAATGAGCTTAGATATACATTTTGAGCTCATTTTTTATATGGATTTTTAAATCAACCTTTGCCTTTATCCTATCTTTAGTTTTTACTACGCCATGCATGATGACCTTCCTTGGCTATCTAAGCACAATGTTTAATGGCCTTCTTTCTCTCGCGATGTAAGAGTATAGGGTGTACGGTCGGTCACACTGATTATTTCAGTGAAATACCTACAAAGTTCGAGCCACTTTTCGGGATAGATCGCTATAAAACGTTCCATTGCCTCAATGGAATGGAGGATTAGACAATCGATCCGTTTCACTTGTTTATTCTGCAGGTTAAAGAGAAGCACATGTGGAATGGTGTAATACGGATAGAGTTGATAGGGATTCAGTATAACCGGGGAAATATTATTTTCTTCTATAAACTTGGTTGTCACGATTTTTTGGATGGCGAAGCTTTCGCTCGGATGTAAGTCTCCTATGGCGTAATGTGGATTCATCAGTACAATGCCTCTCATTTTGTTTCACCCATTCTTTTTTTGTACCCATTGTTGCCAAATGAAGGAGTGGGTATTCAAGATGGGAGGCATGCATTCAAGATGAAGCATGTATCAAATGAAAGATTTCAGTTCATTGATGGTTTTTAGCTGCTGGACATTTTCGAACACTTTACTTGTCAGGTCCGTTCTTTTAACGCTCGGCAAGGTTTGTAAATCATAGATGAAGGTTTCTTTCGTAAACCAGTCCGTTTGGGGTAAAGGGAAAACGGGACGATCAGGCCAGGCGGTAGGGAGCGTTGGGCTGTAGACTTTCGCTTTGTCACCGGATATGGTTTTAGAGGTGTAGACGTCATCCCAATAATCTTCCCGAGAACCGGTATGAGGAGTGGTGTTTGCGAATTGTTCAACACCTTTTAAAGTCACAGGGTGTTGATAGAGAAGCTGATATAGGAATTTTCCCGTCTCGATTCGTTGAAACGGATCGCCAAATCGCGAAACGGTCAGGCCGGTCAACGAATAAAGTTTTTTCTGATGCGCATAAGGGAAGAGCACAGTCGTAAAGCCTAACAGTTCCTGTAGCCGGAAATCGAGCCTTCTAAGGATGTCACCATGACTGGAGCGCTTCAATACACGTTCCTCAAGCATTCTTTGTTCATTGATAATCAAGGCGGTGGTCAAAAGCCGAGAGTGGGGCTCATTCAAAAAGGATTCCCATATTGGGGCCATGAAGTTGGAAATATGAAAGGATTGCAAAAATTTCCTTAAGGGAATTTTTTTTTGCTTGGCTGTTTCATATAAAAGAAGCTGTGGAAAGACATCTGCAAAGATGGCTGAATTTGCCCGTTCGAGGAAAAGGAAAAATTTTTGCCGATCCTCGCCGGTAAGTAAATGGGTCATGGAAGAACTGGTCAAGTCAGTCATATGGTAGCCTCCGTTCCTGGAAACCATATGAGCCAAAAAGGACCAATGCACTTCGGGGTTGCGCCGGTAATAGGAAAGGTAAGCCTGGGTCCTTGTCAAATTATTCCGGTTCAAGGCCGTAGTCTCCGCTCGGACCCTTTTCATAAGAGACGTTTCATCGGGAAAGAAAACGATGGATTCATTAGTAGGCTCTTTAAGCTCAGTCAATAACTTGGATTTTAATGTATCAAATTTCGCTGGCTCTAAGACTGGTTTAATCTTGAGTGGAGGTTTACCCAACAGCTTCTGCACATATTGCGAGAACATACAATCACCACGGATGTTTTTCGGTTAGTATATGCAGAGCAGTCAAGAAAGGGGCGTTGCTCCTGCAGTGCCCTCATCTAAATCAATGATTTTTCTTCTTATTGCGGTATAAAATAATATAATAGACAATCCAGAAAAGCGCCACAGGAATGAAAGCTAATGGACTGTATTTTGGCGGAACGACAAATGCGATGAAGATCGCCGACAATAAAAACGGAACGGCTAGTAGGATATAGCTTTGCCAATTCATGAAAAGAACCTCCTTAAGGTTGCGTCATTTCTATAGGATAAAGGATTATTCAACAATAATCTAGAAAAGTCACAATTGACAAAAATATACACCCGTAGTACTCTTTAAAAACAAGTTAAATATTTCCAAAGTTACTATCTAAAAGGAGGTGGGCGTCATGACTACATTCGATAGGCAAAAACCAGCTATAATCGTATATCTTCATATGTCAGCCTGCCCTGAAGCATGGTCTTTATAAGCATTAGGCTTATAAGTTTCTTTAGGTTTAACTCGCGCAGGTTGTGGAATATTCGCGGCCTGCTTTTTCATGCGTTTTCTGACGTATATTAAAAAGCTTCCGCTTAATCATGCGGAGCTTTTTTTGTTTAGGGGACCAGGGTGTGCCAAGCATCCTTTCCATATAAAAATGTTGATAGGAGGAATGTCAGATGAGACAAATGACAGGGCTATGTTTACTTCAACCGGGAGATCCCAATAGTGGCTAGTGACTCTTAGGTGACTACGTAAGGAGGATGAATGCATGTTTGCGATATTCAAGAAGCTGGGCTGGTTCTTCAAGGAGCAGTGGCAGCGCTATACCTGGGCAATTATTTTTTTATGTTTAGTGAATGCAATGGAAGTCATTCCGCCAAGGATTGTAGGGAATGCCATCGATGATATGAACAATGGCAGCATGACCCAAGAAGCTTTACTGCAATATGTTATCTATTTGCTTGTTCTTATGTGTGCAAGCTATTTATTTGGATACTTATGGAGTTACCTTTTGTTTGGCGGTGGAAATTTGGTCGAACGAAAAATCAGGTCCGGGTTCATGGGGCATATACTGAAAATGGCACCCACTTTTTACGAGAAAAACCGCACCGGGGATTTGATGGCAAGGGCAACCAATGATTTAAAAGCCATCTCGCAAACGGCTGGTTTCGGGATATTGACACTGGTCGACTCGGTCGTTTTCACGTTCATGGTCGTCATTATGATGGGTATGACAGTCAGTTGGCAACTGACCATCGCGGCTATACTGCCACTGCCGATCATGGCCCTCATGATGCAAATATATGTGAAGAAAATTTATAAGCGATTTACGGAAGCGCAATCAGCTTTTGGTGACCTGAATGATAAAGTCTTGGAGTCCATTTCCGGCGTGCGCGTCATACGGGCTTACGTTCAGGAAAGGGAAGATGAGAAGCGATTCGATGAGATGACGGAGAATGTCTACCGTAAAAATCTTGAAGTGGCCAAAATCGATGCCCTTTTCGATCCGACGATCACCGTCATTATCGGCATTAGTTATTTAATCGGCCTGGGTTACGGGGCATACCTTGTATTTCAACAAGCCATCACGCTTGGAGGCCTTGTGTCATTCAATGTATATCTAGGCATGCTGATTTGGCCGATGATCGCCGTCGGTGAATTAATCAATGTCATGCAAAGGGGGAATGCCTCATTGGATCGTGTTCAAGATACCCTTTCATATGAAGCCGATGTGACAGACCCATTGAAACCAGAGGCAATACTCAATCCGGAGGATATTCAGTTCAACCAAGTCAGCTTTACGTATCCTTCTTCAAAAGTGGTGAATCTCTCCGATATATCCGTGCAATTGGAACAAGGTCGCACTTTAGGGATCGTCGGTAAGACAGGGAGTGGAAAAACGACGTTCGTGAAGCAGCTGCTGCGGGAATACCCTCTAGGAAGCGGGGAAGTCTTGTTTGCGGGGATACCGATAGAACAGCTTGAACTAGCGGATATCCGCGGTAAAATCGGATATGTCCCACAAGACCACTTTTTATTTTCACAGTCTGTGAAGGATAATATCCTCTTTGGAAAACTGGATGCTACGGAAGAAGAACTCGTGGAAGCGATCCGGCTTGCGGATTTTGAGAAGGATGTTACGACACTACCCCATCAGCTTGAAACGCTGGTCGGCGAAAAGGGGGTCGCTCTTTCTGGGGGTCAAAAGCAACGAATTTCAATCGCTAGAGCCCTCATTAAAAACCCGGAAATCCTGATTTTAGATGATTCTCTCTCAGCCGTGGACGCGAAAACCGAAACGACGATCATCAACAACATCCAAAATGAACGAGCGGGGAAAACGACGATCATCACGACCCACCGTTTATCGGCCGTCCAACATGCGGATCATATCATCGTGCTCGACAGTGGTTCGATTATAGAAGAGGGAACACATGTCAGTTTGTTGCAGCAAGGTGGTTGGTATAAGGAGCAATATGAGCGGCAGCAGATTGACGAAGGAACGGAGGTGGGGGCATGAAGGTCGTAAATAAACTCTATCAATATGCCTCTCTATATAAAAAATTAATCATCGGGGCCCTGATTATGCTGGCCCTTTCCGTAGCCGCAGATTTAACGGGTCCATTCGTCGCTAAAAAAATCATCGATTCCCATATAATCGGTATTGAATCAGCTTGGCATGAAACTAAAAAGGGGCAAGATGCCGTTGAGTACGAAACTCGCTGGTACAAAAGAGATACCTATTTTTCAAAAGGGGAGGAGAAAGGACGGGAAGTCCGGGTACTGCAAGTGGGCAGCCAATTCGTATTCGTCGATAAAGCTGTCCCCATGGATGGTCGCCGCAGCTTAGAAGGAAATACATTAATAATTAAAAAAAATGGAAAAGAACAAAGGTCTGCGGTTGAACTCTTATCGAGTCAGGAATTAATGAGGTTTTATCAACCGGAGATTCCTCGGATATTGGGACTCGTCGCCTTTTATTTCGGTTTAGTCCTTATTTCTTCCATTTTTCAATACGGACAGAGCTTTTACTTACAAAAAGCGGCCAATCGGATTATCCAGCGGATGAGGAATGATATTTTCACTCATATTTCCCGTTTACCCATCCGCTTTTTTGATAATATGCCTGCGGGTAAGGTAGTCGCAAGAGTCACGAATGATACTGAGGCCATTCGAGAACTATATGTAACCGTTCTAGCCAACTTCTTTTCGAGCACAATCAATATCATCGGCGTTCTCATCGCTTTGTATATTTTGGATGCACGTGCTGGTCTCATGGGCCTAGTGCTCATTCCCATCATCATAGTCTGGACGAAGGTGTATCGGAAATTCGCCTCGAAATATAACCATATCATTCGGGAGCGTATCAGTGATATTAACGGAATGATTAATGAATCGATTTCTGGGATGAATATCATTCAAGCGTTCAGTCGTGAAAAGGAGACGAAGCAGTCATTTGAAGCATTGAATCGAGATCATTTTTCTTATCAAAACAAGATGCTACATTTAAACTCCTTGACGGGCGGAAACTTGGTCGGTGTCATCAAGGGTGTCGCACTCATCCTATTCGTTTGGTATTTTGGTGGCATGTCGCTCACGGCAACTTCTGCCGTTTCGCTTGGGATGATGTATGCGATCGTCGATTTAATCAGTCGCCTGCTCCATCCACTACATGGAATTGTCAATCAGTTCGCCAACCTGGAACAGGCCCTAGTTGCGGGGGAAAGGGCTTTTAGCTTGTTGGAAGAACCTGGGGTTCAAGTCAGTGATCGAAACATCTCTAGATATAAAGGAAATGTAGTATTCGAAAATGTTTCGTTTGGCTATAAGGATAATGAATATGTTTTAAAGGATATATCATTTTCCGCTAGTCCGGGAGAAACGGTCGCATTGGTGGGTCATACTGGTTCAGGGAAAAGCTCCATCATGAATCTGCTGTTCCGTTTCTATGATACCAATGAGGGATCCATCAAGATTGATGGCATGGATATATTGGATATCCCCCATCAAACCTTAAGGGAACACATGGGGATTGTCCTTCAGGACCCTTATTTATTCACAGGCACGATTGCAACGAATATCAGCCTCGGCCAAGAAAGAATCACCAGGGCTACTATAGAAAAAGCATTAAAGGATGTTGGCGGGGATAAAGTATTGCAGCATTTGCCATTAGGGCTTGATGAACCTGTGATTGAAAAAGGGGGGACATTGTCTTCAGGACAGCGGCAGCTCATTTCCTTCGCTCGCGCCCTGGCATTCGATCCGGCGATTTTGATACTGGACGAAGCAACGGCAAGCATCGATACAGAAACGGAATCCATTATCCAAAAAGGCATGGAGGTGTTGAAAAAAGGAAGGACGACATTCATCATCGCGCACCGACTGTCGACGATCAAGAACGCCGACCAGATCCTCGTATTGGATAAAGGACGGATTGTGGAGCAGGGGACACATGAAGAACTAATGGAACAAAAAGGGAAATACTATCAAATGTATGAACTCCAGGCAGGAACTCATAAGGGGATGGCTGGATAGCCATTTTAAATTTTAAATAGTGAGAGGCAGAAACGTTGCATGAAGAACGTTTCTGCCTCTTTTCATGTATATGGGATATGTTCCTATTGTTAGAGGGGAAATTGCGAAAGCAAGGGCATGAACAAGATTGAATTGGATTATTGGGTCGATAACGAAGTCACTAAGTCCTTATATAAAAGGCTTTGTTCTAATAGACTGTTATTTTTCACAAGGAATATTGAAAAACTTCATATGGTTGACTGGAGCGGAAGTGCGAGACTCCTGCGGGATCAGTGGGACAGGTGAGACCCCACAGGCGTTTACGCCGAGGAGGCTCACCGCCCACCCCGCGGAAAGCGAGCAACTGAAGCGGAAATCAACCACTCGCAACACTTAAGGTTTCTTTAACGATGATTTTTCGAAAGCAAGCTTTTATTTCCTCATCATTGTATGCTTTAAAATACTCAGGGTATAAATTTGCATGTAAATCGTGAACGGTTTTATTCAATTTGGCAACTAATTCAAAATCATTTGTTTGACGAATATGCATCCCTTTTTCTCCTATCCTCATATGTAACCATGATGAAAATTTCCTAGACCCGTTCTCCTATTTTGTAGTAACAGTCTGTCTTTCTGCACTTTTCTTTAGGGCTAAATCAAAGTCCTTGATCAAATCATCCGGATTTTCCAGACCGACGGACAGGCGCAACAAGCTGTTCGTAATGCCACGTTTTTCCCTTTCAGCAACAGGCATGGCCGCATGGGACATTTTGGCCGGGTAAGATAAAATCGATTCGACTGCCCCAAGGCTTACGGCAAAAACGGGAAGCTCGACATGGTTCACGAACGAGCGGAAGGTTTCTTCGCTTTCCAATTCGAATGATAAAACAGCCCCCGCACCAGTTGCTTGATTTTCCTGGATGCTGTGTTGTGGATGGTCGGCAAGACCTGGATAATAGACCTTTGACACTAACTGATGCTGTTTTAAGTATTCCGCAATCTTCTCGGCCCCTTTTTGGGAGTGTTCCATCCGAACTGATAAGGTTTTCAGGCCTCTCATCACAAGCCAGGCATCCTGGACGCCAAGCACCGCTCCGAAAGAGTTTTGGAGGGACCCAAGTCTATCGGCGAGTTCCGGATCCTTTACGACGGCAAGACCTGCTACGACATCACTATGTCCAGACAAAAATTTCGTCGCACTGTGCAGGACCACATCTGCACCGAGGTTTAGCGGTTTTTGCAGGGCGGGCGTCAAGAACGTATTGTCAACAAAGCTCCAAGCACCTATGCTTTTGGCGATATCACATACGGCTTTAATGTCGGTCACCTTAAGTAAAGGATTGGAAGGCGTTTCGATATAGAGTGCTCGCGTATTTGGCTGGATGGCTGCTTTTACACTCTCAAGATCCGTCATATCCACGAAGGTATGCTCGATGTTGAAACGGGTCAGCACGGTTGTTACCATTCGGAATGTGCCCCCGTATACATCTTCAGAGATGACGATATGGTCACCGGCAGAGAGCAGGAGGAAAGCCGTTGAAATGGCAGCCATCCCGGATGAAAAAGCAAATCCGCGCGTGCCTTCTTCCAGTTCCGCAATGATGTCTTCCAGTGCTTCTCGCGTCGGGTTCCCGCTCCGGCTGTAATCGTATTTGCCGAATTGATCAATGTCCGTTTGATGAAACGTGGAAGCATGTTGGATCGGAACACTCACCCCGCCTGTCGTTGGATCGAATTTATGTTGGTTGTGTAGTAATTTGGTTTCAAAACTGAATTCTTGATTTGTCATCGTATTGCCTCCTTTTTTACTTGAGAAAATGCCTGCTGCAGGTCTTCGATTAAATCTCCGCTGTCCTCGATGCCGACAGAGAATCGAAGGAGTCGATTGCAGACTCCATTTGCCGTTCTGACTTCAAGAGGCATATCGGCATGTGTCTGTGTCGCCGGATACGTGATGAAGCTTTCGACGCCTCCAAGGCTCTCGGCAAATGAAATCAATGAAAGGGACTGTAGAAATGGGTTGACCACTGCCTCATCATTGACCCGGAATGAAATCATGCCGCCACGACCTGGATAGAGAACATCCGTTACACATTCATGTTCCATTAAATAATCGACCATGATCTTGGCATTCTTTTCGTGACGCTCCATTCTTAGTGCCAAGGTTTTCATCCCGCGCATCAACAGCCAGGAATCAAACGGACTCAATACTGCGCCCATTCCATTATGGTGGAAGGCAAGGGACTCACATAATTCAGCACCTTTTGCCACAATCAAACCGGCCAACACATCATTATGGCCGCCAAGATATTTTGTTGCGCTGTGAATCACGATGTCGGCACCAAGCAAGAGGGGCTGTTGGATAATCGGTGTGTAGAAAGTGTTGTCAACAATCAAAAGTAAATTGTATTGTTTGGCAAGAGCGGAAACAGCGGCGATGTCTGTTTGTTGCATAAGAGGATTTGTGGGAGTTTCAATGAAGATGGCCTTTGTTTGAGAGGTGATCGCTTTTTCGATATCCTCTATGCAACATGTATTGACATATTCGCATTGTAGCCCCCATTTTTTAAAGCCATGCTCTAATAAACGATATGTACCGCCGTATAAATCTTCGCTACTGATCCACGCATCCCCTGATTTAAATAAGGAAAGGATGGTCGCAATGGCAGCCATTCCCGAGCTACATGCATATCCTTGATCGCCATGTTCAAGTTTGGCGATCGATTGCTCCAAAAGCTGACGTGTCGGGTTTCCTGTTCGCGTGTAATCAAAACCTGTTGATTGACCAATTCCCTCATGGCGGAAAGCCGTCGAGAAGTAAACGGGTGGATTGACCGTTCCCGTAGCCGTTTCACTGCGGTTCCCAAGCTGAGCAAGATAGGTTTCTGTTTTGTACATAATTTTCACGTCTCCTTTTATTTAAATAAAATAAAAAAAGTCTTCTTTAAGAAGAAGACTTGAATAAGTAGGATAGAGTCATTCTTCTTATCTTCCAAGTTACACAAACTTGTGGAATTAGCACCTTTTCATTGGCTGGAAACAAATGAAGGTTGCTGAGGTGTCATAGGGCCATTCCCTCTACCTCTCTCGATAAGAGTTTAGATTATTCAATTTCTTTTGAATTTACTATATATATAAAATTATGTCAAGGGCATTCATTATCGTTGCAGGAAATAGAAGATGAATGATTTTTATCTAGAATTAGAGGGAGGGATTCTGATTAAAGTGATTTTTCTGAAGAAAAAGGTCGGATTTGTTCTGTTTTTTTTGCTTTAAAATAATAAAATTTGTACAATATAGAGGGGATTCATATAAAAAGTCATTATTCATTGCATATACATAACCGTTTCTTAATGGATAGTGCGAACATAGGGGGAGAAGACATGGAATACAGAATCGAACGAGATACGATGGGTGAAGTGAAAGTTCCTGCCGATAAGTATTGGGGTGCACAAACAGAAAGAAGCCGTAACAACTTCAAGATTGGTTATGAAAAAATGCCGATTGAATTAGTTCATGCGTTTGCTTACGTAAAACAAGCGGCAGCTAAAGTAAACTTTGAATTGGGCGATCTTTCCGAAGTGAAAAAGGATGCCATCGTGAAGATTTGTGGTGAAATTCTTGAAGGTACGCTTGATGAACATTTCCCACTAGTGGTCTGGCAAACCGGGAGCGGTACGCAAAGTAATATGAACGTGAATGAAGTGGTCGCTAACAAAGGGAACGAATGGTTGAAAGAAAACGGTGAAACTGAAATGCTTCACCCGAATGATGATGTGAACAAAGCACAAAGCTCTAATGATACATTCCCAACAGCCATGCATATCGCAGCTTACATGGAAGTGGCTGAAAAATTAGTACCGGCGATTAAAGTGCTACGTGATACATTCGCAGCCAAGGAAAAAGAATTCTGGGATGTTGTGAAAATTGGCCGTACCCATCTTCAAGATGCGACACCACTAACTCTAGGTCAAGAAATTTCCGGTTGGAGAGCTATGCTTGATAAAGATTTGGAGATGATCGAAGAGAGCAGCCAAAAATTATTGAACTTGGCATTGGGTGGTACGGCTGTAGGGACTGGAATCAATACGAAAAAAGAATTCCCGGCACTTTCGGCTAAACAAATTGCAGCCGATACAGGGCATTCATTTGTCACATCGGATAATAAATTCCATGCTTTAACAAGCCATAACGAAATTGTTTATGCACATGGTGCTCTTAAAGCGTTGGCTGCTGATTTAATGAAGATTGCCAATGATGTTAGATGGCTAGCGAGTGGCCCAAGAAGCGGAATCGGTGAGATCGCCATCCCTGAAAACGAGCCAGGTAGCTCCATCATGCCAGGGAAAGTGAACCCGACACAATGTGAAGCCATAACAATGATCGCTACACAAGTTGTCGGCAACGATGCAACAATCGGTTTTGCAGCAAGCCAAGGAAACTTCGAGTTGAACGTTTTCAAACCGGTCATCATTTACAACTTCCTGCAAACGGTGAAATTATTGACGGATGGTATTCATTCCTTCAACGATCACTGTGCAGTGGGAATTACGGCGAATGAAGTTCAAATCAAAGAAAATGTGGAGCGTTCTCTTATGCTCGTAACAGCATTGAACCCGCATATCGGCTATGAAAAAGCGGCTAAAATCGCAAAAACTGCATTCAACGACAACTCCACTTTAAAAGAAGCGGCGTTGAAACTTGAATTCTTGACGGAAGATGAATTCAAAGCATGGGTGGATCCTGCTAACATGGTCAATAAATAAGAGATTTTTCGCCCTTCCTTGCATGTGGAAGGGCGTTTTAATGTGTTAAAATGAAAGAATATACCAATACTTAGAATAGATATAGAACAGGAGGAAATGCCATGTCTTTATGCCCGCTATGCAATGGTCTTAGAAAAATGCATTTGGAATGCCCGAAATGCAGCAGTGACCTTGAAGATCAAGGGAAATTCATGGATTATGCCGACGATTACAGTGCTTATATGGATATCGATACATTGAAAAAAAATGACGGCTTTCCCGAATCCCTTCAAAAGGGACAATGCCCGCATATCATGAAATGTCCAAAATGTGGTCATGATGAAGTAATCCTTGTTCAGGAATAAGGTTGAGACAATAGAATAAACCTTAAAAGAGACTCATTCGTAAAACTCCTTTTTATGAATGAGCCTTTTTATTTTTCCGTACATTTGAATATATGTAGTAGAGAGAAGTGAAAGGTAGTCCAACCATACAGTGTTTACAAGTCATCATACATAGAGAACGGAGGTGGCACTCTTGGCCATGCTTTTATTGATTATGATTTACTTGGCTTTCATAAGCCTGGGGCTTCCAGATTCCTTGTTGGGTGCGGCCTGGCCGGTCATGCAGACCGATTTTGCTCAGCCTTTGGAGACTGCTGGGTTACTTTATATGATCATTGCTGCGGGAACCATACTCTCAAGTTTAGCCAGCGGTTGGCTAAATGATAAACTGGGGCCGGGGAAGGTCACGTGGATCAGTGTTACCTTGACGGCGTTGGCCTTATTAGGCATTGGCTATTCAACCTCCCTAGCCTGGCTTGTTATCTGTGCGATACCGTTGGGTCTGGGAGCAGGAGCAATCGATGCCTCCTTGAATAACTATGTAGCGTTGCATTACAAGGCCCACCATATGCACTGGCTACATTGTTTTTGGGGAGTCGGGGCAAGCATAGGTCCCATCATGATGTCTTATTATATGGTAAATCAAGGCTCGTGGAGAGCTGGTTATGTGTCCATTGCTTACATTCAATTCAGCTTGGCATTTTTATTAGTATTGGCTCTTCCGTTATGGGCTATCGTTTCCCAAAAATCGAAAACCGAAGATTGGCATACATTGAACCCGGATGAACCTGAACGGGCTTACGGAGTGAAGCCGCTTAAAATAAGAGGGGTCAAGTATGTGTTGTTCACGTTCTTTTTCTATTGCGGCGTCGAATCCACACTAGGGCTTTGGGGTAGCAGCTACCTTGTGAATAGCAAAGGAATGTCTGCAGTCATGGCTGCCCAAGGAGTATCTTTTTTCTATACAGGGATTATGCTAGGGCGACTTGTTACCGGGTTCATCCTCTTGAAGGTCAGCAACCATCAGCTGCTGATTCGTATTGGACAGATCACGGCACTTATTGGGGCGATGCTCCTCATCCTTCCCTTGCCGGTTCCGATGTCACTTGCCGGCTTTACGATAGTAGGACTGGGCTTAGCCCCTATTTATCCATGCATGATTCACGAAACCCCTGTCAGATTTGGTAAAACACATTCACAATCCATCATCGGCTACCAAATGGCTGTAGCGTACACAGGCACTACCTTTTTACCTCCCATGCTAGGACTAATTGCCTCGTACACATCTATTGGCATATTTCCTTACTTTGCTTTGGCTTATGTAATTGCGATGTTGATTGGTTCTGAAAAATTGAATGAACTGATGAGGAACCGGACCAATGAATAAAGACCGATATCATTATGCGGCGAATAGAGCCCCTTTATACCGTTAATTTCTTTGCGTTCATTTTCCTCATCATATAGCCGAAGAACGTGGTCATGAATAGGACACCTAATATCATAATGATAATGCTGCTTACTAAGTATGCTCGATCCATGCTAAATAAAACTTCCTTTCTGAACCAAGATTGAAAGGGTAACCCGAAGCCTAGCAAAACAGCAAAAAACAATACTTTTACCTTCCAATCCTTTCCTTTCATCTTTTTAATCGCACCATTAACGAACAAACGAAGCAAGGCTAAACCTAAACCGACTGCAAAGAAAACGAGTAAAAACACTTTAACTTCTTCATCCAGTATAAAAGCTTTCACAATCATTCCAACCGCTACTACAAATGATAAAATCATCAGGATATCGGACTTTCTCACATTATTTAAACACCTTTCCTTTATTGACATCTTTAACAACACGTTGGATGTGTGCTTACTTTATTTTGTGCAAACATCCAAAGCAATAAACAAAAACAAACGAGTAGCTATTTAACGATCCCGGGTAAAGTGGCGTTATAGTGACTGTATAACTAATAAATACCTCCCAAAGATCCTATATTTGTATTACTTGTAAGCGTATAATTATTTTGTTCTCCAATTGTAAATATTTTATTTTTTTCAAGGATTATCCTATAAGGAAACAGCTCAAGTAAAGACGCAGGAGGGTGGAAAAAGTGAGTGAAGATTTTAAAAGGAAGTTGGAAGCGTATAATAAGGGGAAACTATCAGGTCCCGAATTGGTAGAAGTCGAAAAAGAATTAGAAAAAATGGAAGAGTACCAACAATTTCTTAAAGAAAGTAAAACGGAAGAAAAGAAGGGCATCGATATAAATGCTAAAAAACAAAAAAAAGCATTGCAGCACAATAAATGGAAAGCCAGAGTGCAAACCGTATGTACTATACTAGGCTTACTTCTTGTTTTTTCTATTGTTACTACCATTCTGACGGGTGTTTACTATTCCTGGGGAAAGCCTGACCGTGTAGAAGTGTTCAGAAATGTAATCGACAAAACGATGACTGTAACGGATCCTTATGGGGAAATTGGTGGAACGAGTACTAATACAAATGCTTATTTCGGTATGGAAGCAACAAGGGATGTAAACAAATCAGTCGGGAATGAAACGATAAAAGTCGGGGAAATCAAGACGGATTTTCTATTCTCCATGATGAATGCTCCAGAACGTGAAGACTTCGGGAAAGTCTCGCAGCCGACTCCGGCATTTATTTATCCCGGAGTCGGAGAGAGGGGGATGTCGGATTGGGATAAGTTAGAGAAGCTTCCTGAAGGAACAGTGGTATCCGCCTATTTGTCTTTTTCAGAATTACTTGAAACGGGTGATGTTTTGAAGAGATTCGAAGGAAAAGATATGGAGCTAGTTTGGTTGGCAGTTGATACTGGTATGGAAGCAAAGGATGAAAATCATGAGGGCATTATCTTTGAGCCGATTGGATTCCCAAGCTATCCAATTTGGCACGATGATGATATGGTTCTAGATTCCAAAGAAGTCGAAAAAGGACTATTTGGTACTCGAACGGTATCAGAAAGTCATTCGTCTCCTGACTATGATGCAGGCGATCAAGAGATTATCCATAAGCAATTTTTGAAAACTCTAGATTTCCTGAGAAAACATGAACGGAAAGCAAACAAGTTTTACTTTGGAGACTTAAACCTCTCAAAACGAATCGATTATCTTGAGAAAAATGGTTTCATGCATTATGGTGTCGTCCTAACGGGACCTACGAAAGAAGTGTTGAAGCTGAAAAAAGAAACATGGAGTGAATCGATAGAAGTGGATGAGGTAAGTTTTTGGAGTTGGGATGAGTGATGATATCCTCATAAAGGCATTTATCCATTGCAAAAAGGGATTTCTATCAAAGATTTTCTGAGCCAGGAGAAAATGAATCCATTACAAGTTATTGAAATAGACCATTTCGACAAAGCGAAATGGTCTATATAAGTCATTTTTTCTAAAAAATATTCAGCTCTTTTTTAGAGAAATAGGATAAAAGTTAATATAACTAGTGATAAAACAAGTAAAATTCTAGCTAAAAGAAAATATTGCTTTTTGAAAAAAATAGATAGGATAACTATTACTCCAATAACCCCCCCGAAAATTCGTGATCCACTATAGTTAGTTGGTAAGCTAGTCAAATAAATATATACCAATATTAGCCCATACAATTGTATGGCAATAAACACAAAGTTGTTTTTAGACCATTTCCCTTTTTTTAAAAACAGAAGAATTATTGTTAAAAAGTCAAATATTAAAATAGCAATAAAAAGAAAAAATAAAAGTCCTAATGCCATAATACATCCTCCAAAATACCATCCTCTGGCTAAGATATTTCAAACATCACAATAAAAAACAAATAACTGGATAAAAAGGTAACTATTCGTTCTTAATGAATAGTTAGTTGTTATTATTACGGGGGTTCTCGCCCTTTTCACTGATTTCTTGATAAAACTCTTTGTCGTGATTATCGGAAGCCACTTTTTCACCTGCTTTTCCCTGACTCTTTCTATTATCGTTGTTGTTGCGAGCCATCACCCCTAAAAAGTTCTTTGTTGCTTACTAATTACCCTAAGGGCTATCTCATAAACTTATGAACTAGAGGTGATAAACGGAACAAAAATCATACGGATGTTAGTATCTTTAACTTTTTTTTGCTAAATGTCAGTATGTTAGAGCATGATTGTTGTAACAATCATACGTTCAAAAGGCCGCAATTTGGCGGCCTTTTTGTCTTTATGTAGTTTTGTTGAACTCTTCCAAATTCCTCGGTAGAATTTGCATTAAACCCATATTCTTTGCCTGATGAGGTTGATGGTATTTCAATATCATAGTTTATATTGTCATAAGTCAAATACAATCCTGATATTTCTACATTTGTTTGATTGTCGACCGTAAAATCAAATCCTCCACGATCTAAAAAAAATGAAAAATTCCACCTATAAATCCTATTAACAAAATTTGTTGTTGAACTAACGACCCAATTAGTTTAAGTACAATATTTCACAAATTGGATTGGTTTTACATATTACTAGATTGTCTCATCCAATTTCTGAATCTTTGAGTGGGAAATTAAATATACATTGCCTAAAATGTCGATTATGTCTCCCTTTACACGTATTGCGCAATCTTTGTTAGACGCATAAATATTAATTTCTTCCGACAAGGGAGACAGTTCATCTTGAACCAATTCAATGTTATTTTCAAGATCAAAATGAGACAGGACGGAAAAATCGTCAAGGCCGATTCCATCGTAAACAGAGCTTATTTCAACTTTATAGCCGAGGTTTTTCGAACATAACCATTTAGCGGACATACTGATTGCACCAGCGCTTGCTCCCATCACAACGGCTCTGCTTTTTTTAATCGAATCCGACAATTCATATTCCATTAAAAACCCATTTTGTTTAAGGGTATTTCCACCCAATAAGAAAATAACTGAAGCATTTTGAATTAAGGTTTGGGCATCTTCCTTCTGTACGCAATAATTAATTAAATGATATTCATCACACGTAATGCCGGCCTGGTCAAACCACGAGCGTTCAGTAGCACCATCATCCTCATAAGATAATGGATTCGAGCTAATCATAGCAAGCGATTTTCTATCGGTTATATCTTCCTGTAACACCCTACCCAGATTATCTGGAAAAAAATTATCAAACCAACCTAAATAATAATGAGTTTTCATAAGTTCCCCCCGTGGCCAAGTGTAAATAACATTATTACTTTCCTAAATTATTCATTCTGTTTTCTTGTTACCAATACACTACCCACTAATTGATAAAATTGTGTCACAATCTATTTCATTTGGCACAGTAAACGAGGCATATGGATACATTGAATGTTGATTCGATGTAATGCCTGAATAGATATTGGTACGATTTGTGAAATAAGTTGAGGGAAGCCTTGAATGATAAGGCTTCCCTCCATTATTATGCAAATCAAAACGTAGTTACTTAAGCCATCCTCGTTTGTTGATTGCCTTCCATTTCCGATTCTTCATCGAAAATGCGCTGCTCGGACTCTTTATCGAAGAAATGGGCTTTATTCATATCGAGTGCTAGATCAATGGTGTCACCAGCCTGTATGATATGTTTGGCATCCACCCGGGCAACGAAGTCCTGTCCCGCAAATGTCGAATAGAGCATGATTTCCGCACCCATGAGTTCGGCTACATCGACCTGTGCCGCGAATGTAGTGGTGGGTGAGGCTGAAATGAATGCTTCTTCATTGTGAAAATCCTCAGGTCGGATGCCAAGGATGATATCTTTTCCGATATAACCTTGATTCCGGAGCGTATTCATTTTTAATTGTGGGACCTCAAGTGTTTGCTCACCAATTTTAATGAAGCCATCCTGGAGTGTACCGGAAAAGAAGTTCATGGCGGGTGAGCCGATAAATCCGCCCACGAAAACATTCACAGGTTTTTCATACACATCTTTTGGTGCGCCCACCTGTTGAATGATGCCATCCTTCATGACAACAAGACGTGTGGCCATGGTCATCGCTTCTGTTTGATCATGGGTGACATAAATGGTCGTCGTGTTGATTCGCTTATGCAGCTTAGCGATTTCAGCACGCATTTGTACCCGAAGTTTTGCGTCAAGGTTGGATAGAGGCTCATCCATCAAGAAGACTTTGGCATCCCGGACTATGGCTCGGCCAAGCGCTACACGCTGGCGCTGTCCACCAGAAAGGGCTTTTGGCTTCCGTTGTAAGAAGTCTTCAAGTCCAAGGATCTTCGCAGCATCATGGACGCGTTGCTTGATTTCCTTTTTCGGCGTTTTCCGGAGTTTCAGCCCAAAGGCCATATTGTCATAGACGGTCATATGCGGGTATAAAGCGTAGTTCTGGAAAACCATCGCAATGTCCCGATCTTTCGGAGGCACGTCATTGACCCGCTTACCATCTATATAGAGATCACCTTGGGATATATCTTCTAGGCCGGCAATCATCCGTAAAGTGGTCGATTTTCCACAGCCAGATGGGCCGACGAACACGATGAATTCTTTATCGGCCACGCTAAGGTTGAAATCTTTTACAGCGGTTACCTTATTATCGTAAATCTTGAAAATATGATCCAATACTAGCTCTGCCATGAAAATACTCCTCCTCTTAAACTCCTAAACTCGTAGTGATTAATTTTAGTCTACTCTATCGAAAAAGAAAAAAATATGGGCACTCTGCACAAAAAGGGATAATTATCCTTTTGGTGAAATCCCGAGAAGCAACAGGTAAGCTGCCAATGCATGCCGGAAATTTCGAACATCCAGTCCTGTTTTATCCGCGAATTTATCAATCCGGTATTGCAGGCTGTTGCGGTGGATATAAAGCTGCTTTGCTGCAGATGAAGCATTGGAATTACATTCGATATACGTCATAACGGTCTTGATCAGTTCCGGATCCTGCCGTGTCTTGCCAAGCAATTCATTGATGTACCAGTTTTTATCGGTCTCGTTACAATCATTCATTAGAGCGAAGGGGATGATATCGGACAAATCCGTCACCCCCACGTCGGACAGGTACATTTTAGCAAGCCTAAAACATTTCCTCTCCTGGTTCAGATGTTGATGAAGGTCGACATCAACAGGGTGAAAACGTCCCGCATAAATTCTGATCTTTACGTAAAAATCACTCTCGAGCGTGGTAGAAATGGCGAGAAGTTCTTGGACCGGTATACATTCATCTATGTCTGATTCAATTAAAATGCCCGCCGATTCATTTTCCCAAATCAAAACTGAATCGGGTGGGAAGAACGAGAGTATCGCTTCCTCGAAATGTTCATGTGAAAAATCGGCGTGGGTCAGGTTGAAGTAGGTGAACCGAACGTTCGTCCAGTTAGTTAAAGGCTGGCAGGCAATGCTTCCTAATAAAAAATCATTCCAGGTGGTGTAAGTTTTCGAGGTGTCTGGTCTTTGGAGTGTTGGAGAATCAAAGAGTAACGAAAGCAAACGAATTTCATCGGCCGAAATTTCTGAGCGGGGGATGCCCAGTGTGTCCCCGAATTGGTCTTCAAACCAGAAATATTCCGTGATGTCTTGTGCATCTTTTTTATTGGAAAGGGAGTTCGGAAATCTATGTTTAAGCTTATTTAACACCATTTTCACCTTCTTTCCATTCCATTATATCCAAAAAGAATAAAGCGGGAAAGAAAACGATGGTTGTGTTCATTGATATCATTACAAGGAATTTAAAAAAGGATAAGGCCTGCACCAAAAATTGGAGCAGGCCTTATCCTATCTGTCTTATCTCATCCACTCAGGCTTTTCGAAACTTGGAAACTTGCTTTCAATCACTTTTTCGAATTCGGCGCCTTTAACCACTGATTGGATATCTTTTGCAAATTGAGCGTCTATATCCTCTGTATTTACAGCAACGACATTTTGGTATGTATCTGGCAAGTCTTCTAAAACAAGAGCATTTTGAAGGCCCATTTTAGCCGCAATCGCAAAGTTACCAGGAATCACCGATAGGTCGACGCTGTCTGTCGCACGAGGTAAATGTGTCAATTCCAGAGGTTTGAATACAATGTTCTTCGGATTCTTTGTAATATCCTTTTCTGAAATTGTTAACGGGTCAGCCTCTGGATCCACTTCAATCAGCTCCTCATCTAATAAGAGATTAAGAGCACGGGCAAGGTTTGCCGGGTCATCGGGAATGGCAATGGTCGCCTCATCTGTAATGGTTGCTAAGGACTTGAATTCTTTCGAGTAAATGCCCATGGGTGCTGACGGTACGATAATGAGATCAGAAAGTTCTAAAGCATGTGCTTGAGCGAAGTTGTCCATATATACTTTGTGCTGAAAGAGATTGGCATCGATCGTGCCATTGGCAAGTGCTTTATTTGGCTGGATACAATCACTGTATTCAACAATGTCCACTTTGTAGCCAAGGTCTTCAAGACCCGGTTGAATGGCTTCTATAGCCATGTCCGCATTAGGACCAGTCGTTGCCCCGATTTTCACTTCTTTTTTGCTTTCCGGTTTTTTTATTCCAGGTTCCTCATTTCCACAAGCAGACAGTCCAAGGGATAAGGCACATATGGATAATAAACAAGTGATTTTTTTCATTAGAAATTCCTCCTGAATGTGTGTGGTAAGTCCAAGTTGAGTTGAAGAATTCTATTGTTTGTGAACAGGGTGTGAAAGTCTATTAATGTTGATTTGTATGATGATTGTCCTTAAATATAAAAAACTGCCTCCGTCATTCAATAAAGGGCAGCAAACTTAATACTCTTCTTAATCATTCAACCAATTCTGAAGGGAGAAATCTGTCCTGCCTGGTGGCAGTTGCCTGGATTACAGGCCCTTTTTACTTCAGTCACTGATAAATAAATTACTATTTTAGTATATTTATACTTTTTTAATATAATATATATTATTTATAAAATACAGTAATGTCAATTGTTTTTGCCATCTTAGAATAATTATGGAAATAACAAATATCGGTAAAATTGGAGAGGTGTTTAGTTGGAATGCTCCTTTTCGTCATAAGCCCTGTATAGTTGTGCTTCTCGGAAATGTTTCTGAAGTAGATGATAATTGCTTGAAAAAAGTATAAAGGGATAATACATTTATTGTAAGGTAAATAAAAGAAAAAGGATATTGGACTATTGAAAGGGGTGGAAAGTCATGCTGAAAATGAAAACGATAAATGATGTGGTTTGCGTCCAAGGAATACCGGAGGGCAACAAATCGGGGATGAGTGTGAACATGTTTTTAACAGATGGCCTGCTAATCGATACGGGTGCCCAAATTCTGTTGCAGGAATTGCTTCCATTCTTTGAATCCGCTGATTTCGATTTGGTTGCGTTGACGCATTATCATGAGGACCACACCGGAGGGGCAGCGTGGATACAGGGACATAGGAACGTTCCAATCTATATTCATCCGATGTCCCTTGATGTATGTGCGAAAGATGCTGAATATCCAGATTATCGCAGAGCCTTTTGGGGGAATAGAGACGCTTTCAAGGCAGAGCCGTTAGGTAGCGTAGTCCATTCACGCACTCAAACATGGGAGCCAATCTTTACGCCAGGGCATGCAAGGGACCATATGGTCTACCTGAATCATAGCAATGGCATGCTGTTTTCGGGAGACCTGTATGTTACGCCGAAGACGAAGCTCATATTAAGGGAAGAATCTGTCCCGTTGATCATCGATTCCATCAGAAGATTGCTTCAGTATGATTTTCATGAGGTTTTTTGCTGCCACGCGGGGTATGTACCGAATGGAAAGGAAATGTTCAAAAAGAAGCTTGATTATTTGGAAAATCTGCAGGGAGAAATATTGCTTTTGCATGGTCAGGGCTTGGAGGTCCATGAAATTCAGCAAAGCGTATTGCCGAACCGATATCCGCTTATCGAGATATCTGGACATGAATGGGACTCGGAGCATATTATCACCTCGATATTAAAGGGATAGGAGTTGCCTTCGGGGTAGCCCGATAGATAGGGATTCGGTAACAAGGGCAATACAGGAGCCACATTGTAATCGGGGTAAAAATTTGATACAGTTAAATGGAAAATAGTATACGCCTAGAAACGGGTGCAGATAGAGTCTTGTTTATCTGCTTAAAAGGGAAGACGGTTAAAATCCGGCGCTGTCCCGCAACTGTAAATGAGAGCGATTCGAGTAAGGCCACTGTCTTTTAGTGATGAAAGATGGGAAGGTTCGAAAAGCGATGATCATGAGCCAGGAGACCTGCCTGTTTTTAGCACAACATCAAAAACCTACGAGGATAGGGGGTGTTAAGTGCGAAAAATTAGCAAGAACATGCTTTCATTTTTTAAATGGAAAGGACATGTTCATCTTTGTTATGTTTCGTTTGCACTCTAACAACTTCTAATGGAGAAGTTGTTTTTTATTTTGTAAAAGTCCATATGAGGACAATTTAAGGGAAATCCTGTTTAGCCAATCGGTTTTTTTCAGGACACAGCTATCTATAGGGGGGGCATTTGAGTGTTTGGTACAGTTGAGCATTTTACGGACTATTTAAAAGCGCAAATCATGCGTAATCTTTCGGCAGAAAAAACGGTTTCTTTATATGATTGCCGTGCAAAGTTGATTGAAGAAATTAAGGTTCAAGCAGAGAGCATAAATAAGAAAGAATATGAAGAAAATCTTGAAAAAGCATATAACCAAGTTAATCTGGAAATGTTCGGACTTCAAGAGTAAGAAAGAGCCACCCAAAAGGGAAGCTCCAAATTTTACGGTTTATTTATATTTGGTTTGGTTTCATCATAAAAGTCATGAGCATGTTCGATGTTCAGGGTGTCCGCAGCTTCATATACATTACCGCCTGCGAGTCCTTCATTGATATAACGATCGACATCGAGGAAAACGGAGTCCTTGCCGTCATACTCGGTATCCTTCAAAAAGGTGACCTTTTGTTTATCCAAATGAAATCCCTCCTCGGCTTTTTTTATATTGTTGCCAAAGAGGGTCTTTTTATTCTGCATGGAAAGTCATTCGTAGACGTGGTATACCATTAAATCATGGATCATGCTCTTAAGCTTTTCTTCATCTGATTTTGCAGGCGGATTGGAGATCCACTCGATGGATCCGTCTTTATGATAGAGGGCTTGAACCGCCAGCTTATTAAAGTAAAAGGTAAGTTTCCATCCCGGTAAATTCTTGTGAAGTGGCTTCCATTGAAAGTGTGTAATCATATGTATAACCTCCATATAGCTGTTTCTCATTTCATTATAATGGAAAACGGTGGATGGAGGTTATTTTATTATTTGATTTGGAAAAGTTAGTTCAATGAAAAGGTTTTTTAAATGCAAAAGGCGATTCGCTTCGATTTCTTCTTCGTCAAATTGCATCGGCTTCGAATTCACTTCATAAATGAAGAGAGTTCCGGAAGTATCTTCACCGATGTCGATGGAGAATTCCCCAAGAAATCCAAACTTCCTTGAAAGGATGATTCCGCATCTTTGAGCTATATCCGCTAACTTCCGATTCAACTTCCTCGTTTGCAGGTGCTGATAAGGAAAGAGCTTCCCGCCCCTTGGTGTATGGGTCGTGATTTCCTGGGTCTGTGACATCCTCACACCTTTGCCGGTCACTTTATAAAACCCATTTTCATAATGGACAAGGATCCGGTAATCATATCGGTGACCATTCAGTTTTTTGGGAATAACCGCTCGTTGGGCCAGGTACCCTCTTTTCAGGAGTGACGCTTTATTTGTATCCCAAAATGCCGAGAAATCAGGATATGATTCAATATGTTTCAGGCTTGAAAATTGAAGAGTGCCATCCGGTTTCTCGAGCAGTGTGTAAATTCCCTTGCCTTGGCTACCTTTGCATGGTTTCAAGTAAATATGTTTGTGAAAATGAAAAAAGTCCGATAGTTGCGTTGGTTCTGATAGGTCAATTGTCGACGGAAGATGGCGGGCTAGAGATCCGTCCTCCGTCAATGCTTCGTACATCAAATATTTATCCAAAAAACAGGGATTGAATAAATGAATACGATGCCCTTTGAAAAAGGAGATGAGCTGTTGAAAGCCTGGTGACGCTTCGCCCCCCCTTTTAGGAATGCGGTTATAAACGATATCGGGCAGTGGAACCGTCACTTCATTCCACGAGCTTGTTGCCGAAGAAAACAGGAAGCCTTTCATGGGGTCAGAAAGCAGGGACTCACTCGTGAATACATAGGCCAATATCCCATAATCCGACAAATAGAGAGATAAGTTTTGAAAAAGCGTCAAGTTTCCCCCAATACCCGATTCCTTTTTTGGGTCAAGGGAGGTCAATATCCCGACGACAAGCACCCGGTTTCCCGGGAACAGGGTGATGGGTACGAGTGTCTGTTGATGATGATCTTCCTTAAAAGCAATTTCCTCATTCGCCACTCCGGCATAAAGATGGATATTTTCTTGGTTATGGCTCCATTTTTCAGAAGTAACATCGTAAAAAATATTCATTTCTGCATACCGATTGATTGCGTAATCGTTTGTTCGGTGAGATAAATCGCATAATCGAGACTTAGCTTCCTGGTTAAAAGTTCAAATTCCTTTAGCTTCGGGTGTGAGAAGATGGAACGGCCGGGCTTCGAATTGGCTTCAAACATCCATACTTGCCCTTTTTTGTCCAAACCGAGGTCGAACCCGATTTCCCCAATGATGCCATCCAGATGTTCCTCAATGCTCTCACTTAATATCAAAGCAGCTTCTGATAACTTTTCCTCGACTTTTTTTGCTTCCTCGTCATCTCCGTAAAGTTCCGCAAGCGTTTTAATGACTCCACCGCTTTTAATATGGGTCGTCACGCTACCGGCCCCGGAAATTTTTGCGGCGATGGCCGTTACTTGCCATACCCCGTTGCTGTCCTTGTTCGTATGGACCCTGAAATCCACTGGACGGTTAGAAGATTTGATTAACGGGATGCCTTGCTGGACAATCAGGTTTTCAAGTGGCCGATTGTGAAAGACATGTTTAAGGATGGCTTCAAGTGTGGAGAACTTTTGTAGTTTATTTTCCTGTGCCTCGTTTTTATATCGGCAATAATAGACGTCTTCATGTTTATCGTAAAGAACTTGATGAATGCCTAAGCCAAGGCTACCATGAATGGGTTTAATATAGACTTGACGGTAATGCGAGAGAAGCGTCTCAACGACAGATAATGATTGAAAGGGATAAGTTTCAGGTAGGAAAGGCAGGGCCCGATCATCCGCATTCAACCGTTCATATACATCCCATTTATTGAAGAAACCGGGATTGTACCAGGGGATCTTATATTCCTTTTGGAACTTTTGTTTCACTGCCTTTGGACCGTCCCGGTTTTCCGTCAACCGGTTCGGTAGCCGATCATATACGACATTGGGGAAAGGGAATTCATTGATTTGCCAATTCTCTTTTTCGTATACATATCCTTTAATCGTTTCTTGGTCCCAATTGATGACATTTTCACCGAAAATAAAGGGGATACAGCCCGTGGTCTGACTTAGAGAGAGCAATTTGGAAAAAAAGACCGAGCGTTCGCCGAGTGGCTTGTTGGAAATGCCGGTGAAGCCCGATGAAAAGATTCCGATGAGCGGTCCGATGTGAAGGCTCTTGCCGTATATAAATAGATGAAGGGGGGTATCAAGTTCATTGAACATCAATGAATCTGCAAGCTTATTTGACAGCACGATCGATTGGTTGGTCGCTGGGTTCGGCTTTACGGTGGCAGGGCATGAATGCTGACCGAAATAGATTAATTCGATATCATCCAATTTCCCAAGGTCAGAAGGATAATAAAGGACTTGACCCGGAATATTGGAAATCTCTGCAGGATAGGTCTTTCTCACGATTTATTCACCTGCTTTCAAAAGATGTTCAGCTAGATATTTGCTATATCTGAATGGAGCTTGATAGATCTCTTTCATGGACTCTGGTTGAAGTGTTTGCACGATTTTCCTACCGGGCTTTGAGTTGATATCCAAAATCCAAATTTGCCCTTTCTTATCGATGCCAAGGTCCACTCCAAGTTCGAATAGCCTGTGAAAAGCTGCTTCGGTTTCCGCCGGGAGAGTCCGAAGGATATGCTGAATCGTTTGTTCGACGATTATGGGAATTGCCTCGGGGCTTTTTTTGGTGAAGGCTTCAAGTGTGAGGGCCTCCCCGCCAGTGGTTAGGTTGGAGGTAATATGGTCCGGTTTCCCAAGACGGACTCCGCGTCCCCGTTCCAACCATTGGTTCTTTTCGTTTTTTTGAAGCAGGATCCGTAAATCAAAAGGTTCATTTTTCTGGGTGCTCAATTCTAAATAAGGCTGGCACAAATAACTATAGCGGGTTAAAAGATGTTGCAACCATTTTTTCAGTTGTGATTTTGATTCGAATTGGCGGTCGTATTTCATCCCTTTTTTGGTCGTGGAAACAGTGGTGGCACCTTCCTTTGTTTTGGTAAGAAGGTAAATGCCAAGTCCGCCAGAACCAAACTCGGGCTTAATGATGATTTTTTCCAAGCGCTCCAAGTGGTCGATAATTTCGTCGGATGTCGTCACCCGCACCGTTTCCGGAAAAAAAGCCTGAAGCAGGGGATGGGTTTTCAATGTTTGATAAACGTCCCATTTACCAGGAAGGCCCAAACCAATGAAGTTCGAGTTTTCTTTTAACCAATTTATTTTCTCGCGTATTTCATTGTTTTCACGTGATAAACCATGGAAACAGCGGTCATATACAAAATCAGGGAGATTGAATGAAGCCGCACGCCAGATTTCTTTCTCTCCATCAAAACGCTCGCCTTTGATTTTCTTCGACTCGATGTCAACATTCTCCGGCACGAACTTACAAACATTCATATCGAGTGATTTAGCCGTCTTGGCCAGTTCGGTAAAATATTGATGTTCTTGCGTATCTTTCGTGGACATTAGCCCTATCAGCACGTTCCAGCAACTCCTTTTATCGATGGTCTTCACTCACTAAGCGCAAGCATGAATTCTATGATGGACTTTACAGATGGACGAAAAGTTTCATAGTTGCCTTGAAATTTTTTCGAAGGCTTCGAATTCACTTCAATCACCCAAGGGTGTTTATCCATATCAAGTGCCAAGTCGATTCCCAGTTCTCCGAATAACTCCGGATGGTTGTCATCCAGTGCAAATGCTGTCTTTTTAGCTAGTCGTATTAGGCTCTGATATAAACGACCGGCCTCTTGGTGATCGAATATTTCCTTTAAAAAGTCCGATCCGTTCTTCATGGCCCCTCCTTGAGCAAGGTTGGAAACGATATTACCGTGATCCCCAATCCGTGCAACCATGGAGGTGACTTTCCATTGATGCTCCCTGTTTTTATGAAGCAAAATACGGAAATCCACTATTTTCTGATCGATTTCGAACAAGGATATCCCCTTTTGAAGAATGTAGGCTTGATTTCTACAAAACTTTTTCATGGCTACGAATAATTTTTCTTTTGATTCTATAGTATGGGTAGCGTGACCAATTCCGGCATGCTCGATTATCCATCGTCCCGATGACTCGGTCAGTTTGCAGATATTCTTCCCTTGGCTGCCTGTAGAGGGCTTTAAGTAGCTTACTGGATGCTGGTCTAAAAATGTCATGAAGGATTCCTGCTCATTAAAAAGTTCGGTAGCCGGTAAATGTGGAAGCAGGCCATATTCTGAAAGCAGGAGTTCATGTACGTCATGCTTCGAAAGGAAACGACCGTTGAACATGGGGACGGCCAGGGACTTCAACTCTGTCAGGAAAGTTTCGAATACAGGTGTCCCTTCCAACTTTCTGGAATGGATTCGATTGTAAAATACATTGGGAATGGGAAGAGGGAGGGACTCCCAACCATTTTTCCCTGGCCAATACCCTGTAAGGGTCCCTTCTGCCAGAGGCTGTGGTTTTGCCAAAAAGAATGGGAAACCTTTTTGATGACAGTAGGTTTCCATTTCCTGATAAAACTTTTCCATTTCACCAAATGTGCCCGTCTGCTGAGGGACCTGGTTAATGAGGACAGCAAGGAAAGGCCCAAGTTGTAGTGTTCTCTCCCTCGTATCAAAGGAAATCGAAACCGGATCCGAAAAGGAAGGCAGAGATAAAAATTGATTCATATCATGGGAGATTTTTATAGTCGGATCCGTTGAGGTGAATGGTTGGACAAGTACCGGTACAGAACGTCGTCCGGCAATAAGCGAAAGCGGTTCTCCGTAATGAAGGCCCCATTCCTGAAATAGTTTCTCTTCGACAAACAACAGTGCTTTCTTTCTTGTAGCAGCGGAGTTTACCTTAATAAAAACTTGTTGATATTTCAAGGTCATAATAATTCCCCGTTTGCACTAAGTTTGATATCCTTTTATAATTAAATGATGGGCAAAAGTGGATATCACATTCTATGTTTTTTAAAATGGAACGTGTCATTTCGCCCCTATTTCAAGCAATAAAAGGAGAAATCATCATGGATGAGTTTTGGGTAAAAATACTGTTTATGGTCGTTGTGGGTGCTGTGATTGGAGGGTTCACCAATTTATTGGCAATCCGGATGCTGTTCAGACCCTATAAGCCCATTTTTATTTTTGGAAAGCAGGTGCCGTTAACACCGGGTTTAATTCCAAAGCGGCAGGATGAGTTAGCAAAGCAATTAGGGAAATTGGTTGTCGAACATTTAATCACGCCAGAGAGCATCCAAAGTAAGGTCATCAATGATGCCTCTATAAAGAATATGAAGATTTTCGCTCAGTCAGAAGTAAAGAAGGCATTGTCCACGGAAAAAAGTACGGCGCAACTATTGGAACAATTGGGGATGAAGAATTCGTCCTTAACGTTGGAACAGCGGTTACAGACGTTTGTCCTTGGCAAATACGAAACATGGCTGCTTGAAAATCGTAAAAAGAGTTTACAAGAGATCATCCCTTTGAACATCCAGCAAAAAGCGGTGAAATCCATACCGGATATTTCGCAATATATCGTAACAAAGGGGAAAGAGTATTTTAACAGTACAGAAGGCAAGGGACGTTTAGAAGAAATGCTTGATGATTTTTTCAAGGAACGGGGAAAAATGATCAACCTGATTCAGATGTTTATCGGAAATGAAAAGTTGATCGATAAGATTCAGCCAGAAATCATCAAGTTCTTTGACCAATCACGGACCGTCGACTTATTATCGGTCATGTTGGAGAGAGAATTGAAAAACCTGGAAAAATGGGATATTGAAAAAGTAGAAGGATTAATTGGAAAAGAAACAATCGGTACGTTGATTAAAGAAAAAACAGGCGAATGGATTCCGGTTGGTTCTATCATGGAAAAACCGGTTCGTGAATTGACGGCTAATTTTGCCGATACCATTGTAAACAAAGGCGTACCGATTTTTGTTGAAAAAGCCGCTGACTATTTAATCGTCCATTTCCAGCCCCTTTTTCAAAAACTACATTTGGATGGTATTGTGGAAGAACAGGTTTCTTCCTTTTCCGTGTCACGATTGGAGGAAATGGTGGTCTCCATCACTAAGAAGGAATTATCGATGATCACCTATCTGGGTGCCTTGCTTGGCGGGATCATCGGTTTATTCCAAGGTTTTGTGACCGTTTTATTAGGATGACGTGTAATTAGCAAAGGGATTTGTTATAGTGGAAAAGGTGTAGGAATACAATGATTACCGGGAGGGGAAAAATTTATGAGTAACGTTTATGATGCAGCATATGAAATGGAAAAGGCAATTCGGGCTAGTAATGAATATGCGGACTTGCAACGTTTATATGATTTGGTCAATTCAGATCCAGCTACGAAAGGAATGTTCGAAAACTTTCGTAACCTGCAAATGACATTGCAACAAAAACAAATGACGGGACAGGAAATCGCTCCTGAAGAAGTGGAGCAAGCTCAAAAAACTGTGCAGCTTGTTCAACAAAACCCAACCATTTCTCAATTGATGGAAGCCGAACAACGGATGAGCATGGTCATTGCCGACCTTAACAAAATCATCATGAAGCCGTTAGAAGATTTATACGGTCCAGCTGAACAATAATGATAACAAGTAAAACTCCTTTGCCTATGGCGAGGAGTTTTTTTTGATAACAAAGATGCACTGGGTGTAAACGAAGACAAGCTGATCAAGTTCTACTCTTTAAATTAAAGTCATAAATTTAAAAAGAGGATACTACAGATGGGGGAGATCAGCATGGTATATCGTTTATTAGCGGTTAACATTGAGGGAACATTGCTTCAGTCCAATGGCCGTTTAAATAAATCGACTAAAGAGGCCATTGAATATGTGCACCATAAGGGTGTCCATGTTGCGCTTGTAACGTCAAGGAATTATCATTCAGCCAAAAAAGTGGCCAAAGCCCTAAAAATAAATCCCATGATCGTTGCCCAACAGGGGGCTTTTGTCGGAGCATCCATTGAGAAGCCCATCATGGTAAAACGAATGTCAGAAGAACTGACTGTGGAACTCGTGCAAATGCTAGAAAAGACCAATTCACAAATCATGCTCCATCATGAAAAGTACTCACTTGGCAATCGATTTAATCTCCCGGAAAACTTACTCGGTAAAACGGTCATGTATATGAATGATCAGAATATTTATGCCCAAAACTTTGTGGATGACATAAGTGAAGAACTTATGGACCATCCCATGGCTCCTACAAAGATTGATATCATCTTTACGGAGCAGGCAGATCAAGTGGAAATGCAAAAGCTGGTAAAGGATATGTTTCCGGAAGTTGAAGTGTTCATGCACCCCGGCCATAGGCTAACGATTGTCCCTAGAGGTGTCTCGAAATGGAGTGGCGTTTTATATTTAGCGGATCATTTAGGGGTGAAACGGACAGAAATCGTAACGATTGGAGACGGAATGGATGATATAGAGATGATTGCTGGGGCAGGCTTAGGTGTAGCGATGGGAAATGCAGACCCTGAAGTCAAAAAAGCGGCGAAGTGGGTGACTCGCTCCAACGATGATGACGGGATTGCCTATATGCTAAGGGAGTTCTTCCGTAAGCAACATCCAATCGATTTTTTACAAAAGATGAATATGCTCAAATAGTATGCAGCACCCTTCATATGAAGGGTCTTTTTTTTGTTTCAATGGTCAGGTTTTTCTGTCCCATAAATAATTTCGGACATTATCCATAAACTAAGCAAATCCCCAATGGAAAGGAAGAATGTAATGGACGTTATCAATGCGAAAGAAGTGCAAGTTGGCGATGAAGTATTTGTGATTTATAATAATCCGCACGTCCCCACGGTTTCGAATGTAAGGGCGGCAGAAGTTGTCCAGCATCCGAAAGACCCTAATGCAGTCGCATTATTCTTGAACGATACTTTTCATACGATTGAAGACGATGATGCATTATTTTCATCGGAGGCCGCTGCGGAACAAGCGTATAGTAATTTTATTAACGATCAATTGACTTGAAAAGGGAGAAGCCCCCGCTTGGATGAGCGAGGGCTTCGTTCGTATCATTTCGCTGCATGGATCACACGCAACATCGCATGGATCTGCCCCATATGGTATGTTTCGTGGAATAGGGCAAGGTTCACCATTTCTCCATATGTTTCAAAACCTTTGAAGGGTTTTTCAAGTTTTTCGGTCAATCGTTCTTCCGGAATGGCAAGGAGACGATCCAGCTGTTCTTTAAATTGCTCAATCAATACTTCAACAGGGGGAACGGCATCTGTCCAGTCTGCAGGGCTCGTACCTTGGGCAAAGAATTCAGCGTAATTGGCCGGCAAGTTTCCTGCTGCCGGATGATCAAGCAAGAATTTTTCCGTTACGAACAATGTATGTCCAAGGTGCCAGTGAATGTTATTGTTAAATCCCTCGGGTTGGATACTTGTCAATTCAGGGGTAATCCGGTCGATGGCTCTTTCGAAAAATTTACCTCTGATGAGTGAAAAACGTTTTTGTAATGGGTTCATGATAGTAGCTCCTTCTAGTTGTCGCAATCAAAACGTCCACCGCACATGACAATGGTACGAATGATAGCCTGTGATATAAGTTAGTCTTCCTAATGATAATCTATTTATAAATATAATCAAGCCGTTCTTAAGCGGGAAGTGGAATTCCGGCAAACGCTTTGTACCGAGGAAAGCCCGACTTCATTATCATTTATCATATAAAAGAAAATATCCCTATCAAGGCTTTGGAAGCTTGATAGGGATATGGATGGAAGACAAGTGATGGTTAAACCATTAAGTAAGTACCGCCTGTCTTTTTGTTTCTTGTTTTTCCTCTATATGATTGAAATCATAGGCATATTCTATATAGATTTGGTGCCAGATCATAAAGACTAAGATGGTCCATAACTTTCTGCTATTATCCTTTTTGCCAGAGACATGTTCCTGCAATAAGTCAAAAACCGCTTTTTTATTTAAAAGGTAATCAGTCGGGCTAGTCCGTATTAAATTGTTGGCCCAATCATACATTTCATCCTTCAACCAATGTCGAATGGGAACGGGGAAGCCTAATTTCTTTCGATTCAGTACATGATCCGGGACGATTCCCTCGGCTGCCTTCCGGAGTATATATTTAGTCGTATTATTTTTGATCTTTTGATCTGTTTGGATTTTTGCCGCTACCTTGAAAACTTCTTTATCCAAGAAAGGAACCCTCAATTCAAGGGAGTTGGCCATCGTCATCTTGTCAGCCTTCAACAGAATATCTCCCTGTAACCATGTAAGGATATCTAAATGCTGCATTTTTGTAACGGCATCATACGATTTGGATTGATTGTAGAAAGGTCCGGTTATGGTCGAATATTCTAAGTTAGACTTGTAGTCTGTCAGCAATGACTTCTTTTCACTTTCTTCAAACATCTTCGCATTGCCGATATATCTCTCTTGTAAAGGAGTGACACCACGTTCGATGAAGTTTTTCCCCTTCACCCCATCAGGTAAGATCCTGCTCATCATTTTCAATAGATATTTGATCGGGTTTGGGATAGAGTTAAACATTTTCAGCGATTGAGGCTCCCTATAGATATTATATCCACCGAAAAGCTCGTCCGCCCCTTCGCCGGATAATACCACTTTTACATGTTTTCTAGCTTCGCGGGCCACAAAATATAATGGAATGGCTGCCGGATCTGCCAATGGGTCGTCCATGTGCCAAATGATTTTAGGAAGTTCTGCAAGATATTCCTCAGGAGAAATGATATAACTGATATTCTCTAAATTAAGAGCATGGGCCGTTTCTTTCGCCACGTCCACTTCACTGAATCCATCTCGTTCAAAACCGACGGAGAACGTCTTTAATTGAGGATTGATCTCTTTTGCGATGGAAACGATAATGGAAGAATCTATGCCTCCGGAAAGGAACGATCCAACTGGTACATCACTTCGCATATGCACATTCACTGAATCTATTAAAACATCACGTATTTCTTTAGTAAGTTGTGTTTCAGATAGATTCATCGGTTTGAAAGTGGGAGACCAATATCGTACGATGTTCAATTTACTTCCTGGTTTACTCGTGAAGTAATGGCCGGGTGCCAGTTTTTTGATTCCGTTTGTCATTGTATCTGGTTCTGGAACGTATTGGAAGCTAAGGTAATGCTGTAAAGAGTCAGAGTCTATTTTCCCTTCCATCGCTAGAAGGATGCTCTTCTTTTCTGATGCAAAATAAGTCAATTCTTCTTGTTCCGAGTAAAAGAATGGCTTAATGCCGAACTGGTCTCTTGCCCCAAACAAAGTTTGCTCAATTTTATCCCATATGACAAAGGCAAACATGCCTCTTAACTGATCTACCATGCGTTCCTTTTGATCACTGTATAAGGCGATGATAACTTCGGTGTCGGATTCGGTAGCGAATTCATACCCTTTTTGTAATAATTCTTTTCGTAATTCAATATAGTTATAGATTTCACCATTAAAGATAATCCAATAACGGTCATTTTCAAAAGATAGAGGTTGATGCCCGCTTTCTATATCAATGATACTGAGTCTTCTAAATCCAAAATTAATATAGTCATCCGCATAATATCCTTCATCATCTGGTCCTCTATGTGTTATAAGAGTGTTCATTTCCTTGAATTTTACCATCTCTGACTTTTTAGGTTCATGATGCATACAACCAACAAATCCACACATTAGGATCACCTACCTTATTAAGTTTTTTATCTGTGAATCTTGTTTTATGTTGGAAAAGTCCGTGTCTAATAGGAGTTCGCCTATATTAGAATGATTGAGGGTTGAGTAGAATAGGATAATCACAAAAGAACAGAATTATCCATATTAGTTTAAATGTTACAACAATTTTACTATTATAATGGTAAATGTTACATTTTTCAACCCTTTTTTACCCTTTTTTATAGGACTAAAAATGATTCGAGTTAGTACTGATGTCTGGTTTTGTCCTTTTGTGTTAAGGGGGTAGCAGCAAAGTATGAAAGAGAAATATGTAGGTATCACAGTAGGCGCTCTTTTTTATGTAAATCTGTGCCAGGAAGGAAAGATAATAAGTCTCTTGGTGAAAAAGACCTAAGTGTGGATGGTAGAGAATTTGGGAGATGGGAATGGAGTGTTCCTTATGACTCGTAAAAAAACCTGCCACTCCGTTTTGGCGTGTCAGGTTTTATTAGTAATCAATTAGATGATTGAATGAGAAGTTTCATGGCATGAATTTGTCCGATGTGATTGGTTTCGTGCAAGACTACAGTGCTAATGAAGTCCTCCACTGTTTCCATGCCCATGAATGGAGTTTCTACTTTATCTTTATACGTTTCTTCTGGAATTTCAAGAATCCGATCAAGTTGCTCCTGTAACTGCTGTTTCAATGTTTCAGTGGAAGGAACGTTCCCTGTCCAATCTGACGGTTTTGAACCATATCCGAATAGCTGTCCGTAGTTTTCCGGTAAGTTACTGCTTTTGCCGAATAAAAACTTGTCCGCTACACAAAGTACATGTCCCAGGTGCCAGTGAATCGTGTTGTTGAATCCTGTTGGCTGAATGTCCATGAATTCTGGAGATAACTCATCGATTTCTTTTATTAAACTGCTCCGTGTCATCTTCAATTGATTTTTTATATAACTCATTTTTCATCCTCCTCATATCGGTTTGTGATTTCTTATTCTGCATTAAAGTATAACAAGTATTGTTGGAATTCTCCAAGATAAGTGAGATGTTAAAAGTGAAGGGATCTTCAAGTTTATTTCCTTTTATTATTGAAATTAACAGAAAATTAAGTATAATTAGAATTATGTAATAAAAACTTACGTAGTTGTGTTATATATCTAAGTTTCATTGAAGTATGATAAGCCGAACAAATGAAATTCATAACGATATCTTGCAGTGTGGATGAAAGAAGGAGAGAGGTCATGCGTTTAACGGCGAGAGAACAGGAGAAATTACTGGTCGTGGTTGCAGCAGATTTAGCAAGAAGGAGAAGAGAGAGAGGATTGAAATTGAATTATCCGGAGTCCATTGCCTTAATCACGTATGAAATCATGGAAGGGGCACGTGATGGAAAGTCTGTAGCGGAGCTTATGCAATTTGGCAGGATGATCCTTTCCAGCGAAGATGTAATGGAGGGGATTCCGGATATGATCCACGATATACAAGTGGAAGCGACGTTTCCGGATGGTACGAAGCTTGTAACGGTACATAATCCGATTCAGTGAGGGAGGTTGTTGCATGATTCCAGGTGAATATATCCTGAAAAAGGATCCGATTGTCTGTAACGAAGGGAAGCCTGTGACGAGCATATCCGTCATCAATCGCGGAGACCGTCCAATTCAGGTTGGCTCACATTTTCATTTTTATGAAGTGAATGATGGATTGGAGTTTTCTCGTGAGGATACTTATGGAAAACGGCTGAACATTCCTGCAGGAACGGCGGTCCGCTTTGAGCCAGGGGATGAAAAGGAAGTAGAACTGATCCCTTTTAGCGGTAAAAGGGAAGTGTACGGATTAAGTAATCGAACGAACGGACCGCTCGATGTGGAGGGTGAAAGATGAGTCATGAAATGTCACGGAAGCAATATAGCGACATGTTCGGTCCTACGACCGGGGATTTAGTAAGATTGGCAGATACGGAACTTTTCATTGAAATAGAAAAAGATTTTACTAAATACGGAGATGAAGTGAAGTTCGGCGGAGGGAAGGTCATACGTGATGGGATGGGGCAACACCCAACCGCTGTTGGGGAAGCTGTCATGGATCTTGTTTTCACGAATGCAATCATTGTCGATTACACGGGCATCTACAAAGCGGATATCGGTGTGAAGGATGGGTACATTGCGGCAATCGGTAAGGCAGGGAATTCACTCTTGATGGATGGGGTGACGATGACGATTGGGGCGGCGACTGAAATCATTGCAGCCGAAGGGAAAATCGTGACGGCTGGAGGAATTGATGCACATATCCATTTCATTGCGCCTCAGCAAATAGAGACTGCATTATCAAGTGGGATCACGACGATGATTGGCGGAGGTACGGGACCTGCAACCGGAACGAATGCCACGACGTGTACACCTGGATCCTGGAATATCCATAAAATGCTTGAAGCGGCCGAACATTTCCCGATGAATCTTGGGTTTTTAGGAAAAGGGAATGCCTCGGCAGAAGAACCCCTTGTGGAACAAATAAAGGCAGGGGCCATCGGGCTGAAATTGCACGAGGATTGGGGAACGACGGCAGCGGCAATCGATTCAAGCTTAACGGTGGCGGATGAATATGACGTCCAGGTTGCCATCCATTCTGATACCCTTAATGAAGGGGGCTTTGTCGAGGATACGATTGCAGCCATCAAGGGACGTGTCATACATACCTACCATACCGAGGGAGCGGGTGGCGGACATGCCCCGGATATTATTAAGGTGGCCAGTTATCTGAATATCTTACCTTCGTCGACCAATCCAACACGTCCTTACACAATCAATACATTGGAAGAACACTTAGACATGCTGATGGTATGCCATCATCTGGATCCATCCGTCCCGGAAGACATCGCCTTTGCCGATTCCCGAATAAGAAAAGAAACGATCGCTGCGGAAGATATCCTCCATGATTTAGGCGTCTTCAGCATGATCAGTTCGGATTCACAAGCCATGGGCCGGGTGGGTGAAGTGGTCATGCGGACATGGCAGACGGCGGATAAAATGAAAAAACAACGGGGAAAGATGGTGGAGGAGAAAGGGGAAGGCGATAATTTCCGTGTAAAGCGTTATGTCGCCAAGTATACGATTAATCCGGCCATCACCCATGGAATCTCAGATGTTGTCGGATCACTGGAAGTAGGGAAATTCGCCGATCTGGTTGTCTGGGATCCAGCCTTTTTTGGGGTGAAACCGGATTTGATCTTAAAAGGGGGCATGATCGCCCACAGCATTATGGGAGACCCCAATGCTTCCATTCCAACACCCCAGCCGGTTTTATATCGCCCGATGTTTGCCAGCTTTGGCCAAGCCGTTTCGAGTACGTCGATTACATTCTTGTCCAAAGTAGCGTATGAGGCGGGAATCCACAAGGAACTTGGATTGAAAAAAATCGTAAAGACCGTCTCTAATATTCGCAATCTTACAAAAAAAGATATGAAGTTAAACAGTGAAACACCCGAGATCGAAGTGGATCCACAAACATATGAAGTGACGGTCGACGGTGATTTAATTACATGTGAGCCGGCAGAAGTTCTGCCAATGGCTCAACGATACTTTTTATTCTGAGGTGAATGGCATGATTGTCGAAAAGGTAGTAGGAAATGTTGAAACTATTGAAAATAAACCAAAACATATGGAGCGGGTTTTTCTCGAAAGCGATGCGTTAAGAAAGAGAATTCAACGGGTGAAAACGGATCATGGCAATGAAATCGGAATCCGTCTCAAGCATCATAAAGATTTAGTGGACGGCGACATTTTGTATATGGATGAGAAGAACATGATTGTGATTCAGACAATCGATGATGATATCTTAACGATCGTGCCTACATCCATTGAGCAGATGGGCAATATCGCACATCAATTGGGTAATCGCCACTTGCCGGCACAATTTGAAGGAGATGAAATGCTAGTCCAATATGATTATCTGGTGGAAGAATTGCTCGCTCAGCAAGGCATTCCCTTTCGCCGTGAAAAAAGAAAGGTAAAACAGGCATTCCGTCACATCGGCCATTCACATGAATGAACGGTTGTTTCCGCTCATCCAGCTTTGTGATTCGAATTTCCCCTCCGGTTCATTCTCCCATTCGTTTGGGATGGAGACCTATATACAGGAAGAGAAAATCCATGATGCACAATCATTCAAGGAATTTTTAAAGGTGTACATTTTGAAGTCCCTATCCTATACAGATGGCCTTGGCTGCCGCATCGCATATAATCTCATTCAAGATCAAGATCTGGAAGGGATTTGGGATCTCGATGAAAAGTTATTTGCGAGTTGTTCTGCCAAAGAGTCAAGGGAAGCTTCAAAGCGGATAGGTCAGCAGATGGCAAAGCTTTGCATGACTCTTTACCCATCGGAAACGCTGTCTGCTTATTTAATGAAAATAAAGGAAAAGGAATGCTATGGTCATCCGGCCATCGTCTTTGCAATGGTTAGTACGGGGCTCGGCATTTCCTTGGACATGGCAATTACAGCTTGCCTGTATGCATCCGTTTCTTCTCTCATACAAAATGCCGTCAGGGGAGTCCCGTTAGGACAGACGGCTGGACAATCGATCTTGCTATGGACACATGGCGTCATTCAATCGGCAGTGGTGTTAGTGAAAGAATTGCCAGAGGACGAACTTGGACGTACGTTGCCGGGATTGGAAATCGCACAAATGAGGCATGAACAATTACATGTAAGGTTATTTATGAGCTAAATGGAAAGGGGTGACCGGTTTTCTCTTAATTAAGAGGGGAACCGACTATAGATGAAGCAGGTTATTAAAATTGGTGTAGGTGGCCCGGTCGGGGCCGGAAAAACGATGCTTGTTGAAAAATTGACACGAGCGATGGCGAATGATTTCAGCATGGCCGTCGTCACGAATGATATTTATACGAAGGAAGATGCTCTGTTTTTAATGAAAAATGGTGTGTTGCCCGAAGATCGGATCATCGGGGTGGAAACGGGTGGCTGTCCGCATACGGCCATCAGGGAAGATGCTTCGATGAACTTCGCCGCGATTGATGAATTGGAGGACCTACATCCCGATCTTGATTTAATTTTTGTCGAAAGCGGTGGTGACAACCTGGCAGCCACCTTCAGTCCGGAACTTGTGGATTTTTCCATTTATATCATTGATGTGGCCCAAGGGGAGAAGATCCCACGAAAAGGGGGGCAGGGGATGATTAAATCGGATTTGTTCATCATTAATAAAACAGATTTGGCTCCTTATGTTGGAGCGAGTCTTGAAGTGATGGAGAGAGATACATTGGCGACACGAGGAAATAAACCCTTCTTTTTTACAAATTTAAAAGATGAAAAAGGATTAGCGGATGTTGTGAACTGGATTAAATCTGAGGCCTTTCTTATAGGATTAGAGCAATGAACTGGACCGGCAGCATCCGCTTAACCTCCGTACTGAAGAAGGGGCGTACGATTGTGAAGGACAGCTATCATGAGGGGGCATTCAAACTGTCCCGTCCCGTTTTTCTGGACGGAACTTCACCCACCTATTTCCTCATTCATGTCGGAGGCGGGTATGTCGGCGGTGACTGTTACCAACAGCACTTTTGTTTAGAAGAAGGGGCTCAGTTGACATTGACGACCCAGTCTGCAACAAAGGTGTATAAGACAACGGGCAAACCGGCAAGGCAGGAGACGGAAATGATATTAAGGAAGGGCAGCTTCCTCACCTATGTTCAGGATCCGTTAATTGCCTATGAAGGTGCACAATATATTCAAGATACGACCATACATATGGATAAGGGCGCAGGGGTGCTGCTTACAGATATCTTCACACCTGGATGGTCCGAGAGCAGAAAGGATTTTACATACGACTGGATCCGCTCGAAAATGAATGTGTTTTATGATGGAAAAAGGCTGATCATGGACCATTTATTATTGCAGCCATCCGATCAGTTGGAATCTATTTTGTTAATGGAAGGATACAGCCATTTCGGTTCGTTATTGTTCATTCATGATGAGCTTAGCGATGGAATTATAACGGAATTAGAAGAAGCGCTATCTGTTTTAGGGCAACAGACAAGGATCGGTTTTTCGAGACTGCCGACACGAGGACTGATGGTAAGGGTATTGGCGAATCATACTCAGTTAATCGAGAAGGTATTTGCTGTTTGCGAGAATCTTCTGCGAAGTCGTGTATTGCAGAAAGAGGTGGTTTTCTACCGTAAATATTAATATTAAAAAAGACGGGATTGAGTGTTATGGAGATGAGTTTATTGCTGGTTTTAGGGGTTGGGTTTGTCTTGGGCATCAAGCATGCTCTTGAACCCGATCATGTTATCGCTGTTTCGACCATTGCTAGTCAAAGCAAAAAAATCTGGAAATCATCGCTCGCCGGGGTTTTTTGGGGAATCGGTCATACGCTGACGCTCCTGGTTTTCGGTATCGTTCTCATCCTATTGAAAGATGAAATCCCGGAAGCGTGGGCCATGTCACTCGAATTTCTTGTGGGAATCATGTTGGTGTATTTAGGGATGACCACGATTTTTTCCTGGAAGAAAGCTCATAAACATGGTCAATCGGAAAGAAGCACCTATCTGAAATCGATGTTCATCGGGGTCGTCCATGGCCTTGCCGGAAGTGCCGCCATGGTGCTTCTTACGATGAGTACAATAGATTTTGCTTGGCAGGGCGCTCTATATATCATCATTTTTGGAGTGGGGACCTGTTTAGGGATGCTCTTGTTTACGACTATATTGAGCATTCCCTTTGTCACAAGCGCTTCTTCTAAGAAAGTGAATCACGCTCTCATTCGTATGACAGGTGTAGTCAGCACGGTTTTCGGCATTTATTATATGTATAACCTTGGTGTAAATGAACAGTTATTTTCGATTTGGTTTGGTTGATCATTTGAACAAGAATATTTAAGTCGGAAACTTTCAGGCGATCAGCTTGGGAGTTTTTACTTTTTATTCTGAATAATCCTATTATTCTTCACAGGTAAACTAGTATAATGAATATATTGGAAAGTATTTTGCTCATTGCAGGAGGTGGAGGCAATGAAGTGGAGATTATCGTTATTTGCACTTTGCCTAGTATCATTAACATTTGTTTCGGGTTGTTCCGATACGGAAGAGCGTATTTCGATTCAAAAACGAATAGATAAAGAAACATATAGATTTGAAGCCTATAAAGAAAATATAAAAATGAAAAGTACGGAAAAGCCGAAAGAGATTTTGGGGAACGCAGAGTGGAAAGAAAACCCCATGAAGGAAGACGATCCGAAAGCGGATTTCATCTTCTACTTCAATGATCGCAACTTGGGGGATAGAATCCCTGTTTACTTCGTATGGGTGAATGCAGGTGAAAGTACGTTGGAAGTTACGAAAGACGATCAGAACAAGTATGTGCAATTAAACGAAGAGGATTCCGCGGTCATCTTGGACTTACTGCACTAATCAATCCTACTTTGCGAAATAGGGGAGGATAATATGAAAAAAGTTCAGCCAGTTTTACATCTGCCCAAAACGGGTGCTGAAAAGATGATGGACATCGTGTCGCTTCTCTTGATCATCATCAACTTCATTTATTTAATCAGTGTGTGGAACACGTTGCCTGAACAAGTTCCGATTCACTTTAATGGGAAAGGTGAAGTCGACGGGTGGGGAGGAAGAGTGGTCATTTGGCTATTACCTACGATCAGTCTTTTTCTATGGTTTGGCTTGACGATTATGGAGAGAGTCCCGCACCTTTTTAATTATCCGATTGAAATCACAGAAAAAAATGCAGTCTTTCAATACAAAAATGCTCGAATGATGAGTTTGTTTTTAAAGGTGGAGATTATCCTTATTCTTCTGTATACGAGTTGGGAATCGGTACATGTTGCGATGGGATATGAAGGAGGTCTTGGAAGGGCAGAACTGCCTATTTTACTGATTTTGATTTTAGGCTCCATCGCCTTCTTTGTAATCCGTTCTGTCCGTAACGCAAAATAAACCGAGTTTGCCATTGAGGCATACTCGGTTTTTGTATGGGCTTATATTAAGATCTTAGTTATGTTTAATCCGAACAAGTGGCATCGTACAGCACCGGAAAGAACCACCTGATTTGATGATTTCGCTTATATCGACTTCAATCACTTCATATCCTCGTTCACGAAGCTGATGATTGATCTTTTTATTGAAAGGAAGACTGAACAACTTCTTATTTCCGATGGATAGTACATTCGTGCCCATCGTGAATTGTTCTTCTCTGTCCACTTCTATCAGTTCATAGCGTGAACCTAAAAAGTCTAGATCCTTCTTGGTAAGGGCATCAGGGAATACGAGCGCTTCAGTTGGCGATATAACATTGAAAATGCAATCCAAGTGGAGAAACTTTTCAACGAAATGAATCGGAATAATCTCGTATTCAGGCAATAAGGTTTGAAGATGGTGTATAGACTCTTCATCTGTTCTATCACCGACTCCGATATAGATGGTTTTCCCGTCGATTATAACATCTCCGCCCTCGATTTGACCCTTACATAAATCGTAAAAAGGAATGGCATTTGCTTCGAGCCAAACTTTCAGTAGAAATTCTTCACCTTGACGGATATCTGTGGCCATTTCGGCTACATATACGGTATTCCCAAGGGTAAAACCGATGTCCCTTGTAAAGACTTGTTCTGGGTAGCTAGATTGGGGCGGTAGTTTGATGACTTCTATCCCTTCATGCTCAAGAGCCTTTACAAAATTCATGTGTTGTTTCATGGCCAGGATCCGATCTATGTTTTCCTCTTTGAATTCTTTTTGAGTTTCGTTGATGATTTCTCGTATCTCCATATATCTTGGTTCACAGACAATAACCTGCGAAAGGGTGGAATATTCACTCGTACAGGAAGCGTCGAGTTCCTCATTAAGATTGTTTACCATTGATAAGCTCCTCTAAATATAATTTACCTATACTTTACCTCTATTTTTGTAAAAAAAACCAAAATAGAAGTCGATTTATAAAATAAAATGTAAAATCATGAAGGAATGGAAAGGATAATTTTTTTTATGGTCGAATATATAATTGGAAGCGGTTTCTATATAAGGAGGAGATTGTTATGATGGACACTCCATTGATTATGACGCAAATCATTGAGAGAGCTGAAAAGTATTTTCCGAAAAAAGAAGTGGTTTCCCGCACGGATGGAGGAATCCATACATTTACGTATGCTGAGACTGCACAGCGTACACGCAGGCTAGCTAGCGCTTTTGAAAAAATGGGCATCAAGACAGGTGACCGAATTGGGACATTGGCCTGGAATCATCACCGGCACTTGGAAGCCTATTTTGCCATTCCTTGTCATGGAGCAGTCCTGCATACAATCAATATGCGCTTATCTCCTCAGCATATTTCTTATATCGTCAATAGTGCGGAAGATCGCCTATTACTTATAGATCCAGATGTTATTCCATTATTGGAAGCCATTAAAGATGAGCTCACAACGGTTGAAGGGTATATCATCATGACGGATAAAGAAGAACTTCCCGAAACCACACTGTCACCCGTCTACCATTATGAGACATTATTGGCTGAAGGAAATCCTGCACAGCCCTTCATTCAGGATTTGGATGAAAATGCTCCTGCCGGTTTATGTTACACATCTGCGACAACAGGAAACCCAAAAGGTGTTGTTTACTCTCATCGTGGAATTTTACTGCATGCGATTGCACTGGGCCTGGCTGATTCCACAGCGATAAGTGAACGGGATATAGCACTTCCCGTTGTGCCAATGTTCCATGTGAATGCGTGGGGAATGCCGTTTGCAAGTGTTTGGTTCGGAACGAAGATGGTCTTGCCAGGACCGAGCTTCACACCGAAGATTTTGGCGGAGCTCATCGAAACGCAAAAGGTGACCATTGCGGCTGGCGTTCCGACAATCTGGCTTGGTCTGCTGAAGGAGCTTGAAGCAGGCGATCATGATACGAGCAGTATGCGCGCCATTTTATGCGGTGGTTCGGCTGCTCCGAAAAGCATGATCAGGACCTTCGAAAAAAAGTGGAACATACCATTTCTTCATGCCTATGGAATGACTGAAACGAGCCCCCTCGTATTCGTTGCAAAACCGAAAAGTTACCAGGAAGACCTGCCTGAGGAAGAGCTATATGACCTCAAGGCCAAACAGGGGCTTGTCGCACCAATGATCGAAATCAAAGTCATCGGCCAAGATGGTGAAGTGAAGCCCGATGGAAAAGAGATGGGGGAATTACTCATAAGAGGGCCTTGGATTGCCGATGAGTATTTTAAGGATGAACGATCAGAGGAAACGTTCAAAGATGGCTGGCTCTATACCGGTGATGTCGTCACTATCGATGAAGAAGGGTTTGTCAAAATTGTCGACCGGACGAAGGACCTAATCAAAAGTGGAGGCGAATGGATTTCCTCGGTTGATATAGAAAATACATTAATGGCCCATGAAGGGATTTTCGAGGCGGCCGTCATTGCCATGCCACACGAAAAATGGCAGGAACGGCCTATAGCTTGTGTCGTCTTAAAAGAGGGATACGAGGGACAAGTGACGCAGGAGGAGATCCTGGAATTTTTAAAACCACAGTTTGCTAAGTGGTGGCTACCAGATGAAATTATCTTTATGGATGAGATCCCAAAAACGGGTGTAGGGAAGTTTTTGAAAAGGGCACTTCGTGATGAGCTTACAGATAAATATCTAAAAAATAAGTGAATGAAAGAGGAGGAAAAAAGATTGAATATTGAGTCATCTTCATCTACAGGTACAGTTTTAGTCACAAGCACGGGGAGAACGGCGACGGTCACCTTGAATCGTCCGGAGTCCATGAATGCAATCAATCCTGAGATGCTAAGCGATTTTATTAATGCTCTGAAAGACGTTAGCGAGAAAGAAGGCATCGACGTCGTCATTTTAAAAGGGAATGGAAAAGCATTCTCTTCAGGTGGAGACATTAAGATGATGCTCGGCTCTAATGAAGAAAATGCCTTTGATAACCTGATGGATGGAATAAGTGAATTGGTCACGACCTTGTATTTCATGCCTAAATTGACCATCAGTGAGATTCACGGTGCAGTAGCGGGTCTTGGATTGAGCATTGCGCTAGCGACGGATTATCTCATTGCAGACTCTGAAAGTAAGGTTGCGATGAACTTCATTGGCATTGGTTTGATTCCAGATGGTGGAGGGCATTTCTTCCTTGAACGCCGCCTTGGCGAAGTGGGAGCGAAAGAATTGATTTGGGAAGGAAAGGTCCTTACTGCTCAAGAGGCTAAGGAAAAAGGTCTCATCCATGAAGTTGTGGAAGGCTCTTTGGAACAGGCAGTCGAGAAAAAAGTACAGACCTGGCTGAAAAGTCCGGTACAAGCGATGATTAAAACCAAAAAGATTCTCAGCGAAAATAATCGTCCCTTGTTAATAAAAATGCTTGAAATTGAAAAAGCCGCACAAATGAAAATGCGTCAAACAGAGGATCACAAAGAAGGAATACTGGCGTTTGTGGAGAAAAGAAAACCAGTTTTCATCGGTAAATGAACACAGAAAGACCGTCATGAAGAAATGACGGTCTTTCTGTTCCTTTTCAAATTCGAGAATAAATAATAGATGTAAAAAAGCGCTTCCAATAATCCTTTTAACGATGAAAAAGCAAAAGTGCTCCTGCAGGTGATGTGCAGCGATGCGTTTGATCTTGATAATTTTTTTCAATCAGGAGTTTCTGACCGATTTCTTTGGCTTGATGATCATTTTCAGCCGTGAATGCCTCGTCCAAAAGCTTTTCTCCTGAAGGTTCAAATACAGTTAATTTGTAGATTTTACTCATTTCAAACTCCCCTTTTCTCTTCATTGACCGTGCGATTTCTCTTTTTCATGTGAAGATACGATTAATGAAAATTTTATCATTTTATGTCAATTTTGACTATTATTATATAAAAGGGGTGTAACCTTGCTTATTAGATATCCTAAATGTATCTATCTATGTAATTTTCTTAATTTTAAGCAATTAGATCCATAGGGTTTTCCTTTACTAAACAAAAATCCATAAATGATATAATGATGAAGGCGCAAGTAAAAGAATAAAGTGAATGTGTTGAAAGGAGTTTTATGAGAAATGACTGTAAAAATCGTACATAATGTCACGGAATTAATCGGGGATACACCCGTCGTTAAAATTAACCGTCTAACAATGGAAGGCGATGCGGATGTTTATGTTAAACTTGAATATTTCAATCCGAGCCGCAGTGTGAAAGACCGGGCAGCCTTTAACTTGATCCGCCAGGCTGAGCTGGACGGACTTATCCAACCGGGGGCAACGATCATTGAGCCGACTTCAGGAAATACAGGAATCGGGCTGGCAATGAATGCTGCTGCGAAAGGCTACCGTGCAATCATGGTCATGCCGGATAATATGTCAAAAGAAAGAATCAATATTCTGAAAGCCTATGGCGCGGAAGTGGTCCTCACTCCGGCGTCAGAACGGATGCCGGGAGCCATTCGTAAAGCGAAGGAGCTGGCAGCGGAAATTACTAATAGCTTTATCCCGCAACAATTCGAAAACAAAGCCAATCCGGATATACACAGGGTGACGACAGCGGTCGAGATATTGGAACAGATGGACCGCAAGCTGGATGTATTTGTCGCAACTGCCGGTACAGGCGGGACCATTACAGGAACCGGTGAAGCATTGAAAGAGGAGCTGCCTGATTTAAAGGTCGTTGTCGTCGAGCCTCAAGGCTCACCTGTTCTTTCAGGAGGGCAACCTGGACCGCATAAGCTGGTTGGAACGAGCCCAGGTTTTGTGCCAAGCATTTTAAATACGGATGTCTTTGATGAAATCGTTCAAGCCTCTGATGAACATGCGATTTCGACGATGAAAGATATGGCTGCGAAGGAAGGTATTTTAATCGGGCCTTCAGGTGGTGCATCTGTCTGGGCTGCACTTCAGGAAGCACGCCGTCTTGGAAAAGGAAAACGGGTACTGTGCATTGCACCAGACAATGGTGAGCGGTACTTAAGCATGGATATTTTCAAATAATTAGTAGAGACCGAATGCAGTGTACTTAAAAAGTGCCGGCCATTCGGTCTTTTTATGTATGAATTTGTCCATACTGTGTTCACTTAAACTAATTGAATGGAGCCAATCTGTAATATGGATGAGAAAGTATGTTCTGTTTATGGTAAGATAAAAGTAAAAATATGTTAAAGAGTGAGGTGGTACGGTGAGTAAGGTTACGTTCATTCATGCGGCAGATCTTCATTTGGACAGCCCTTTTTCAGGTTTGAAGGATTTGCCTGCCTCTATAATAAGCGAAATAAGGGACAGTCCGTTCAAGTCTTTTCAAAAAATCGTCGATCAAGCCATCTCTCATCATGTCGACTTTATACTGATATCAGGTGATTTATATGATGGGGAAAATCGTAATCTTCGGACACAGGTCCGCTTTCGAAGTGAAATGGAAAGGCTTTTGCAACACGAGATACCCGCATTTATCATTCATGGGAACCATGATCACCTCAGCGGTTCATGGATCACCGTCGACCTACCTGAAAATGTCCATGTTTTTTCTGCCGAAATGGAAATGAAAATGTATGAGAAGAAGGATGGAACAACCGTCCATTTATACGGATTCAGTTATCCACGGCGTCATGTAACGGAACGGATGATTGGGGCGTATCGAAAATCAGGGGCCGCCGATTATCATATCGGTCTTCTTCATGGAAATTTAGAAGGAAATTCGGAACATAGCGACTATGCGCCCTTTTCATTGAAGGAGCTTGTGGCAAAGGACTTTGATTACTGGGCTTTAGGGCACATACATAAACGCCAGGTCGCTTCGGAACATCCACTTGTTATTTACCCAGGAAATATACAAGGGCGGAATCGGAAGGAGTCCGGTGTAAAGGGCTGTGTTTTGGTTGAAATGGATGGAGTAGCGAAACATCATACTTTTATCGAAACATCTGGTGTGATATGGGGAAGTGAAACATTGCAAGTCACTGAAGATGCCGGGTTTGATGCTCTATATCAACAGATCAAGGAAGTAATCCGGCAAAAGCGCTTCAGTGGTAGAAGTTATCTTTTGGACATCAAATTGGATGTTGGGGCTTGCTTAGATTTCAGACATGACATGCTTGATGATTTGACCCGGATTTTACAGGAAGAGGAGCAGGGGCCACCATTTGTTTGGCTATATAAGATCACTCTCAATCCCCATTCCTTACGTAAAGAGAGTAAAAGGTTAACGCCTTTCATAAACGAAATTTTCAACCTCGCAGCTGATTTTGCAGAAATGGAAACAGTCTTAGCGCCACTTTATAAACAGGCTGGAGCAAGGAGATTTCTTGAGGATTTGGAGAAGGAAGAGAAGCAAGAGCTCTTAAAAGAAGCGGAAAGATGGCTTTTGCAGGTCTTTGAATCATAATGTCAATTTTAAGGAGGGGTACAAATGAAAATTAAAGACCTCCATATTTATGGCTATGGAAAACTGGAAAATCAGCGGTTTCCAGAAATGGAGCAGCTGCAAATCTTCTTTGGGGAAAATGAGTCAGGAAAATCGACGATCATGTCTTTCATCCACAGCCTTTTATTTGGCTTCCCGACAAAGGTTCAAAATGGTCGCCGCTATGAACCTAAACTGCATGCTAAATATGGTGGGAGACTCACGCTTGTCACAAAAAAAGAAGGAGAAATCATCATTGAACGGGTGAAAGGGAAGGCAGCAGGGGATGTAACGGTCACATTCAAAGATGGGAGGACCGGGGGGGAAGAAGACCTTAATGAAATTCTTCAGGGCATTGACAAAAATTATTACCAGTCCATTTTTTCTTTCGACCTTCAAGGGCTACAGGAACTGCACGGCCTAAGCGAAGGGACCATGAGTAAATATCTGCTTTCGGCTGGAATGATTGGAAATGATAAGCTACTGGAGGCTGAAACGAAGCTGCAAAAGGAGCTGGATTTCCGATTCAAACCTTCGGGACAGAAGCCACTATTAAATGTGAAAATAAAAGAACTTAAGGAATTGCAGAAACAACTTAAAGAAGCCGAAATGGAACAACAGACCTACACCACTTTGTGCGAGGATGAAATCAAGCTAAAAAGCCAACTAGCCGATTTTATGGACCATATTCAAGAGATGGAAAAATGTCTGGTAGAATACCATTCCTTTTTGCGCATCAAACCGTTACTTGAGGACCGTAGAGAAATGGAAGCAAGGCTGAATGACATCGAGGACACGACTTTTCCTGTCGATGGTGTAAAAAGGCTTGAGCGGTTACAGGCAGTTGAAATTCCTACCAATGCGCAACTGATGGCCTTGAATGAGAAAGTGGAGAGAATAGGTCAACATCTTGCGGAACATCAAAGTGGGTCGTTCATTAGGGAACATAAAGAAAAGATTGAATATGCCATGGAACAAGGGGCATTGCTAGATAAGCTAGAAATGGAAATAAGGAAAGCAGAGCATGAAACGCTTGTAGAAGTGAAAAAAATTGAAAAGCTGGGGCAGGAGTTATTTTGGGATGCCACTGAGGAAGAAATCCAAAATCTTGATACCAGTACGTTCATGAAAGAGAAAATAAAGAGGGCGGAAAGGGAAAAGCTTCGTTTGCACATGGATGAAAATCTGCTCGATGAAAGATACAGACAGCAAAAAGGGAATTTGGAAACGACTGAAGCACGAATCAAAGAAATAAAGGCAAGGATAATGAATAGGGATAAAAGAAAAGAGCTAGAAGCCATCGTTAATAACCAACATGACTCCACCTTTGTCGAAGGGAAAAGGCAGCTTCTTGATGAGCAAATTTCAGAGCTTGCGGGTCAATTACACTTACAGAAGAAACGTGAAGGTCAACATAAGCGTTTCCGGTTATTATCTGGCGGATTGATAGCCCTCATATGTGTAATTGCGATAGTGAGTTTTATCAAGGGGCAGAATCTTGGTGGCATGTTCTTACTGAGCACTGCCATTATATTGACAGTTTCCCGCTTTCTCTTAAAAGGCGAAGGTATATTGGTGAGACAGTCGGAGCAACTTGAAGAAGTGAAAAGGAAACGGGCAGCGTTGGAAACGATGGATAAACCGGATCATGGCCTGGGAGAAGCGTCGATAGGGCAGCTCCTTAAGCAAGATAATGACCATCTAAGGCAGTTGGAGCATGAAATGTCTAAATATGAAGAACGGGAAGAAGCCTTCGAATCAACGATCAAGGAGTACGCTGCTTGGGAAGAGAGACAGGCACGATTGCATGAAACGGTGAACACGATCATGACGGCCTGGGGATTCCCTCATCCCGGAGTGGGTATCAATCTCGAAACGGTCTTTGAAGAACTGTTGAAATGGAAGGAAGCGATAGAAAGAAAGCAGGAAAAGGTGGAGCTCCATCGTCTCCTATATGCTGAATATGAAGCTAAATCCGATGCATTATCTCAGTTCGCCTTACAGGTTGGCAAAGATCCATCTACATGGCGCGAAGCCATTAATATATTGAAGGAAGAAGTCAACCGAATGACGGAACAAACAGTAAAGTATACCCAATGGAAACAGGAACTGAACCATTTAATGAGTGAAACAGAAAGACTTAAGGGGGAAAAAGCCTATCTTGACGAGGAGATGGGCAAGCTTTTCACGTTGGCTAAGGTTGATGATGAAAAGGCCTATCGTGAAAAGGCCCTTTTAGACGAAGAAAGGACCGTGCTACAAAAACAATTGGAGTTGCTTGATATTCAGTTGAGCCAAGCGGATATCCAGCCAGAACAAATTCAAGCATTTTCTGAACAAGGAATCAGTGTCTATTCAGTTGAAGATCTTGAACAAAAACGAAAAGATTTAGTTAAGGAAAAGACATTAGTGATGGAAAATCTAGCAGATTCGAAATATAAGATCAAACAGTTAGAGGCGACGGGTGTTTATGATGAGTTGCTGCATCGATTCTATGAAGCAAAAGCTGCTTTTAACGAGGAAGCAAAGGAATGGGCAAAATTGGCACTGGCTAAAAGTTTATTAAATAAAACCTTAGACCGATATAAAAGGGAACGGCTTCCGAAGGTCATTGCTGAAGCGGAACAACATTTAGCATTTTTAACAAATGGAGGCTATCGGAAAATCATTCTTGAGCAAAATGGTGAAGGTTTAAGCTTAGAGCGGAGCGATGGATTGAATTTCAAGGCTGAGGAAGTTAGCCGTGGAACTGCAGAGCAGATATACGTGTCCTTAAGGCTAGCACTTGCCAATCATACTTTTGCCGAAGACCCTTTTCCCCTTATCATTGATGACAGTTTTGTTAACTTTGATGCGAATAGGACAAAACGGATGCTTGAACTCTTAATACAAGTGTCGAATAAGCGGCAAATTTTATTTTTTACTTGTCACGATCATATATTGGATCAGTTCACGGAAAATGACGTGATACATTTGTCAAAGGAAGCTTTGACTCCAAGTTGAGTATGATTTTAACCTCTCCGACATAAAATGAAAAAAACTAAAAAAAAAGAGAGTGAAATAATTTGAAAATGCATGATTTCTTGAATCAATATGATCCTTCGTTACAGTTATTCATCGAGGATGAGTTCCCTGATAGAAGGTGCGTCGGAGGAAAGTATTCGATTACGAATCATACCATCACGTTATATAAAAAAGATATAGAAATCCAATTAAAGCGTTTACTCGGTTCGCTTGAGAGGCTTGAGGAATATGCCTGGATCATATTTGCCCATGAGATGGGCCATGCGTTAGATCCGGAACTTTCGGTGTTGAGCATGGAATTACGCGGTCGGAATAAACGGGAAACGCTCTATCAAATCGAACTCAATGCATGGAACATTGCAGAGGGATTGATTCCATTTATTGATGGGGAGCTATTTATTAGAGTTAGAGACGAGTCGCTAAGTTATTCTACAAAGGACGTGCTTGTCGGATGAAAAACTCTCCGGGTATCGGAGAGTTTTTTTATTTTTTTCGCGATTTTACCAGCAAATAAATAAAGTAGGGAGCACCGATGCTTGCAGTGAACACACCTGCAGGAATTTCAAGCGGTGAAAAGAAGGTACGACCAAACAAATCAGCCAGCATAACTAAAATCCCGCCTAAGAGTGCCGATATGGGAAGCAGTGCTCCATAAGAGGAGCCGACAAGCCTTCTTGCCATATGAGGGGCCATCAACCCAATAAAGGATATCCCACCGGAAAATGCAACTGAGCCGCCAATGAGGGCTGTACTGATTGTCAACAAAGTAAAACGTTGTCTTTGTACATTCCCACCAAGACCTGTTGCAACGTCATCCCCGAGTTCCTGTAGATTAATATTCCTTGCATAAACCATGGCAATGATTATAAATAGGGAAATCCATGGAGCTAAAATCGATACATTTTCCCAGGTGGCCGCAGAAACACTCCCGGTAATCCAAATATTCACCTGGGTCGCATGATAAATGGGTCCCAACGTAATCATTAAGGTCGTAAGAGATTTCATTAGAGTCGCAATCCCGATACCGATCAGAACGAGTCTGATCGGTGATACACCTTTTTTCCAGGATAAGAAATAAACGAGGTAAGCGGTCAGGGTTGCACCGATGAAAGCAGCGACAGGCATCCATTTAATGCTGACGGTCAAAGAATGTGTGGCATCACTGAATATCGCTAAAAAACATACAACAGCAACAGCCGCTCCTCCAGTAATCCCGATAATGTCGGGAGAGGCAAGTGGATTCCGGATGATTCCCTGCAATATTCCACCAGCAACAGCAAGTCCCATGCCGACCAGCAAGGCAATGATACTTCTAGGCATACGAAAAGACTGAATGATGAGTCTGTCTCTATCACTCCCAATGCCAAAAATCACCTGCAACACACGTAATGGGTTGATTTTCAGTTCCCCTAACCCGATACTCATGATGAAAACGGCCATGGTAACGGCTAACAAAGATATAAATACGAACATAGATTGATAGTTCAATAAAAAGGACACTCTATCGTTAAAAAAGCGGATGCTTTTATATTTCTTCATTTACCATTGAACCCCTTTCTAGCGATGTAAATGAAAAATGGGGTCCCGATGATGGCCGTCATGATTCCAACTGGAACTTCCCTTGGCATCATTATGTACCGGGAAGCTATATCTGAAGTAAGGAGTAACATGGCACCAAGGAGAGCGGAAAAAGGAACCACCCATCTATGGTCATTTCCAACTAGATAACGCGTTAGATGGGGGATGACAAGGCCTATGAAACCAATGGGTCCGGCAATAGCGACTGAACCGCCTGCAAGCAGAATGACCACTAAGCCCATCCCTATTTTTAGAAGGACTGTTTTTAAACCGAGTCCTTTTGCTACATCTTCCCCCATCGAGAAGACATTCATTTTCCCTGATAACAGTTGGGCCAGTATCCATCCAGCTACTAAATAAGGTAAAACAGCGGTCAAGTTTTCCAGTTTTCTTCCTGAAACAGATCCCGCTAACCAGAATAATACTTGCTCCAAAGCTGTTTCATTGGAAACGAGTAGGCCCTGTGTCAATGAAGCAAACAGTGCAGCCATGGCTGCGCCTGCCAACGTCAGCTTCATCGGAGTTAATCCTCCCCCGCCAGCAGACCCTATTACATACACGCTAATAGCAGCAATTGCCGCCCCTAAAAAGGCAATCCAAGTAAAGGCTTGAAGATTATTTATTCCAATGACGGTAAGTGTAAGGACGATAGCCATGCTCGCTCCGGCATTCACTCCGAGTATGTCGGGTGAAGCAAGTGGGTTCTTTGTCAGCGTCTGCATTAAAACCCCAGAGACCGCAAGACTTGAACCCACTGCGGCTGCAATGAGAGCACGAGGCAATCGAACACTTTGGATAATGATATGTTCATTCGAATGATCGAAATGGATGAATGACTCAAAGGTCATTTTCCACGTTGTACTTGTATATCCATATACCAGGCTAGAACACAACAGAAGAAGCAGTAATAGAATGGCCACGATTAATCCGGTCCATCTATGGCCTGTGTTTTTCAACAACATAATTGAAACCTTTCGAAAATAGTATTTAAGTAAATTTATCCAATTCTATTTTAATTTTAATTACATGAATTTGTCAATGATTCTGAAAATCATTATCAAATAGTATTGACAGGTAAATAGAAACAAATTATGATAGATTTGCTAGTGAGAATAATTATCAATCACTAAGTATTGCTACTTTTTTTGGAGGATTTTTAGATGAAACGCTCTAAATTACTTTTAGGAATTTTTTCACTATTCGCTATTTTTTTGCTCGCAGCATGCGGCAGTGATAAAAAAACTGCAGGAAACGAAGAAGACGATAAGAAAACAGAAGATACAAGCTATACAGTAGAACATGCGATGGGGACGGCTGAATTGAAAACCACACCTAAAAAAGTGGTCATTCTTACCAATGAAGGGACGGAAGCGCTGCTTGCTTTAGGCGTCAAGCCAGTTGGGGCGGTTCAATCTTGGTTAGGCAACCCATGGTACGAGCATATCGCATCGGATATGGACGGAGTGGAAGTGGTAGGTACAGAATCTGAAGTGAACTTGGAGAAAATTGCCGAATTGGCGCCTGACTTGATCATCGGAAACAAAATCCGTCAAGAGGCTCAATATGATAAACTAAACGCCATTGCTCCAACAGTGTTTGCAGAGAATTTAACGGGAGATTGGAAAGAAAACTTTAAATTATATTCAAAAGCCCTAAACCTTGAAGAAAAAGGCGAAGAGGTACTTGGAGAATTCGATACACAGGTTGAAGAGTTAAAAGGTAAATTAGGAGATAAAGTGAATCAAGAAGTTTCTGTTGTACGGTTCTTGGCTGGAACTTCCCGCCTGTACTATACAGATTCATTCTCGGGTGTCATCCTTAACCAATTGGGTTTCAAACGTGTTGAAGAGCAAGAAAAGCTTTTTACCGAAGATAATAAACTAGCTATCGAAGTCGGTAAAGAAGTCATACCTGCAATGGACGCTGATATCCTTTTCCATTTCACATATGCACCTGAAGGAGATAAAGAGGCTGTGAAAACGGCTGAAGAGTGGACGAATGACCCGCTTTGGAAAAAATTAACTGTCGTTAAAGAGGGTAATGCCCATGAAGTGAGCGATGCCATCTGGAATACAGCAGGCGGCGTTCTTGCAGCAAACAAAGTATTAGATGACATTGAAGAGATGATGGTTAAGTAGATTACTCAATAAGGTGAAAAGACCCAAGCCTAAAACGTAGGCTTGGGTCTTTTTTTGAATTGACATTGAGAATCATTTTCATTAAACTAGGATTATTAGACTAATAAGGGGAGCTGTATGATGCGTCCAGCTATTAACACTCATTCTTTATCGCTCGGTTATGGTGAAAAATTAATTATAAATGAAATGAATATAGAAATCCCCCGTGGAGAGATTACGGTTTTCATTGGAGCTAATGGGTGCGGCAAATCAACGCTTCTTCGTTCGGTAGCCCGTCTATTGAAGCCCCATTCCGGTTCTGTATTGCTTGAAGGAAAAGCGATATCTTCGATGTCATCGAAGGACATAGCAAGAAAGATGGCTATACTGCCGCAAGCACCGCAAGCTCCTGAAGGACTAACCGTTTATCAACTTGTCAAGCAAGGAAGATATCCCTATCAGAGCTGGTTGAAGCAGTGGAGCTCTCTAGATGAGGAAAAAGTTCAACGGGCGATCGAATCTACCAATCTTACAGATTTGAAGGACCGGGCTGTTGATGAATTATCGGGTGGCCAGAAGCAGAGGGCGTGGATTGCGATGACTTTGGCTCAGGATACCGATATCATTTTATTGGATGAACCGACGACTTATCTTGATATGGCACACCAGATTGATATTCTGGATTTACTATTTGATTTGAATGAATCTGAAAACAGGACGATCGTCATGGTGCTGCATGATTTGAATTTAGCCTGCCGTTATGCCGATAATTTGGTTTCCCTTAAAGATGGGAAGATATTTGCCCAAGGACGGCCCGAGGATATCGTCACGCCTGAAATGGTCCATCAAGTGTTCGGGATGAAGTGTCAAATTGCATGTGATCCGATTTATGGAAGCCCGTTATGTATCCCGTTTGGAAAGGGCCGTTATGCAAAAAATACGGCGGAGGTATTGGCCCATGCATAAGTTATCTCCTTCAATCGAAGAAGAGCTGCAAACGTATCGGATTTCTTTTAAAGAGGAAGTATCGGGTTTCAAGACCTTGGGTGATATCGAAGAACTGATTGGTTATGCAATAACCCGGTCTGGATCAGAAACGCAAAGGGTTGCGGCTTCCATGTGGTTCAGGCGTTATGCATTTTTTATTACGGCACAACTGTACATGATCAGTAAACATCGGTTAACCTGGAATGGTTCGCTTTCTGATATCGAGGTCTTGGATGATCCCGAGGAAGACCAATGGTTCCCAAAGTTTTGGCTAAAAGAAAACGGTTGGAGCGATGTTCCGGATGAGGAAAGCACTCAAGCTTTGCAGGCTGTATTAAAAAGATTTGGTTCGGATGTCATTGTTCCTCTTTCTAAATCTGCTAAAGTATCGAAACTCATACTTTGGGAGAATATTTGGGGATATACCGTCTGGATGTATGCAGAGTTGCTGAAGCAATGTAGCATCAAAGAAAGAGTGGAAGCCGATATCGAAAATCTGCTGGACGATGAAATGTGGCTGAATATTGAAAAGCGGTCTCCATTTAAACGGTTCATTGGGGAAAAAACAATCCCGGAATCCATGAATCCATATAAACGAGTGACATGCTGTTTATATTATCAGATTGAGGGTCAGGTAAAGTGCCCTTACTGTCCAAATAATAACTGTTGAATGATTCGTCAAAGAACCAGGCTGGTACACACCAGCCTGGTTTTCTTATCTGTACTTTAATAGAAACTAAACGCACTAACCAAATTGGTATGTTATAATGTTGATATTTAATTGAACGGGGGCAGTCGCATGAAAAATGGGATCATTCACTATGGTATTGGTGAAGTAGTAGATATATATATGTACATCAAAACGAGTACAAAGGCGGTTGCGAGTAATGGCAAGCCATTTTTGACGCTTATTTTGTCTGATAAAACCGGTGAAATCGAGGCTAAGCTTTGGGATGTTTCAGAGGCTGACGAAAAAACATATAGCGCCGAGGCTACGGTGAAAGTGCAGGGAGAGGTCCAGAATTATCGTGGTCGGAGTCAATTGAAAATCCGACACCTTAGACTCACTACGGAAGCAGATGGTGTATCAAAAGGTGATCTGATTCAAACCGCGCCTCTAAGTCAGGAAGAAATGATGGAAACGATTACCCAATTCATCTTCGAAATGAGAAATCCAAATATCCAGAGAGTGACAAGGCATCTGGTTAAGAAGTACCAGGAAGAACTGCTAACGTTCCCTGCAGCCACTAAAAACCATCATGAGTACATGTCGGGCCTAGCATACCACGTTGTCTCAATGCTGGGGCTTGCAAAGGCCATTTCGGGCCTATACCCATCTCTTGATAAGGACCTTTTATATGCTGGGGTCATTTTACACGATCTTGGTAAAGTCCATGAATTATCGGGTCCTGTATCGACTGTCTATACGGTTGAAGGGAACCTTCTTGGTCATATCACAATCATGGTGAATGAAGTCGGTAAAGCTGCGGAAGAACTGGGCATTGAAACAGAAGAGATTATGATCTTGAAACACTTGGTTTTGAGCCATCATGGAAAAGCGGAATGGGGAAGCCCTAAACCGCCTATGGTAAGAGAAGCGGAGGTCCTTCATTATATCGATAATATGGATGCAAAAATCAATATGATGGATCGGGCACTTGAAAAAGTGAAACCGGGCGAATTTACGGAAAGAGTCTTTGCTCTGGATAATCGTACATTCTACAAACCTACGTTTAAATAAAGGGTATGCTTCTTTCTCAACTGGGAAAGAGGCATATTTTTTTTGCTCCTGCATATGCTCTTATAAAACGATAGGGGATATTGAAAGGAGAATGGACATGCCAATATGGATATGGTTCGTGTTTATTGGGATCATTGTCAGTGCCGTCATGGCAATTTGGACAGCGAGGAAGGAACGCATGATAGATGAAGCCTGGATTGAAAAGGAAGGGCAGAAATATATAGACCGGATGAGAGAGGAAAGAGAGAAACGTAAAGAAGCATAGAAAGGATAGTAAAAAGCGAAAGGGAGACGAATCCCTTTCGCTTTTTGTGGTGCCTATTATTATTATTTTTCTGTAGCAGTTTCGGATTTAAGGGAATCTTTTAGATCGTTGTCTTTAACCTTCACGTCTGCTTTTTTCACTTCAGAATCTAAAATGCCTTGAACTTTATTTTGGTCAATCTTAGCAACTTTTAGTTTATTCTCAAGTTCCTTTTTCATATCTTCATATGGTTCTTTTTCTTTTTTATCGAGTAACTGGATAACATGGTAGCCAAATTCAGATTTGACTGGTTTTGAGATTTCGTCTTTTTTCATCTTAGCTGCAGCTTCTTCGAATTCCGGAACCATTTCACCTGTACTGAACCAACCTAGATCTCCACCCTTCGCAGCTGTTCCTGTGTCTGTGGAATATTCTTTAGCAAGTGCAGCGAAGTCTCCACCCTTGTCCAACTTAGCTTTGACTTCGTCAGCTGTTTTCTTGTCTTTCACAAGAATGTGTCTAGCTTTAAGATCTGGTTTGTAGTTCTTGTAAGCTTCTTTCACTTCAGCTTCCTTCACATTGATGTCAGCGATGGCAGCTTTTTCTTGAAGCATGCCGATTTTCAGTGCTTTCTTAAGATCAGCTTCACTATTATAACCAGATGAACTTAGAGCTGTGTCGAAGTTTTCACCCATTTGGTCTTTAAGCTCTTTTACTTTAGCTTTGACTTCTTTATCCGTTACCGTATATTTATCGGAAAGGACTTTTTCGTAGATCATTTCCTGTAGAACTTGATCACCGTATCTGTCTTTCATCACATTATAAAACTCTTCTTTTGAAATATCTCCGGCTTTCGACTCTACTACCGCTTCCTTGTCGCTATTGCATGCTGTAAGTCCGATTAGTCCAGCAGCCACAGCAACCGATAATGCCAACTTCTTCATTTAGTAACAACTCCTAATTTTAAGTTTCTTTTTGTTATTCTTCTTCGAATATCCACAATTTCAACTATAACATATATTGGTTGTTTTACAAAAAATAATATATTGATGTACCATTAAGAATTTTAAAAAAACTGGGTATATGCCCACCCGGATTTTAAACTCATACATATGATAAACCGAAGACAACAATGGAGGTAGCATGATGGGTAATCGATATGGCAGTGGGTTTGCTTTATTGGTTGTTTTATTCGTCTTATTAATGATTGCTGGGGTTGCATATTGTTAGCCGAATGCAACATTAATATGGAAAGCGCCCACTCCTTTTGGAATGGAGATGAATAGGATAGAGTAGCCGCTCATGGAAATTTACAGATGGTTTATCAACCTGTGAAGAATATTTCCTTAAACGGGATATAAGAGTGTGCATGAACTTATTTAATTTAGATGGGAAGGAGGAAGATCAATGTCTGGAGGAGTTGGTGGGGGTTTTGCCCTAATAGTCGTTCTTTTCATCCTATTAGTTATCATAGGAGCATCTTGGTTATAAAAAAAAGACAAAAAGACGAAGCCGGGTGCTTCGCCTTTTTCTTTATGTGGGTAGAAGCGCCAAAATACCACATTAATGTAGGTATGTAATGATTATTACCATTGTATACGCAAGGGTTTTCCGTTACGTATACAAGATTTCAATATAGGAGGATAATAACAGAATAGTGATCAACACATTAATGGTCCTAAATACTTTAGGCTGCTTTTCTTCAGAAATTTCCTTTTGAATACATAAAGAGTTTGTCATTCTATTAATATTATAAAGAATCACAATAGCAAAAATAATAAACCAGAACGAGATCAAAAAATCCCTCCTTGCATAACATCATGTATAAATACGATACCAAATATTAAAGAAAAAAGATACCTTAAAATCTTGGTAGCCGTCATACGGAGACAATTCTTCATTTTTGGACGAGAATATCGTATCCTTCTCCATGTTCTTCAATGAAGGATCGTCCGGGTGATCCTATCAAGTTCTTAGCGTATATGAAATCCGACACACATAAACCTGTATGCAAAGATAATAAAATGGCGAAATAATGGATGTAATGCGGAAAAACAAAGGCACAACTGACTAAAAGAAAGGACATAAGCACAAAGGGAAGGACCAGGGTGATCAGGTATAGGTTTTTTCGGATCGGATGGTGCATATATATTTTACATGTCAGTAAAAGCCGCCATTTAAGGCCCCAACAAGTTTTTACATTTTTACATACTAATCTCATAGGTAAGTAGTGTAATAATTTGTGAACAGGATATAATAAAAGCAAGAGGGTAAAAAATCCCATCGTTTGATCGTCGTACAAAATGACATGAGATGAAAATACGCTAAATATTGTATAAATAAAAACAAATGACATCAATATAGTGAAAACTGTAAAATGAAATATTCTGCAGCTCCCATACTGTTTTGATAGGTCAATTGTTTTCCATGAATTCATGTTGAAATCAGCCTCCATAGACCTTTAAATTTACTTACATACATTACGATGAATGAATGGAAAAAGCAATAGGTTTTATGGATTTTGTTTCTAGACAAAATCAGGAAAGTTTAAAGCGCATGAATTGTGGTCCTGCCCTGGATGTACGGAAGTTAAGTGGTCAAATAATAATGGGTTTTGAGCGTATGCTAAATAATGATTATTGAATGGGGACTATATAGGTATGAGTAGTATAAATGAGGAAATTGAAATACTCCGTTTTCATCAGCGACTATTACTAAAGCTGATTCATCATCCGGAGTCGAAATTGGATTATCTTTTTGTGGAAAAAAACTTCACGGAGAAGGAAGCGGAAGAACTGATAAAAACATGTGATATGTTGAGCAAACGGTTTGAAATAGAAAAAGCGGAAGGGTACATGAATTTTCGACCGCTTTTTAGTCAATTGGAAAAAAGTTTAAATCCCAAAACAACCATAAAAGAATGTATAGAGGCTTGCCTCTCACAAGGTATGTATGTAGCTTTCATGAAGGAAATGTCTAAAATGTGAGATTAAACGGCCTCAGTTTCTTTCTCTATCTTTTTTTTGGTAATCTTGCCGTCCACATCAGTGAAGTCCCGGTCGATGTTAGAGAAGGATTTTTCGAATATTTCCATGAAATCTTCCCCGTAGATATTACGGATAACAGCCATCATCTCAATCATTTCGGGAAACTTACCGTAAAGCTCACGAAGGGGCATGGCTCCGGAAAAAGCGGAGTTGTTACTCGGTTCATATGTCTCCATTAAATCAAGGATGACTTTTTCTCCTTCTTGGGTGATCTCGATATACGTATTCCTTTTATCATTCTCTTTTTTCGAAAATGTTAATAATCCACGTTCTTCTAATTTCTTTGAAAAGTTAAAGGCAGTAGAAACATGCATGACCCCGAATTTGGCAACATCAGAAATGGAAGAGCCGTTAAGATGATACGCAATCCATAGAATATGGTGCTCATTAATGTTTAAATCATGAGGTTTAATCCATTGTTGCCAATCTTTTTCAATTGATTTCCATAATGCTTTACTTAATTGAGCAATTCGCTGACTGAATATCATTGCTTCTTTCATAGAATAATTTTTATTCTGCATCTTATGGGCTCACCTACTTATCAGATTCTGTATATATTATTATGACAATAAAATAAAAATTAATAAAGAGAATATTAGCAAAATTTTTAGAAAATTTAATAATCGCTAAGGAATTCCCCATTTTTCCCTAAAATATCGTGTAATTTTCTGGAAAAAATGGAGAATCGACAATGCTGAATTACCATTGTCCTCAGTTCTTTGAAGACGGGATGGCTGTTTCCAGTTCTTTTAAAGAGTCTTCGATTTCTTGAACATTCTTCAATAACTCCGTTTTATTCGGTTCGATATCCTGTTTCCAATTTTCGATGACGACTTGTACATCGGATATGAAAGTTTTTACTGTCTCTTTGCTGATTTGAGTCGCTTCCATAGTATCCTCTTTGATGTTTAACAATTTCACCTTTAATTCTTCAATGGTTGTTTTAATTTCATCGGAATTGGTTTTAATTCGACCACGGAGATCTTTCCCCGAAGTTGGTGCAGAAAGTAATGTTGCTGCCCCTGCTACAACTGTTCCGGTTAAAAAGCCGATTAGTAATGATTTTGCCTTCATTTAGAATCACCTCATTTTATAATATTCATTTCGCTTAGTATGGTCTAAATCCCTGCTAGGAAAAACATCAATTGGAAATTATGTTATATAGAGATATAAATGCTATTGATAACAAAATACCATAATTTTCTTCCTTATGGAAGAGAATCTACCATTTTATCTTTATATCACAAAAATATTTTTTTAAACTTCTTTATTCACATAACGTGAAGCCTTTTTCGGAATTTTTTCATATAAAGGGAAGAACGGCATATGGATATTATAAATAAGCTGTCAGTTCTGTTGATAGGTTTGGTGGGTTTATAATGATCATGATATTTTGGGTAGGCTTAATATGCTTGTGCGGGATGGGGTATTTTTTAGTGAAGGCAAAAAATCCAAGGAGTTATCCTTCTAAGAGGGTACTGCAGTCTAATGCTTTCTTCATGGGAGTTCCAGGGTTCTTTCTGCTTTTGTTATGGATCATATGGGCAATGGTCCATTAAGCATAGGCCTAGGATGAGCGGTAAGGTCATTACGGAAGAATGAATCTATAAATAGATGGAAAAAAAAAGCACCGATTCATTCCGGTGCTTTTTAAAGTATGTTAATCAAGCTGTTTAAGCATGAACGGGTATCTTTGTCTTTTGTACAATGCCTTTCACAATTGGATAAATAAAGACCATCGCGACTGTGTTAAGCAGTACGGCAGGAAGCACAACAGCTCCGAATAATACAACGAAAGGTCCTGGTAGGGAAACGATATAATAAGCCGAACCAAGGAAGACGGCACCAGAGATAATGGTTCCTAGGGCAGTCAGGATACTAACGCTGATAACGGAAGTTGAAAACTTCTTAAAACCGATGAATAAAAGATAAAACAAAAAGGCTGTGACAAACTTGTCGATGACATTGGGAATTTGTCCTCCAGGGAATGTCGTAGTCATGGCAGAAATGGCTCCTGCGGCCAAGGCAACGATGAATACATTCTTTTTCTCGGGAAACAGAACAATGGCCAAAAACATCATCAGCAACATCATGTCGGGCTTCATTCCTAAAAAGAAACCAGGAATAATAAAATGTAGGGCAGCTCCAATCCCAATTAATAGGGACAGTGACACAAGGGTTTTCGTTTTCATTTTCTCATCTCTCCTATTCTCATCTCATCTAACAAATTCTTCAACAATGCACTATTGCTTGTTGCAAGAAGTTTAAAATATTATATCATAGGACCTATACTTTTAGAAGTGAAAACAAACGACCAGAACATTAATGGGCTTGGGTTTCTTTTGCCGTGTATGCAGCTTGGAATTTTTTCATGAACGCCGCTAGATCCTTGCAATGAGAAAGGGGAACGGCATTATAAATGGATGCTCTGCAACCTCCAATAGAACGATGTCCGTTAAGTCCTACGAATCCAGCTTCTTTCACTTCTTTCAGGAATTGCTTTTCGGCTTCTTCGCTAGGAAGTGTGAACGTTACATTCATATGTGAACGGCTGTCAAGAAGGGCATGGCCTTTATAAAAACCGTTGCTATTATCAATGATATCATATATGGCTTTAGCTTTTTCTGCATTGATCTCGGCAATTTTCTCTACGCCACCCTGTTCTTTTGCCCAGTCCAATACAAGGGATAACAAGTAAATCGCCAGTGTTGGCGGTGTATTATATAAAGAGTTGTTTTTTGAGTGAATAGAATAATTAAGCATGGAAGGAATCTTGTCATTCTCGGTAATTAAATCTTTACGGATAATCACGACGGTGATACCCGAAGGTCCCAAGTTTTTCTGGGCGCCTGCATAAATGATGCCGAATTTACTGACATCAATTTTTCTACTAAGGATATCACTCGACATATCAGCTACCAGTGGGACGCTTCCTGTCTCAGGAAACTCCTTCCACTGTGTGCCGTAAATGGTATTGTTACTCGTAATGTGCAGATAGGCAGCATCTTCATTCGATTCAATATCTGTAATTTTTGGAATGTAAGTATATGTATCATCTTTGGAAGAGGCAACAACGGCAGTTTCCCCAACCTTTTTCGCTTCCTTTAAAGCTTTTTCCGACCAAGAACCAGTCAGGACGTAATCCGCGCATTTACCATCTTTCAATATGTTCATCGGAATCATGGAAAATTGTAGGCTGGCTCCTCCTTGTAAAAGAAGAACTTCATAATTATCTGGAATCTCCATCAATTCTTTCAATGTTTGAATGGCGTGATTGTGAATCTTTTCGAATTCTGCGCTTCTGTGGCTTAATTCCATGACAGACATGCCTGAATCCTCAATATTCAACCATTCACTTTGTGCTCTTTGCAAAACTTCCAATGGAAGGGCAGCAGGCCCCGCGTTAAAATTACGTGCACGTTTCAATATATATTCCCCCTATACAGTAATGTGTGAAAGTATCTAAGACTATTTATATCCTACCAGAAAATGAATTTGAATTGGAGGAAAATTTAGAATTTTGAAGGTGGGGGTGCATTAGGTGCGACTGATTCGAAGCATGGGAAAAATAGGACCTTGGGCTTTGGCAAGGTCCTATTTTGATCTAGGTTTCCCCCTATAAATATATGCTTAGGAAGAGCTTATTTAATATGCTGGGCAATGGACTCAGCAATTTCTTTTAAATCTTCGGGTGTGTACTCGCTCGTATGTGTTTTCCAAACGGCACCAAACCCATCGTGTTCACCATGACGCGGAATCAAGTGCATATGGAAATGGAAGACGGATTGCCCGGCTGCTTCACCGTTGTTGTTTAAAATGTTCAATCCGACAGGCTGAAATTCCTGTTTCAACGCACGGGAAATTTCCGGTACGACTTCAAATAGATTTTTGGCTATCTCGGGCGTTAATTCATAAATATTTTCCTTATGTACTTTAGGGATCACCAGTGTATGGCCTTTGGTCACTTGGCTGATATCAAGAAAGGCCAATACATGTTCGTTTTCAAATACTTTCGTACTTGGAATATCCCCATTGATGATCTTGCAGAAAATGCAATCGCTCATATAAAACACTCCATTCGCTATTTTGGTTAATCGTACCATAGCTTGATTCCCCACGAAAAGAAAAAACATAAAAACAGGATGCAACTAAACGTTGCACCCTGCTTGTTTGAAAAAGGGGGAAAGTTGCTTCAATTATATAATCGCATTAGCATCTAAATTCTCTGCGACAAACACCTCATCTACAATAGAGTAAAATTTTGGTTATCTGGTTAGAGTTTTTCCATTCAAAGCAACCATCTCCTATATCTTTAAAGTTATATCAACTTACAAAGCATATTCGATTATGATTGAATGTTTCTGCTTTTACGTGCAAGAGAACCATCTCCTTGCTCGAAACGATTTTAATAATTTTAATGAAGCTTCTGGTATGATTCAGTTATACGTCTTTGACTGACACCTCATCTACAATTTGAATGTGAATCAATTGTAATGAAACTTTTGGGTAATTCAGCTTTATACGTCTTTAACTGACACCTCATTTACAATATGATGTGAATCACTTGCAATGACTAACCCCTTCTTCCTTACTTATGATAGCCATAATATCGAAAAAATATAATTGGTTATTTAAGGTAATTTTAAAATGAGTACACTCGACTATATAAAAACAGGAGAATTTGGTAAAATGAAAAAAAGAACGTTTATATATAGAAAGGATCGTTTATATGTCCTTATTGGAAATTAAGCAACTAGTCGGGGGATACACGAAGACACCCGTATTAAAAGGAATAAGTTTTGATATTCAACCCAATGAGCTTGTCGGATTGATCGGACTCAATGGTGCCGGGAAAAGTACGACGATAAAACACATCATCGGACTCATGGAACCGAAAGGCGGAAGTGTGTCCATTCATGGGAAAACACTTGCCCAAGATCCTGATACATACCGAAAACAATTTACATATGTTCCAGAAACACCAATTTTATATGATGAGCTGACGCTTGAAGAGCATTTGAAGCTGACGGCCATGGCACATGGTATGGAAGAATCCGTCTATAAGGAGAGAATGAATGCCCTCTTGAAGGAATTCCGTATGGAAAAAAGACTGAAATGGTTTCCAGCCCATTTTTCAAAAGGCATGAAACAGAAAGTCATGATCATGTGTGCCTTTTTGGTCCAACCATCTTTGTATATAGTGGATGAGCCATTTGTAGGTCTCGATCCGCTTGGCATTCAATCCCTGCTCGATTTAATGAAGAAGATGAAGGAGAGTGGGGCGGGAATACTAATGTCCACCCATATCCTGGCGACTGCGGAACGCTACTGCGATTCTTTCATCATCTTGCATAATGGGGAAATAAGGGCAAAAGGGAATTTAGAACAGCTCCGTGAACAATTTTCGATGCCGGGAGCTACGCTTGACGATTTGTATATCCAGCTGACGAAGGAAGAGAACGGCCATGAATAGCCAAGGTCTTTGGAAGGAAAGGTATATTCTCTACATCCAAGAAATGCAAAAATACCTTCGCTACATCTTTAACGGCCATCTCGTTTTCGTGATGGTATTGGTATTAGGCGGACTTGCTTATTATTACAGTGACTGGGTGAAAACATTGGATGGTGATTTTCCGGCTGAGTTGATCATGGCCGTTGTGTTAGGTATCCTTGTGACACGAAGTCCTATCAACACATTCTTAAAGGAACCGGATACCGTATTTTTATTGCCGCTTGAAACGAAGTTGAAAAGCTACTTTAAGAATTCCTTGATACTAAGTTGGTTCATGCAAGGATTTTTGCTCTTGATCATGCTGATCGTGTTCATTCCGATGTATGCAAAAGTTACAGGAGCAAGCGGTAAGGATTTTGGGTTCATTCTGCTTGCTTTACTCGTCATGAAGTATTTGAATTTGGCCATGCGCTGGCTGGTGCTGAAATACCAGGATGTATCCGTGAGCCTTTGGGACTCGCTCATCCGCTTTGTACTCAATGGCGTGTTGCTTTATTTTGTTTGTTCGAAAGCGCATATCCTGTATGTACTTGTGACCATCATTTTAATGCTTGCGTTATATCTATATTACCGCAATGCAACCAGGAGCCTTGTCCTGAAATGGGACCGTTTGGTTGAACTTGAAAACAAAAGGATGACAGCCTTTTACAGAATTGCGAATATGTTCACCGATGTTCCTCATTTAAAGGGGAAGGTGGCGCGGAGGAAATGGTTGGACGGATTATTGGCTTTCATCCCATACGGTGAGAAATCCACTTACAACTACCTGTATGCCCGAACATTGTTGAGGTCGAATGATTATGTAGGTCTCTGCTTCCGGCTGACAGTCATAGGCTCTTTCATTCTGGTGGTGTTTACAAACATCTGGGCCCATTTAATTGTCACCTTCTTATTCCTATTCATGACGGCTCTGCAGCTTTTACCGGTATGGAAAGTGCATGAATGGAAAGTCTGGGTATCCTTATATCCATTGCCTGCAAAAATGAGGGAAGCGGCAGTCATCAAGTTCATATCGTACTTCCTGTTGTTTGAGGCATTAGTCTTTTCCTTGACCCTTTTAGTAAAAGGGGAATGGATGTCCACTATAGCCGTATTGGCCTTAGGGTTCATTTTCATTCTAGGTTTTAAAGGATATGCAACGAAAAAAATTAAAAACTTTTGACCGCGGGAGCTGATTTTTTGTTGAGAGAAATCAGCTTCTTTTTTTGTGGGATTTAAAACTAAAATATCACTTGAGGGTATATACATGAAATATGGAGGTGGGGAATATCGAAGCATACGAACAAAGGGCGCTATCTGAACTCGCCTCATGGAAGAAGAAAGTCGACAAGAAATCAGGCCTGTTTGAACGGGCTTCTAAAAAAGTTCAAATCAAAGTGAACAGTTATATCCCGGCAAAGGTTCATAAAGTTATTTCCGAGAGTATTCGAGGTATGGTAGAAGCCGTTTTGTCAGGGTCTAAATATATGTCCAAAGAAAAGAATGTCATGCTATTATCCCTCCAACAAAAAGAAGAGTGGGTAAAAGAAACGATTTCGACCTATCGGAGAACGGCGATTATTGAAGGGGTGGGGACGGGGGCAGCGGGCCTACTGGTGGGATTGAGCGATTTCCCTCTTCTCTTGAGCATTAAGATGAAGCTTTTATTTGAGATTTCCCGGTTGTACGGCTTTGATCCAGACGAATATGAAGAGCGGTTATTCATTCTTCATGTTTTCCAGATGGCATTTTCAAGCGAGGAAAAGAAAATGGATACATTAAGGGTTATACAGAATTGGAATACAGGCAATCACCCTGAAATCAATTGGCATGATTTTCAACAGGAATACCGCGATTATATTGACGTGGTCAAAATGCTTCAGCTCGTTCCGGGATTAGGGGCCGCCGTCGGGGCATATGCCAACCACCATTTACTGGAACAACTCGGGGAAACAGCAATCAATTGCTATCGGATACGGCTGTTAAACTAGTGAGGGCAGGTATTGATGAACCATGTTGGTTGGCAAAAAGGTATGGATAAAAAATATGGATTCTTATTTTATAAGCAATGTCATTAATATAGGCTTCATTTCATATGATATTTTGAGGTGAAAACATGCCAAGAGTACAGTACCGAAGTTCGGATGTAGATTTAATGGCAAGGATGATGAGGGCAGAGGCCGAAGGTGAAGGGCTCCAGGGGATGTTATATGTCGGGAATGTCATTGTGAATCGTGCTATAGCAGATTGTTTGGACTTTAAAAATGTTAGAACAATCCCGCAAGTCGTCTACCAGGTTCAAGGAGGGAATTATTCTTTTGAAGCCGTTCAAAAAGGAAATGTATTTTATCAAAGATCGAGAGAGGCTGAAAGAAGATTAGCAAAAAAGAATTTGGAAAGTTGGAGAGAGCACCCAGCGAAATATGCTCTTTGGTATTTTAATCCTTATGCTGCGTGCCCTCCAACATGGTATGACCAACCTTTCACCGGTCAATTTAAAAATCACTGTTTTTATGAACCGATAGCTGGAACATGTGAAAGTGTTTATTCAGGGTAGGTTTTGTTTAATAAGTATGAAAGGGAACATCCTGGCTAGCAGGTGTTCCCTTTTTTCGTTTCATAAGATACTGCTTAGCTGTTATTCGGCGACTGTTCCTTGTACTTTTCTTGCCTGCTTTCTTTGATAAGATACGGCTGCGGTGCCTAAGGATTTCGCTGCAATGAGCATCGCCTTTTCATCAAAGTCGAATAGAGGGTGATGGTGTGGGTAGGTATGGTCTTTTTGAGGCTGGGCACCCGTAAAGAAAAATGTTCCTTTGACATTTTGTAAATAATATGAAAAGTCTTCCCCAGTCATATTGGGCTCAATTTCCTTTAGAGTGTGAACTTCCTTGATGGAGCTAGCACTCTCTACGAGGAAAGCGGTTTCCTCGACATGGGTGACGACCGCTGGATAGCCCTGATGGAATTGGTAGTCATAGGTGCAATCGGCGGAAAGGCAAATCCCTTTAACAATTCTCTCGATTTCAGCCCTGATGAAAGAGCGGACATCTTCTTTGAATGTTCGGACGGTCCCTACTATTTTTGCTTTGTCTGCGATGACGTTAAAGGCATTATCGGCTACAAACGAACCGATGGTGACGACGGCTGAATCGATAGGATTGATGCGCCGACTGACGATTTGCTGTAAAGCGACAACTAGCTGTGAGGCAGTTACAATGGCATCCCTTGTATTATGAGGCTGGGCCCCATGTCCTCCTTGACCTTGTATCGATATTTCAAAGCGGTCGGCTGCCGCCATTAAAGGTCCGTAAGCGTACTGAATGGTTCCTGTTGGGGCTGTAGCCCATAAATGGGTGCCGAAAATGACGTCCACTCCATCCAAACAGCCTGCTTCGATCATCGATTTAGCCCCGCCTGGAGCATATTCTTCCGCATGTTGATGGATAAAGACATATTCACCTTCAAGTTCATCTTTTATAGTATGCAAGGTTTTGGCCAGGACGAGCAGAGTCGCTGTATGACCATCGTGTCCACAGGCATGCATGACACCAGAAACGGTTGATTTATAAGGGACGTCTTTTTCATCCTGGATAGGAAGGCCGTCAAAGTCGGCTCGCAGAGCAACGGTCTTACCGGCTTTTCTGCCATAAACCTTTGCCACTACCCCATTCCCTCCGATGTTGGTTTGAACATCGATTCCTAACCCCCGATAAAAATCGGCGATGAAGGCCGCTGTTTTCGTTTCCTGAAAGGAGAGCTCAGGATATTGGTGAAGGTATCTTCTGATCGATACCATTTCCTCGTAGGACTCTTCGAGAAGAACATGTAATTGATGAATCATCGAAAACCTCCTAAACATTGGATTATTTGTAAAAATAGTATAACATAAACAAAGCGGATAAAAGGTGAAGGTGTATATAAAGGAGCATGTATCATGATTAAATTTACTAGGGTTGCCCTCCTTCTGATCTGCTTAGGCGTATTCATCATGATCATGAATGAAGTGCAAAGAGGAATGGCATTATCCTTTGACGATAATATCTCGAAGATTTTTATTGGTGTGGAAAATACATATTGGCTGCCTTTTTTTAAAACATTCACTTACCTCGGTTCATCCATTTTCATTGGTTGTGGCAGCTTAGTTCTCGTTCTGTATTTATGGTTTAGAAAGAAGGACTACTTGGCAGTGGCAGTCGTTTCGATAGGAGTAGCAGGAGGGGATCTGTTAAAAAGGGCACTAAAAAACTTCATTCATAGAAATCGACCAGAATATAGCTTGGTGGAAGCTCCGGGTTTCAGTTTCCCGAGCGGGCATTCCATGGTGGGAATGATCTTTTTTTGTATGGTTGCCTATTTCACCATTAAAGGATTAAAATCTAGATCACTGAAATGGGCAGTTGGCAGCGGCTTTATTTTTCTGGTCTTGCTCATAGGGGTGAGCCGTATCGTTCTTAGAGTCCATTTCCCTTCCGATGTCCTCGCAGGCTTTGCCCTAGGATTGGCGTATGGCATATGTTGCCTTTCGGTCTATCAGTGGTTGAAGCGGAAAGAAGGTGGGGAGAACGCCAGCCCTTAACGTTTATGGCTCTTACGGTTTTTAATCAGATCTGCAGCAAATCATCATAAACGAAAAGGCCAATACTCACATACATGAGTTGGCCTTTTCAATGATGGGGTGATGACTATTCGTTGGAATCCTTCACTAAAGTGTACTGGGTCATATAGGCTTCACCTGAGAACATTTTTTGGCTTGAATTCGTTACAGGAGTGGAGCCGTTAAGATTAAAGGCTTGCTCGAAGGAACTTGAATTCTTCCAACTTAAAAAGTTAGCTTGCTTTTCCCAAATGGTCAGGATGATGTACGTTTCGGAATGGATAGGCCTTAAGATCCGAAGGGCGACGAGGCCAGGTTCTCTTGCAATGGAATCGGCGCTGTTCTTGAAGCGGTGCTCAAATACAGGACGTCCTTCTTCACTGACCGGGATATTGTTCATGACGACATATCCACTTTCCGGTAGGTCGCCGCTACTTTCCACGACTTCGTATTTGCGTGGCGAGGCAAAAATCGTTTTCTTTGTTGTTTCATGCAGGAGCACCGTTGTTTCAGCATTTTGCATGAGTAGTATTTTTTCGGATGGATGTTTATCTTTTTTTATTTTCAGAAAATCGAATGTGCCTGATGTGATGAATATATTCATATTTTCCCCTCCAGTAGTTAATAGTAGTCTCTATACCCATTTTACCCAAGCGGTAATGTTTTTACCATTTCCCCTTCGTTAAGTTGCTCTTCTTTAGTAAGAACTTTTTTTGAAAAAAGTCGAATTTCTGACAAATAATTAGGTTCGCTATACTTCTATATTAGAAAAAGATATAGTTTAAGGAGTTACAATTTGAAAAACAACAACCATCTGATATTCTATGTAAGAGATACATAAAAAAAGGAACGTTGAGTGCTTGAAAGGTGGATATTAATGAGTATGGAAATTAAGAATGATACTTTTTTGAAAGCAGCTAGAGGAGAGAAAACGGATCACGTGCCGGTCTGGTATATGCGCCAAGCAGGCCGTTCGCAGCCTGAATACCGTAAACTGAAGGAAAAGTATTCACTTTTTGAAATTACACATCAGCCAGAGTTATGCGCTTTTGTGACTAGATTGCCTGTCGAGCAGTATGATGTCGATGCAGCAATTTTATATAAAGATATTATGACACCGCTACCAGCATTGGGCGTGGATGTAGACATTAAATCAGGCATTGGTCCGGTGATTTCCAATCCGATCCAATCGTTGAGAGATGTTGAAAAATTAGGAGAATTGTATCCAGAAGAAGATATTCCATATGTACTGGATACCATCAAATTATTGACGACCGAACAATTGTCGGTGCCATTGATTGGTTTTTCTGGTGCACCGTTTACGATTGCTTCCTATATGATTGAGGGTGGCCCATCGAAAAACTATAATAAAACGAAAGCTTTTATGTATTCTGAGCCAAAAGCTTGGTTTGCCTTGATGGATAAACTGGCAGACATGATCATTGTCTATGTGAAGGCGCAGATTAAAGCGGGCGTTAAAGCCGTCCAAATCTTCGACTCATGGGTAGGTGCTTTGAATGTCGAAGATTATAGGGTGTTCATCAAACCTATCATGAACCGTATATTTATGACATTGCGCGAGGAAAATGTACCACTGATCATGTTCGGTGTCGGTGCAAGCCACTTGGCAATGGAATGGCATGACCTTCCTATCGATGTGGTTGGACTGGATTGGAGATTGCCTATCACGCAAGCAAGGCAGATGGGCATTCAGAAAACGGTTCAGGGTAACCTGGATCCGGCTATTTTACTGTCCTCATGGGATATCATAGAAGAGCGGACCAAACAAATCCTTGATCAAGGCATGGAGCAGGACGGGTATATCTTCAATCTTGGACATGGGGTATTTCCTGATGTTAATCCGGATACATTGAAGAGATTGACTGCTTTTATACATGAATATTCATCCAGCAAGAAAAAAAGTTGAGCGGAAACATTTACTAGGAAATCATTAACAGTTGCACAATAGATTGACCGAAATTTTCAAAAGAGGTGTAATTTCATGACAAAGCAAAAAATGGGTCTTTTAGTTATGGCTTACGGAACTCCATATACAGAAGAGGATATTGAAAGATATTATACGCATATCCGTCACGGGAGAAGGCCTAGCGATGAATTGATCGATGATCTTAAAGGAAGATATAAAGCAATAGGTGGATTGTCGCCATTAGCAAAGATTACTGCTGGACAAGCTGAAGCTCTTGAAAAACAATTGAATGCCATTCAAAATGAGGTCGAATTCAAGGCATATCTAGGCCTTAAGCATATCGAGCCTTTCGTTGAAGATGCGGTTCAGCAAATGCATGAGGACGGAATCACGGAAGCAATCAGCATTGTATTGGCTCCCCATTTTTCAACCTTCAGTGTGAAGTCTTACAATGGACGTGCACAGGACGAAGCAGCTAAATTCGGCATGAAGATTCAGTCTGTTGAAAGCTGGTACGATGAGCCCAAGTTCATCCAGTATTGGGTGGATCAATTAAAAGACGTAATCGGAAAAATGACTTCAGATGAACGTGATAATTTCGCCTTGGTCGTTTCGGCTCACAGCCTCCCGGAAAAGATTTTACAATTGGGAGACCCATATCCGAAACAACTTGAAGAGACAGCGAAATTAATTGCCGAAGGTGCAGGAGTTACTAATTATGCAGTGGGTTGGCAAAGTGCTGGACAGACACCAGAACCTTGGCTTGGTCCTGACGTACAAGATCTTACGAGAGATCTTTATCATGAAAAAGAGTACAAGGCTTTCATTTACATTCCTGTTGGGTTTGTAGCAGAGCACCTTGAGGTCCTTTACGATAATGACTACGAATGTAAAGTGGTTACCGAAGAAATTGGCGCTGGATACTACCGCCCTGATATGCCGAATGTAAAACCGGCATTTATCGATGCCTTGGCTACCATTGTTTTAAATAAGCTAGATGAGAAGTAATTTCTAATAAAAGGGCGATGATGGTGAATCAGCCTATGAATGCGGTTGCCATAATCGGCTGAGGGATAACCGGACCTGCTTCAGCTTAATATCTTCAAAAATTTGGAGCAGGAAGGCCTTCCTCATGAAGCGATCTAGATTGAAGCTGACCCCCGCTGGATTTGGACGAGCTAGGCTAGCTATAATATGTTCGCAAAATATCCCTACTCAGAAATTCCGATAAATGCCAGTCATCAGTGTTGCCACTTATCTCTTCGGCCTTCAATGAGGTCGCATTTTGATACGGAATTATTAAGTAGAGGTTTTGTCGTGTCCAGAAATAGTGAATATACCGTAACCTGATGTAGGTCACTGTTAGATTCAATCATCGTGAATCACGAAGCTCTATGAATCAATTTGAAGCAATTAGATTGAATAAGAAGAAATGTTTTGGTAAGATATAATTGAACTTATTGACCGTTTCTTTATTTTGGTCAGATTCGGGGTGAGGAATGTCTGTTGATCGTAAGAAGTTGATTTTAGTAGCTGCTACTAAGTCCTTTTCACTTTTTGGATATAAGGCAACGACGATGGATCAAGTAGCTAAAATAGCTAATGTGGGTAAAGGCACCATCTATACCTTTTATAAGAATAAGGAAGAGTTGTTTAAAGAGATTGTCCAACGGATGATAGAGGAAATGAAGTATGAAGCTGAACAATCCTTCGATCAAGAATTATCCTTCTTTGATAACTTACATAGGGCGATGTATCGCATTTTGGAATTTAGGCAGGAACATCAACTTTCCTTGAAACTTCTCCAGGAAGAAAGGGAGATTGGTACGCCGGCTGTTCAAGATATGGTGAACGAAATGGAAGAAGCCATCGTGTCATATATTAAAGAAAAACTAAAAGTTGCAATTGAAAAAGGGTATATTCAGCCCTGTGATCCGGAGATAACCGCTTTCCTCATGTTAAAAATGTATCTTGCCCTCATTTTTGACTGGGAAAGGAACCATGACCCATTAGGGAAAGAAGAAATAGCTGAATTATTCAAAGTATATTTATTTAAGGGGTTATCAGCTACTTGATAATTCTTTTTTTTGTCTTTTGTCTTCAGAACTGTATCTATTTCAGAATAAACAGATAAAAAAGACGTTTCCATCACTCGGAAACGTCTTTTTTATCTGGGATAATATATGGATCATCCTGCTTGGGGAGAGGATGGTTAAACACTTAAACAATCATTCTCCAGAAAGGCAATGATCACATTGGTTTCCGTAACATTCATGCTGTTCTTCTATCTTTTTTCCACAATCCATACACTGTTTTTGAGGTAAGTTTTTAAAGAACTCAACGCTACTCTGAATCATGAACATCATCTCCTGAATTTTTTTATTAATCTGATTTCTATAAACCTATTGTATTATAACAGGTTGCGATTGTCAATTAATGTTTTATAACATATGTGAAAAAGATGAAATGAGAGGTGGAATAGTTTATATTTATGGAGAAGTCATGAGAGAATAAAGGAGTGCCAAAAATGAAAATCACCGTAATTGGCTGCTGGGGCGGCTACCCAGCTAAAAATGAGGCAAGTTCCGGCTATTTGCTTGAATATGAAGATTTTCGCATTCTGCTCGATTGTGGAAGCGGTGTCTTATCGCAACTACAAAATCATATGAAACCGGGAGAACTTGATGCGGTTGTATTATCGCATTACCACCCAGACCATGTAGCGGATATTGGTGTCTTACAACATGCTGTACTTATAGAGCAAATATTAGGCAGTGAAAAAAAGACCCTCCCTATTTATGGCCATGATTTGGATTCTGCTGAATTCGAAAAGCTGACCTATAAGGATATTACGAATGGAGTGGCCTATTCCACTGATAAACCTTTGAAGATAGGGCCATGCACGTTTACCTTCATGAAAACAAAACATCCGGTCCCATGCTTTGCCATGAGAATTGAGGCTGAAAATCATGCCCTTGTCTATACGGGTGACAGTGCCTATATGGATGAACTGGCCGAATTCGCTAAGGGTGCAAACATTTTATTATGTGAAAGCAATTTTTACGGTGACATGGATGGCTCGAAGGCAGGTCATATGACGGCAAGGGAAGCGGGCATGCTAGCGGATAAGGCAGATGCTCAACTATTGCTGTTAACCCATCTTCCACATTATGGGGATCTCGGTCAACTTAAAAAAGAAGCTTCAGAAGTTTTTAATCGGGAAATAGCTATAGCCAAAAGCAATCTTGAATTTCAATTATAAATGTCACACATGAACAAATGGATGAAGAAGCCGACTAGGGGGAGCTACATTGCTTTTTATTGATAATAAAGGAATCACCGATCCACAGATTAATTTAGCTATCGAGGAATATGCACTCAAACACTTGGATATTGATGAAACTTTTCTTTTGTTCTACATAAACCGTCCATCGATCATTATCGGAAGAAATCAAAATACGATTGAGGAAATCAATTCTGATTATGTTGATGAAAACGGGATCACCGTTGTTCGCCGCCTTTCAGGGGGAGGCGCGGTTTATCACGATTTGGGGAATCTAAACTTCAGCTTCATCACGAAAGATGATGGGGACAGCTTTCATAATTTCAAGAAGTTCACCGAGCCAGTCGTTCAAACGCTTGAAAAATTAGGAATCCATGCTGAATTGAGCGGACGTAATGATATCCTCGCCGAAGGGAAGAAAATATCAGGTAATGCGATGTTTTCAACGAAAGGCAGGATGTTCAGTCATGGTACATTGCTGTTTAAATCAGAAATGGACCATATCGTTTCCGCGCTGAAGGTGAAGAAAGATAAAATTGAGTCAAAAGGAATCAAATCGATCAGAAGCCGCGTTGGAAATATTGCCGATTTCCTAAAAGAGCCAATGACAGTGGAAGAATTCCGTTCGTTCCTTCTGAAGAATATTTTCGAAGATGAAGAAGTCATTCCGGAGTATGTTTTGACGGAGGACGACTGGAAAAGAATCCACGAGATCTCAAAAGAAAGATATCAAAACTGGGAATGGAACTACGGGAAGTCCCCTAAATTCAATGTGCAGAATTCGCACAGGTTCCCCGTTGGATCGGTGGATATCCGTCTTGAAGTAAACAAGGGGATCATCGGGAACTGTAAAATTTATGGTGACTTTTTCGGAGTCGGGGAAGTTACGGACATAGAACAAAAACTCATAGGAATTCGCTATGAAAAGGAATCAATCAATCGCGTTTTAGACGAAATTGATGTGCACCATTATTTTGGCAATGTAACAAAAGATGAAATATTAGCGCTTATTTATTAAGTGTTTTTAAAAGCCATCCCTTATAAGGTGATGGCTTTTGTGTATAAATATGACAATAATTTCTTTAAACTGGATAAAATTGTTGATGTTGGTTCTCTCTTTTAATATAATAAAACTGTATTTAGTTTGCGGTAAAAATGAATGACTGCTCATTCATGCTATTTACACAGGGGGAGGGAGAACGATGAACTTATCTGAACAACTTCATCAAACGGCTTTAATAAAGGCTGATAAGCCAGCTTATTATTTTATGGACCAATCCACTTCATATAGAGAACTGGACGCGGCCGTATCAAAGTTTGCAGACGAACTACATAAGCTTGGTGTCTCAAAAGGTGATAATATTGCCTTGCTTTTAGGCAATTCTCCACACTTCATCATTTCGTTGTATGGGGCTTTACGAACAGGGGCGACCGTCATACCTGTAAATCCAATTTACTCACCAGATGAAATTGGTTATATCCTGAACAACGGCGACGTAAAGGTAGTGGTGGCTTTAGATAAGCTTTTACCATTATTAGAAAAGATGGATCCCATCCTTTCAAGTGTTGAGAATTACGTCATTTGTGAAACACAACCGGATAATGGGGAAGGTAGCAAACTTAATATTTATCCCAAAATGAAATCGTTTACAAGAATGTTGGCTACGGGGGATGTTCAGTTCAAAGGACCAGATTTAGATCCGGAAGACACGGCCATCATTCTATACACTTCGGGCACTACAGGAAAGCCGAAAGGTGCCATGCTCTCCCATAAAAACATCTATTCCAATGCACACGATACGGGTGAGTACTTAAACATCACGGAAGATGACCGTGTTGTTACAACGTTGCCCATGTTCCACGTATTCAGTTTGACTGTTGTCGTGAATGCGCCTTTATTGAAGGGTGGGACATTGTTAATCGTTCCCCAATTCAGTCCGAAGGAAATATTCAGGCTAATCAAAAAATATGAGGCGACCGTTTTTGCAGGCGTTCCCACCATGTATAATTTCTTGCTTCAATATCCTGACGGTACTGCTGAAGAACTCGAATCGTTACGTTTTTGCATTTCAGGAGGTTCGGCACTGCCTGTATCACTCCTTGAATCATTCGAGAAAAAATTCAATGTGAATATTTCAGAAGGATATGGTTTATCAGAAGCTTCTCCTGTTACATGCTTCAATCCTTTGGATCGTCCAAGAAAAGTCGGCTCGATTGGTACCAACATCGTGAATGTTGAAAATAAAGTCGTGAATGAACTAGGAGAAGAAGTTGGGATCAATGAAGTTGGGGAATTAGTTGTCAGAGGCCCCAACGTGATGAAGGGGTATTATAAAATGCCTGAAGAATCGGCTGCCGCATTAAAAGATGGCTGGCTTTATACGGGTGACTTGGCCCGCATGGATGAAGAAGGTTATTTTTTTATTGTGGACCGTAAAAAAGAACTAATAATTGTCGGCGGATTTAACGTTTATCCAAGAGAAGTGGAAGAGGTTCTCTATGCCCATCCCGAAGTGGTCGAGGCAGCGGCGATAGGCGTACCAGATCCTAATCAGGGTGAAGTCGTTCAATGTTTTGTCGTGAGGAAAACCAATATGTTATCCGAGGAAGAGTTACTTGCCTATTGTTTAGAACATTTGGCTAAGTATAAAGTTCCGAAAAAAATTGAGTTTATAGACGAGCTCCCGAAAAATACGACAGGGAAGATTCTGCGTCGTAGCTTAAAAACCCATGTAGCCCATACATGAATGAACCCTTCATGAATAGGAGACAATTGCCATAGGGGCAATTGTCTTTTTTTGTTACAGCCAACTATGCAGGAAAAGCATAAATTAGAGGAGGTGAGCCTTTATCTTGCTTATTTTTTTAAAAAGAGATAAGATGGTAATTAAAAATTTCCCTAGATGAGAGGAGAAGAGGAAGAATGAGAGATGTAAAATTATTAGATATATTCAACCATCCAATTGCTCAAAAATACCTAAACCGTTCAGGGCTGGCCCACGCGATAGCTGTGTCATATCATGCATTTCATCTTGCGAAAGAATACAACGTGGATCCCGATATTGCTGCTAAGGCAGGGCTGTTACATGATATGGGCCATTTCACTTGGTATAGCAATGGGAAATGGGATTATGACATGTACAAAAAAAATGATATCCATCCAATAAAAGGGGCTGAGAGAGCTCATAAATTGTTAATCAGGCTTGGTGAAAACCCGATTAAAGCCAAGACGACTTCCCTCGCGATTCTATTTCACACCGATTCATTTTTACCCTCAAATGATATAACTCGAACACCACTTCAGCAGGTCGTCAAATGGGCCGATGAAAAAGATGAGGAAGAAGGCGGAAATCACCATTACCGGAAAATTGATTTCCTGCGTGCAAAAGAAAGCATTATTCAATTAGATACACTCATTGATGAAGAAGAAAGAAAAAAGCTATCATCCTAAATCATCATGGATGATAGCTTTATTATGTAGAAATATTCGGAGGTGAGCTGTGTTAAGGTTAGAATTTGCGTTTCGATTTCCGCTTGATTCAGCCGTGTCCATGGCTTACTCGACTTCCTTCATGATGGCTTTATACACTTCTTCTTTATCGAAATCATATTCACCCATCCCGAAGACTTTAACGACATGATTATCCGCATCCAGCAAATAGGTGGCCGTACTATGAACAAACTCACCGGTTCCGGAATCGCGAAAAAGAAAATCGAATTGGTCGGTAAGCTTTTTAGTGTCCATCGGTGTTCCCCGTAAGATCTCCCAACCGTCTGTTTCATTTATATCGAATGCCTTAGCGTAAGTTTTTATTTTATCGGTTGTATCCATTTCCGGATTGAAAGTGATGGTCAGAAACTCCACTTTATCCCCGAAAATATCTTGCTTAACAAGCTTATCCCGAATCTTTTGCATTTGATAGGTGGTATTTGGGCATAAATCCGGACAATCAAGATACATGAATTCTAATAGGCGAACCTTGGGTTTTAAATCAGAGAAGCTGTACGTACCTCCTTCCTGAGTATTCATCACTATATCTTCAGGAAATTCCATCTTGGACTGGCGGTACTCTGTAAAATAATAGATACCTGATCCAATGCCGATCACTAATAAGGTAGTGAATATAATATAGATTTTCTTCATGCGCATCTGTCACCCCGAGTCAGTTTAAATAGATTGATATCTTCACTATACAGGATGAAATTCCAAAACAAGGGGGGAAATCTGGCGAAAAAATGAACATTTATGGACATTTATATGAAGGGAATGAAATACGGTTCTAACCTGTCCATTTTGGATTAAACTATATAAGGTATGTTTGTTTTAAAGGAGGGGGCTTCATGGTTAGAAAATGGGCTGGGAGAGCGATTCTTTTATATCTCCTTTTTGTGGCAGTGATGTATTGGTATATATTCTATGGTGCAGACACTTCGATTCCTCAGGCTTTGCGTGGCACTGCAGCTGATCCCTCAGAGTTCTTGAACGCTCGGGAGCTCAAGCTCAGTGAGGAGTATTCAGGGCTACGGAATTTCATCTTTTTCGTTGCGACGCCCTATGAATGGCTGTTGTATTTTTTCATACTGCTATTCGGATTTTCAAGGGTTATTGAAAAATCGGCCTTGACCATCACTAAACGAAAAGGGCTGCAAACGACGATTTATTTATTTTGGCTTTCATTGATTTCTTATGTTGCGATGTTTCCTATCAGTTTCATGGGCTATCGAATGAGTAAAAGTTATCATATAAGCACCCAGAGCTTTTCTTCGTGGATGAAAGACGATATCATCGATTTTTGGGTGAACTTTGGGACGATGTTCATCATCGTTTCTGTTCTATATTGGCTGATGAAAAAAAGTGCAAAGAAATGGTGGCTCTATGCTTGGCTGTTATCCATTCCGTTTACCTTGTTCCTCATGTTCGTACAACCGGTCTTGATTGACCCCTTATATAATGATTTTTATCCACTGAAGAATAAAGAGTTAGAAACGGAGATCCTGGCACTCGCCGAACAAGCGGACATCCCGGCTGAACATGTGTATGAAGTGAATATGGCAGAGAAAACGAATTCCCTGAATGCCTATGTAACGGGAATAGGATCGAATTCCAGAATCGTTCTTTGGGATACGACCTTGAATCGGCTTGACGAAGATGAAATCCTTTTCATCATGGCACATGAAATGGCCCATTACGTGGAAAAACACATTTACATTGGAATAGCAGGTTATATCATCATGACATTGGTTGGTTTATGGTTGACCGCAAAAATCATGAATTACATCATTGGGCGATGGGGGCATTTGCTTAAAGTTCAATCAATGGACAGGATTTCTTCGTTGCCTTTGTTCCTCTTGATTACGTCCGTGTTGCTGTTTGCTTCCAGCCCGCTTTCCAATTACGTTTCCCGTTACCAGGAAACGAGAGCGGACCGTTATGCCATCGAAATGACAGGAGACCATGAATCGGCCATCACTTCCTTCCAGGAGCTCACGAGGTCAGGGCTAAGTCAGGTAAATCCCCCTATCTTGGTTAAATGGCTTCGTTATTCCCATCCTTCCATGCTTGAGAGGATTTCGACGGTGGAAAAAGAAGAGGTGAATGAGGATTGAAAAAAGCTAGCCTAATAAGCTAGCTTTTTTTCTTGCCTTATTTTAAGAAAAGTGGGAAAGGATGGTTCGTTTTCAGAAAAAACTATCATTTTATAAATATTCCGTTCTCTACTATAATAAATTAAAATTCCCAGTGCGTTTTTAAGGAGATCAGCTATGTATAATATAATTTTGATTACGTTAGGATCGGTGCTTGTCGCCTTGGCCTACAACTTATTCTTGATTCCACATTTAATTTTGAGCAGCGGACTCAGTGGAATTGCAATCATGTTGGGAATCATCACCCCGTTAAATACAGGGATATTGAATTTCTTGTTAAATCTTCCATTGCTCATTCTGGGATACCTAAAATTGGGGAGACGATTCATCTCATTTACGATCCTCTCGGTAGTGGTCATTTCGGTCAGTTTGTATATTATACCGATTCATCGGGTTTCCACTGAGCCGATGTTATCTTCTTTATTCGGAGGGGTCATTTCGGGTATCGGGATTGGCATTATCTTTCGTGCTTCAGGGTCATCAGGGGGATTCGATATCATTGCGATGCTCTTGGCTAAGAAGAGAGACTTCCCGCTTGGTACCTTGCTTTCAGGGATGAATGCGATTGTAGTGATTGTCTCCGGTTTCAGGTTCGGATGGGATGCCGCATTATACACACTGATTTCGATTTATGCAGCAGGTAAAGTGATAGATACGATTCATTCGAATCATATCAAATTAACTTTGATGATAGTCACGAAAAAAGGCGATGAAATGAAAGAACGGCTACTGGCCAATTTATATCGCGGCATTACCGTCATGGATGGGGAAGGGGCCTATTCGGGTGAACGGAGCAAAGTGTTGATGACGGTCATTACACGCTACCAGTTAACCGATGTGAAGGCGATGATAAAAGAAGTGGATCCACAAGCCTTCGTTAATATTACAGAAACGACCGAGGTCATGGGAATGTTCCATAAAGAGTGATGACGAATTAAAAGCCTCCCGAATCAGGGAGGCTTTTTCTAATGTATTTCACTCATGGTTTGATTAATTTCCAAACTGTTTCAATAAGGCATTCATTTCGGTACTTAATTTTAGGAATAGAGGTTTGTTCCTATTATCCAGAGCTTCATCGATTTCCTTTACCAGGCTATTCTTCTTAGTTGTAAGGAACGATTCCATGATGATCATGTCAATTAACATTTCCTGAACGGCTGCATCATTCTTGATTTCATTGATTGATAATGACTTCACTGACTCTGAATATGATTTATCATTTTTCAAAGTAACCACCCCTGACCCTTTTTATTAGTATATGGATTTGTGGGTGTAAAATCAACAGAAAATTTAAAACAATTAGATAAATTAAGTTTGTGTCGTTAAAATGACGAGATAATAAGGTTATTCAAATAATTCCTAATTTTTTGTGAACTTAGGTGTACCCTAGGTGAATTATGCTATTATAGTGAAGAATTTAACTCGTTTTAACCGGGACTATCCCAAATGGAAAGCGTAACCGATAGTAAGGCAAGTTTGATGGTTCATGAAAATGGAATGAGGAAGAGGTGGATGTAATTTGAAGGAAAGCTGTGCCGGAATAATTGAAGAATACGAAATTACTCCTTATACACTAATGGTAATGCCAATTAATTATGGAAGTAAGGTTTACTCCCGAATCATTGAGTTGGATGATGAGTTCATTTCTCCGTTCAAGCCCTTGGATATCATCAAGAAAAGCTGTGAGTACTTTGGTTCAAGTTATGGAGGAAGGAAAGACGGGACGAAACAACTCATAAATATCACCCACAAGGCACCAATTGCAATCGATCCGACCAGTTCAATTTTCTTCTTTCCGACTACATCTCCCTTGCGCCCCCAATGCACCTGGTTATCTCATGAACATGTAGTCTCCTATGCGCGATTAGACTCTAAACAGACAACGATCACTTTCAGGAATAGAAAATCATTCGATATAGACGTATCGAGCAGTTCTTTTGAAAACCAACTACATCGGACTTCCTTTTTAAAATCCAAATTGATCCAAAGAATCGAGGAAACCAAAAGGAAATCTTTCTATTTATTTACCGAATCGGATGGCCTCAAAGCTTCAGAAATGAATTCAAAATATCCGTCTCTGAAGTAATCATCCTGTATTACATGGAAAAGACGTTGTTACTGGTCTTTATTTAGATTTTTATAACTAGCTAGACCTTTCTTCATCTAATTAAGGCAAAAAATATTTACTAGAACAGTATTCTTTGGTAAAATTTAGCTTTATAGTAGGGATGGAGTGTTACAGCAATGTATAACAAAATGTTAGGGAAAATTGAATCGCTGGAAAGTTTAGTTAATATGGTACCTATAATTAAAGCGGCCGTTCCCTCTGATTTATCGATTGCCATATGTGATTTAGAAAAATTCATTGCCTATTTTCCTGGTGAAAGAATAAATCTACTGATCCAAAAAGGACAGTCCTTAAATCCAGAAGAACCCCTCGCGATAGCATTGCGTGAGGATAAATCATTAAGATCGGATGTGCCGGCTGATTTTTATGGTTTTGAGTTTACTGGAACAGCCGTGCCTCTTCATGATGAAAATAATCAAGTCATTGGCGGTATCGCTATCCAAATACGAAGGCAAAGTGAACTAAGGTCGATTGCGGATCAAATTTCAGTATCATTGAGTCAAGCCAATGAGCGAATCTTCGATATTGCGGAAGGTTCTCATACATTAGCAGGTGTTTCCACTGAACTTCTAACATCCTCTCACAAGGCTGGGGAAGATGTTAAAAACACAGATGAAATCTTGTCCATGATAAAAAGAGTTGCAACCCAAACCAATTTATTAGGGTTAAATGCAGCTATAGAGGCCGCGCGTGCAGGTGAAAAGGGTAAAGGGTTCGAAGTGGTAGCCAAGGAGATTAGGAAGTTTTCCAAAGAAACGGTCACTTCCACTCAAATGATACGTGAGAAATTAGTGCAAATCCAAGAAGTGACTCAACAAATGGGGACATCGATTGAGCGAGTGGCTTCCGTGGGCCAAGACCAGGCTGCTTCCATTGAGGAAATCTCCACTTTCGTAGAAGAAATCAAAAAGATGTCCGATAAGCTCAACCAATTTACTAATAAATTATAAAAGGAAGTCAACAGTGATTGTTGGCTTTTTCATTGTTCCTGGAAAGAGAAGGAGAGCTAAATTTTCTCTGTTTTGGTTCCTTTTTGAAAAAGGTAATGACATAGTATCTCTTCCGTTTTGTTCCGTAGACGGGGATTAAAATAGTTATGGTGCTCTTCGTACCCTTTATATAAAAAGCAATACATAGTAAAAGATTCATCGCTAGTTAATTTGCTTACCTTGATATTCCCCTTTCGTAAATAGCGACGTACCTCGACAAGGTCTTCCTGGACGGATTTAAGAGCATGTTCGATAAGCCCCAAATAAGGCCTTTTTAATTTAAAAGGACTTGATTCGATGACCTTGAGATCCCGGTTTAAGACTGTAATCACCATGGGAAGGTAGATGGCTCTTTCAATCATATTTCGGTCATCCTCTGGTATGCGGGTCATCTTGACCGCCCCTTTCTAGTAAACGTTTTCTTATGTTATGTATGGTGAAATAAAAGTAGAACACATGTTCTTTTATATCCTAACTGAATCATATTTTATATGCAAGCCGTTTTGCCAATCACGTAAAATTTTTGTTAATAAGATTATGATTTCCTGAGATAGGGAAAGTATGATGATAGATGGGTATTTATTCTTGCAATTTTAGGGGAAAGTGTTATATCTAAAATAGGACGGATTTTTTATTAAGAGACGCTGCTTGAATAGTGAGCAAGCCGAGGGAGATAGTCATGAATCTTGATACTATACTTGAGTGGATGACACTTGAACATATATCAGAACTTATCAAGCAATACCGTTCATTCGGTCCAATTCCTGGAATTTTACTGCCGATGCTCGAATCATTTTTGCCTTTTTTGCCATTGTTCGTTTTTGTCGTAGCCAATGCTACCGCTTTTGGCCTTTGGTGGGGATTCTTATTTTCCTGGATTGGAGCGGTAGGCGGTGCTTTTCTGATTTTTTTAGTCATTAGAAGATACGGACAGATGAGGTTCTTTAGCTTTCTTCAAAAACATAAGCGGGTACAAAGGTTGATGCACTGGGTGGAAAGTCATGGTTTCGGGCCATTATTTCTCTTGCTTTGTTTCCCTTTCACGCCATCTGCCATCGTGAATATCGTGGCAGGACTTTCAAAAGTGAGTACGTTGCAATATGGCCTGGCAGTAATAGCCGGAAAAGCGGTGATGATCTTTACAATCAGTTTTGTTGGTTATGATATTGTATCGCTCATTCATAAGCCCGTACGTACAGTGATTGTCGGAATCATCATCTTCATCCTATGGTTTGTAGGAAAAAGATTAGAGGTGCGGTTAAATAAAAGCATGAAGAGGGAAGAAGGGAAATGAATTACACGCAGTAGAAGTTGGCACTCTAATCATCCAGCTGGATGAAAACGGCAATCGATGTAGGCGAGAATTGTGTCAAACGGGATTGGCTTTCTAGAAGTTAATGTCTACATAAAGGGTAAGAAAGTGTCTGAACGAAGGGTATCCAGGGCAGGATTTCATGGGTAGCTTTACAAGAAAGAATGGACCACATACAAGATGCCTTATGACATACTTTCCTTAACGCTGATAAATCGACTTGTAAGGAAAGCCGCATTTTTGGATATGTTTCCATGAATAAGCTTGAAGGTAAAGCGAATCCAAGATATTGGCCAATAACCTTGATTTTAAAGGAAGTACTGCAGGAGCCTGGATTAGAAGGGCTTTTTCTTTTGGTTAAAATGCGAACGTATGATTGATATTTTTCTTTGTGTAAAGGTAAAATTAAAGGAAGATAATCATAATTGGAAAATGAATCGTATCTAAAAGTGGACTGTATTTCTGGTATGATAGGTCTAGATATAATGAAGTAAAAGGGGGGAAACAGATGTCACTCCGTTTTTTAATGGGAAGGTCGGGCACAGGTAAAACGTCGAAGGTCTTGGACGAAATCCGCACAGGCTTAATGGAAGATCCTGAAGGTGATCCGATTATCTATCTTGTTCCTGATCAAATGACATTTTTATCCGAATATAAATTAATCAAAACACCGGGTCTCGAAGGAATGATTCGAACGCAAGTTTTCAGTTTTAGCCGGCTGGCATGGCGCGTTCTCCAGGAGACAGGCGGGATGAGCCGAATCCATTTGGACAGTGTTGGCGTTAATATGCTGATACGTAAGATCATGGAGGATAAAAAAGATGAATTGAAAATGTTCCGGCGATCGGCTGACAAGCAGGGATTCGTCGCCCAGATGGAACAGATGCTTGCCGAATTCAAGCAGTACTGCATCCAGCCAGGTGACATTCGAAATTATTTGGAGGAAAGTTCGCCGGGTGGCAGTGGAGTACAGGATAAATTATACGATCTTGAGCTCATCTATCAATCATTTGAGGATGAAATGATCGGCAAATATTTAGATTCAGAGGATTATTTTACTTTATTGATAGAAAAGATGGCAGAGTCCTCTTATATAAAAAGTGCGGATATCTATATAGATGGTTTTTACAGTTTGACACCACAGGAACTAATGATTGTGGAAGAAATGATGAAGCTATGTAAGAGTGTAACGATTGCGTTGACACTCGATCAGCCCTATAGACAATTTCCGCCGGATGACCTGCACTTATTCAGGCAAACGGGAAATCTATATCATCAACTTTATCAAGCGGGACAAAGAACGGGGATTTTCATTGAGGAAGACCACATTCTGAACAGCACGGCGAAATTCGATGGGAATCCTGGGATAAAACATCTCGAAACTCATTTTGCCCTTCGTCCTGCACAAAAGTACGATCGGCCATCCGGTGTAACGATCGCACAGGCCGTTAACCGCAGAGCAGAGATTGAAGGGGTGGCCCGGAATATCTTGACGCTCGTCAGACAAGAACAGTTCCGTTTTCGAGATATTGCGATTTTAGTGCGAAATGGGGCTGCATACGAAGATATACTACAAACGGTTTTCCGTGATTATCAAATTCCCCTTTTCGTCGATTCCAAACGCACGATGCTCAATCACCCATTGATTGAGCTGATACGGTCGACTTTGGAAATCATCAATGGATTTTGGCGCTATGAACCGGTATTTCGTGCAATCAAGACAGAGCTTCTCTTTCCCTTGCAGCAAAGTCATGACCGAATGCGTGAACAGGTGGATAAGCTTGAAAATTACGTGCTTGCCCGGGGGATTAAGGGGGCTGGATGGACAACCAAGGATCGCTGGACATATCGCCGATTCCGTGGATTGGAGCTCGAGGATCGTCCCCAAACGAGTAAGGAAATGCAACTGGAGCAAGAGCTCAATGACCTGAAGCAGTTATTTACAGAGCCTATTATTAAGCTATCAAAACGTATGAAAAAAGCTTTGAACGGCCGGGAATTGTGTGAGGCCCTTTATTTATATTTGGAAGAATTGCATGTACCGGAAAAATTGGAAAAATTGAAGCTTGAAGCAGAAGAGGACGGCGATCTGGTATCAGCTAGGGAGCATGAACAATCGTGGAATGCGGTTGTTGATTTGCTAGATCAATTCGTGGAACTGTTAAGTGAAGAGGAAATTTCCTTGAAACAGTTTGCGATCATTATAGAAGCAGGTCTGGAATCATTGGAATTTTCCTTAGTACCACAGGCGATCGATCAAGTTCTTGTCGCTAATCTTGACCTTTCTCGACTGGATGATGTGAAGGCTGCTTTCGTTATTGGCCTGAATGAAGGGGTCTTACCGGGAAAAGCCGTTTCCGATGGAGTGTTTTCCGATAGTGACCGCGAAAAGCTATTGGCGAGTGGGCTTGATGTTGCACCGAGTTCGAAGATTCGCCTTCTGGATGAGGAATTCACGGCGTATAAAGCATTCACTACACCGTCAACATCTCTTTATTTATCATATCCGCTTGCTGATGAAGAAGGAAAAGCCCTTCTGCCTTCCTCCTATTTAAAAAGAGTGAGAGATGTATTACCGTATGTATCCGAGGCTTTTTATATGAACGATCCGTCCGACCTGCCTGCAGAGGAACAGGTGAAATATGCAGCAAATCATGAGGTGGCCCTGTCTTATCTAGCTGCGCAGTTGCAGCTGAAAAAACGGAACTACCCTATCCATCCACTTTGGTGGGATGTGTATAACGCCATCATGGAGGATGAGAAGGTTGGCCCGATTGCAACGAAGGTCCTGTCCAGTCTTTTTTACCAAAATAAAACGATGAAACTGTCTGAGGAAACGAGTAAACAATTATACGGTGAAACCATTTTAACAAGTGTATCGAGAATGGAGATGTTCAATAGCTGCCCGTTTTCCCATTATGCCGCTCATGGTTTGAAATTAAGAGAACGGCAAGTATTCCGTCTGGATGCACCGGATATCGGTGAAATGTTCCATGGGGCATTAAAAATGATTTCGGATTATTTAAATGAGCATGATATCCCGTGGTCTTCCCTGACCAAAGAGCAATGTTTGGAGTTGGCGAGACGGGCGGTGGAACAGCTTGCACCTAAGCTTCAAAATCAAATCCTGCTAAGTACGAACCGCCACCATTACTTGCGTAGGAAATTGGAGCATGTAATCGGCCGGGCTTCAATCGTCTTAAGCGACCATGCCAAGGTAAGTGGATTTGCGCCCATCGGATTGGAACTAGGCTTTGGGAAAAATGGAGAACTGCCCCCACTATCGTTCACTCTGAAAAATGGGACGAAGATGGAATTGATTGGGCGGATAGACCGGGTGGATAAAGCCGATGAAGGCGAGGGCGGCGTCTATTTGCGCGTCCTGGATTATAAATCGAGTGAAAAGGAACTGAACATGAGTGAAGTCTATTATGGACTTGCCCTGCAAATGCTGACTTACCTCGATATCGTCGTTTCACAATCCCAATCGCTTATCGGTAAAGAGGCGATCCCAGCAGGTGTTCTTTATTTCCATGTCCATAATCCTGTCGTTAAATCTAAAGGGATGCTTAGCTTGGATAAAATTGATGAGGAAATTTATAAGAGTTTCAAAATGAATGGACTTGTATTAGACCAAACGAATGTCATCAAAATGATGGACACGTCTCTTGACATAGATACTTCCAGTAAATCAGACGTGATACCTGCAGGATTTAAAAAGGATGGTTCCCTTTTAGCGGCATCCAAAGTTGCCAGCCGGGAAGACTTCTCCCTGTTGAACAATCATGTTCGCAAGATCTATCAGGATTCAGGTAATCGGATGGTGGATGGAGATGTTGGCATCACTCCGTATAAAATGAAGGAAAAAACGCCATGTACTTTTTGTTCATTTAAATCGGTTTGCCAATTCGATCAATCGCTGGAGGAAAATCAATTTAGGAATTTGCCACAAAAGAAACAAAATGATGTTCTGGATTTATTGAGAGGGGAGGGTGAAAAATGAGTAAAACAAAGATTCCGATGATACCTGAAGGCGTGACGTGGACAGAAGACCAATGGAAGGCAATCTGGGCCAAAGATCAGGATATTCTGGTCGCTGCCGCTGCAGGTTCTGGGAAAACCGCGGTGCTGGTCAATCGCATTATTCAAAAGGTCATAACGGAAGATGATCCAATCGACGTGGATGAGTTATTGGTCGTGACCTTCACGAATGCTTCGGCCGCCGAAATGCGCCATAGGGTGAGCGAGGCATTAGAAAAGGAAATCAATGAAAATCCACAATCCCAGCATCTGCGTAAGCAACTAAGTCTGATTAATCGTGCGTCCATTTCTACGCTTCACTCCTTTTGTTTAGAAGTGATCAGGAAATATTATTATTTGACGGAGATTGATCCAGGCTTTAGGATTGCTGATTCCACTGAGGCACAACTACTGCGTGATGAAGTGATGGAAGAACTTTTCGAGGAGCAATATGGCCAGAGCGATAATGAAGCTTTCTTTAATTTGGTCGATGCCTTTACTAGCGACCGAAACGATGATGCACTTCAAGATATTGTCCGGTCACTCTATGATTTCTCCCGTTCGAACCCGAATCCGGATCAATGGCTCAATCATGCAGCTGAGATGTATGATTTGTCTGAAGAGGCGGGGATAGATGATCTTCCGTTTATCGAGTCCTTACAATTCGATATTGGTTTGCAACTGGACACAGCCAAGGATTTGTTGGAGAGATCTTTGGAACTGACAAAGGTTCCCGGCGGTCCTGCGCCAAGGGCGGAAAATTATTTAGCTGATCTCGATTTGGTAGCCAAACTGTCCCATGTTAAAGACCTTTCCTGGAATTCGCTGTATGAAGAAATCCAAAACGTGAAATTCGGAACGGCAAAACGTTGTACAGGAGAGGATTTTGACAAGGAAATAGTGGATGAAGCCACTAAGCATCGAGATAAAGCGAAGAAAATCATTAAATCACTGCAGGAAGAGCTTTTTTCGCGTAAGCCTGAAAGTTATCTACGTGATATTCGCGAATTGAAGGGGTATGTCGATACACTCATCATGCTCGTTAAACAGTTTGAGAAAAAATTCTTTGCCGCAAAATCCGAAAAAAACTTGGTCGATTTCGCCGATTTGGAGCATTATTGCCTCCAAATCTTGACGGGCGAAACAATAGATGGGGAACGAAAGCCATCAGAGGCCGCGATTGAATATCGGAATCAGTTCAAAGAGGTACTTGTCGATGAATATCAAGATACGAACCTTGTTCAGGAATCGATTTTAAAACTGGTGACGGCCGATGGTGAATATAACGGGAACCTGTTCATGGTAGGAGATGTCAAACAATCGATTTACCGTTTTAGGCTAGCCGAACCGAATTTATTCATTGGAAAGTACACGCGCTTCAATCATGACGGTGCAGATTCCGGATTGAGGATTGATTTGAATCGGAATTTCCGGAGTCGGAAGGAAGTTCTTGAAGGGACGAACTTCTTGTTTCAACAGCTGATGGGTCTCACAGTCGGCGAGATTGATTATGATGAGGATGCACAATTGAAAAAAGGCGCGCCATACCCGGAAGAGAATGCCTATCCTATTGAACTTCATTTAATTGATGGAGCAGCTGATACAGGAGAGGCCCAGGAAACCGAGGAAACGGAAATAGGATTTGAAGCCGAGGAATTGGAAAAGGCGCAGTTGGAAGCAAGGATGATGGCGAGGCTCATAAAAAAGGCCATAAACGAGAAACAACAAATCTATGATACGAAAACCAATCAATACCGTTCAGCGACATACCGGGATATGGTCATTCTCCTTCGTTCCATGCCATGGGCTCCGCAAATCATGGAGGAGTTTAAGAAGCAGGGGATCCCTGTCTATGCCAACTTGTCCTCCGGATACTTTGAAGCTACCGAAGTGGCCATCATGATTTCCTTGTTAAAAGTCATAGATAATCCCCAACAGGATATCCCTTTGGCTTCCGTTCTCCGTTCGCCGATCGTAGGAATGGATGAGGAAGAAATGTCCCAAATCCGTTTATATCATACGGGCACCTACTACGAGGCGTTAGCAGATTTTTATAGAAAAGGTGACCCTGATGAATACCCGGATCTTTACGTTAAGGCTTCTTCCTTTTATAAAAAGTTGGTGAAGTGGCGGAAACTGGCCAGACAGGAAGCATTATCCGATTTAATCTGGCTTTTATACCGCGAAACACAATTTTACGATTTTGCAGGGGGAATGCCGGGCGGCAAACAGCGCCAGGCCAATTTAAGGGCATTGTATGATCGGGCCAGACAATATGAAGCGAGTTCGTTCCGTGGGCTTTTCCGTTTCTTGCGTTTCATCGAACGAATGCAGGAGCGTGGAGATGATTTAGGAGCGGCACGGGCTTTAGGTGAACAGGAAGATGTTGTCCGCCTGATGACAATCCATTCCTCAAAAGGTCTGGAGTTTCCCATTGTGTTTATTGCTGGTCTTTCCAGGCAATTCAATATGATGGATTTGAGGAAGCCCTATTTACTGGATAAGGATTATGGCTTTGCAGCTAAATATGTCAATTCCGAGTTGCGGATAACGTATCCATCCCTCCCACAGCTCGCATTTAAGAAAAAGAAACAGTTAGAGTTGATTGCTGAGGAAATGCGTGTTCTCTACGTAGCGTTGACAAGGGCGAAGGAAAAGCTCCATCTCATTGCCAGCATCAGTGATGCCGAAAAAACACAGCAAAAGTGGATCAGTAATGCCTCGCATGGTGAATGGCTTTTGAAGGATTATATACGGGCAGGAGCTAAAAGCTACCTTGATTGGATTGGTCCATCCCTTGTGCGTCATCGTGACTTTGGTGGTTTCTCGGGGGCAGGCTTTGAAATGGAGTCCCATCCATCAAATTGGTCCATCTCTGTCATCCCGATTGAGGAGCTGACGATCCTGAATGATGAAAGTGCACTCATACAGGAGCAATTGCTAGAGCATGTTCAAAAGTCCGAGAAGGTAGAACTGGAATCTGAGTTTGCTCATGCTGTTAAGGATCAACTTAATTGGGAATATGGCCAACATGAGGCGACTGTGCACAGATCCAAGCAGTCGGTTTCTGAACTGAAGCGTCAATATGAGCTGAGGGATGAACAGAGCTCTACGGAATTATTGCGTAAATTCAAGAGTCCGATTACGAAGCGCCCAGTCTTCATGCAAGAAAAGTCCCTGACACCGGCTGAAAGAGGTACGATAACGCATTTAGTCATGCAACATATTGATTTGAAATCAGAAATCACTCTTTCATCGATTCAGCAATTGCTTGTTGACTTGATTCAGCGCGAGCTTTTGACTGAGGAACAGAGAGAAGCGGTAAATCCAGAAACGATTATCGACTTCTTTGAAAGTGATATCGGCAAAAGGCTGCAAAATGCGCCGAGCATTCGACGTGAAGTGCCGTTTACGATGTCATTGCCAGCTAAAGAGGCTTATAGTGATTGGAAAATGGGCGAAGAGGAAATCCTGATTCAGGGTGTCATCGATTGTATCTTTGAAGATGAACAAGGCCTTGTGCTTCTAGATTATAAAACGGATACGATAACCGGCCGTTTCGCTAGTGGATATGAAGGGGCGAAAGAAATCCTTGCTGACCGCTACCGCATGCAACTGGAACTTTACACAAGAGCCGTTGAAGGGATCATGAATAAAAAAGTGACAAGCCGTTATTTATTCTTCTTTGATGGATCGCATTTATTAGAAATGTAAGAGAGTGGGGTGTCCTGCAACTGTGGGGCACCCCTTTTTTTGAAAAGGTCACAAACAATAGAATTTGAGAAAAAGAGGGGCTTTGCCGTATACTTGAATTGTAAGATAAATAGTGCGTGTAAAGGAGCAGAGTGGAGTATGAATAGTGAGCAGATGAGCAGAGGATACTTTGGAGAGTTCGGAGGAAGTTTTGTACCAAAAGAACTTCAAGGAGTAATGGATATTTTAGAAGAAGCATTCATGAAATATAAAGATGATCCTGAATTTAAAGAGGAATTTCAATATTATTTAAGAGAATATGTAGGTCGGGAAAATCCACTGACCTATGCACGAAATTTAACGAAAAAGATTGGTGGAGCCAAGATCTATTTGAAGCGGGAGGACCTGAATCATACGGGGGCCCACAAAATCAATAATGCCATTGGACAGATACTTCTGGCTAAACGAATGGGTGCAAAGCGCATCATTGCAGAAACGGGAGCAGGACAGCATGGTGTTGCAACCGCTACGGCTTGTGCCATGTTTGGCTTGGAATGTGTAATTTATATGGGCAAGCTAGACACAGAGCGGCAGGCGTTGAACGTCTTTCGGATGGAATTGTTAGGGGCGAAGGTCATACCGGTTGAAAAGGGTCAGGGCCGGCTAAAAGATGCCGTTGATGAGGCATTGAATGACTTGGTTCAAAACTATGAAAATACATTTTACTTGCTGGGATCCGCTGTCGGACCCCATCCGTACCCTTCAATTGTCAAGCATTTTCAGTCCATCATCAGTGAAGAATCGAAACGTCAGATCATGGATAAGGAAGGGAAGCTACCAACTGCAATCATTGCTTGTACCGGTGGTGGTAGTAATGCGATTGGGGCTTTTGCTCACTATATCGATGAGGCGGATGTTCGCTTGATTGGTGTGGAACCGGCCGAAGCTCCAAGTATATCCCAAGGGGTTCCAGCTGTGCTGCATGGTTTTAAAAGCCTGACATTATTGGATGAGCAAGGAGATCCACAGCCGACTTTTTCGATTGCGGCAGGGTTGGATTATCCTAGCGTAGGTCCGGAGCATAGCTTCTTGAAGGAAAGCGGCAGGGCCGAGTATCGGACCATAAAAGGCGAGGAAGCGCTTGAAGCCTTTCAAGTATTGTCCAAAACGGAAGGGATCATTCCGGCGCTTGAAAGTTCGCATGCTGTAGCGTATGCCCTGGTCATGGCAAAAGAATTATCAAAGGATGACGTGTTGATTGTAAACTTATCGGGGCGTGGAGATAAAGACGTTGAGCAAGTGTTCAAGATGTTGAGTGAGTAATGTTCATAAACAAAAGGGGTTTGGAATGCTTCTATTCCAAACCCCTTTTGTTATCTGTTTTAAGAATGTGTCTTTTAGCCTGTCTTTTTTCGATAGGAATAATTAGTAAGGGAGTAAAGTAGGTAAATATTCTATTTTTATTTTCAATAAAAAGATTTCTGAAAATTTAGTCTTATTTTTCGCCTTAATTTGAGAAGTGTAGACTAGTGTGCATAAAAATTATATAGAAATCAGGTTCCAATACCTATGTTTGTATCGGAACGTAATTGAGTGTTTTGTCTGATAGTTAATTTATGACATTTTAAAATAAAATAGCTTTACAGCTTTAGAAATTCATACATAGAAGAGAGAAAAAGAGAGAGAGGGAAAGCAGATGAAGACGGGAAAAAGGATTGGTATGGCATTTCTATGTGTTGGGATGAGCTTCTCCATTTTTGCGAATGGAACGGAAGCCAAGCAAGGCGAGGAGCAACTAAAGGATGAAATTCGTGTTTACCTCAAAGGGTCGGACAATGAGCTGACAGAAGCCAAGAAGAAGTTTGGGCATGAGCGTAGTTTTGGCAAGGATGGATTTACGACCAATGTAAGCAGCGAAGAATATGAAACTTTGACAAAGGACGAAGACCTAAAGGTGGAAAAGGTAAGTAAATATACAATTGCGCAATCGATTCAACCCACTATCCAAGCGACGATCGCCGCGGTACCTTCCGCAAGGACGCCTTGGGGCATCAAGGCCATCTACAATGATCCATCCCTCACTAAAACATCGGGAGGGGACGGCATTAAAATCGCGGTGTTGGATACCGGGACAACAACAAAGCATACGGATTTAGCGGCAAATGTGGAGCAGTGCAAAGATTTTACTACCTCAACCACCTACGTCAATAACTCTTGTTCAGACAATAATGGACATGGGACGCATGTCTCCGGAACTGCCTTGGCAAACGGTGGCTCTGATGGAAGTGGGATATATGGAGTGGCACCTGAGGCAGAACTGTGGGCATACAAAGTACTGGGAGATGACGGTTCAGGATACTCCGATGATATCGCAGCCGCTATTCGCCATGCTGCCGATCAAAGTATAAGCACAGGATCCAAGGCCATTATATCGATGTCCTTAGGTTCAAGCTCGAAGGATTCCTTGATTTCAAGCGCAGTGGATTATGCCTATAACAAAGGTGTACTGGTCATTGCGGCTGCCGGGAACAGCGGATATTCAGCAAATACAATCGGTTATCCAGGTGCACTTCCGAATGCAGTGGCTGTAGCGGCTCTTGAAAATGTTCAGGCTAACGGCACATACAGGGTGGCCAATTATTCTTCCCGTGGAAATCCGAATACGGACGGAGACTTTGTAATCCAGGAAAAAGACCTGGAAGTGTCAGCCCCAGGCTCAGCCATTGAATCAACATGGATAAACGGTGGTTACAATACGATTAACGGAACTTCGATGGCTACACCGCATGTTTCAGGATTGGCGGCTAAAATCTGGTCCTCCAATAAGAACTTGACCAATGCACAAGTAAGGGCCCAATTACAAACAAAGGCAAAGGATTACGACATCAAGGGTGGATATGGTGCAGAAACTGGCGACGATTATGCATCAGGCTTCGGTTTCGTTCGTGTAAAATAAAAACGATCGAAAGAAATATCAAGATACTTCCCCCTAACATAAGTTGTTTCTGCACTTTATAAATAATTACTTCGTAAACAAACTGAAGCCTCCTGGAGACAGGAGGCTTTTAGACGCTAATTATTGCCTGCGATAGGCTGATCTACACCATTAACATCAATGACGTTGCTTCCGTTCAGGCCATTGGCGGTAAAAACGAGTGCACCCGTGTTCGCTGAGCCGGAGCCGGTGACGGATTTGCTTGCGGATTTCGGTGAGATGACGGCTGCGTCACCGAATAAAAGGTTTCCTGACCCGACATTAAATATTTGGACTGGACCTACAATGGCTGGCATATGATTTCTCCTTTATTAAGTTTCTTCTGATGTATTCTCGCTTGTTCCATCTTCGTTTTTCTCGGGAATCTGACGAATGTGCTTTATTCTTGATTCCATGCGTATATGACCTACATTCCCCACTCCTACGATGGAGGATGAAGATATCCCAATGATATCGATATTTCCAACTCGAATAAAGGGGTTTGGGTTTGAGAAGTGTGACACAATCGGTTCAGTAATCCTCGGAATATAGAAGGGCCGTGTAAAGATTTCATAATCATTGAAATTGGGTTCCGGTTCAGTGAATCTATCGCTTTTTTTCTGGACTGCCAAGGCTATCGCAGACCCGTCGATATAAGAACAGTCCCCAATCTGAAGGTTTGATGCAAATGAGAGGGTCTTGGTCGATATGGACTTCACTTTCGATATTCTATTAAACATATAATTTATCCTTTTGGAGTGAGTGGTACGAATGGTCCGATGATGAGCGACTCTGGGGGGGTATCGAATGCTGAAGATAGCTGGATGGTTTGTACGTCCCCGATGAGGAACAGGGCGGAGCTTGCTACCCCAGTCACTTTAATATCACCGACACATAGCTGATGGTTTGTTACATTAAACTCCATTTGGATTTCCTCCTGTCTCGGAATGAGAGTGTGTGATGAATTGAATCAATGCTTTTTGAATATCCGATTTTACTTTTTCTGTGATTTTTTCTTTCACATTTTCCCGCTGCTGAGGTGAACGTTCAGCATGGGAAAGATTATCAAAGTACATATTGATACGCTGATGAAGCTGGCGTTCTACATCCTGCCTCATGAAATCATGATATGAGGATTCTAGGGTGATTTGAAGCTGGGCTTCCGTATCCCGGATCATTTCCTCCAAGCCTGATAGGATATCATGGTAAATCTCCTGAGCGACTATCTCTCTGCCTGGAAATAGGAAAGGGCCGGGTTGGATGGGTTGATTGTTGACAGCAAACTCATCAATGTTATTTAAATCATTGGGATTCAGACCGATATTCAATGTTCCGTCCAATGACTCAACCTTTAACTGATCAAACTTATATTCAATTCGATCAACATGGATTGGTGGTTTATTTTTCATTTCGGTGAGTTCATCCGTCAGGCGTTTGAGTTCGTGTTCAAGTTTCATAATTCGCTTATCCTGGGCTTCAAGAAATCGCTGCATTTGTATGGAATACGAATATAAATCATGATCCACGATTTAAACACCTCACCTTCACCTAATGTTGATTTCATATATGGCAGTATATGAAATTGATCCATGTAGGTGAATGCCTATGTGTTAGGGGGGCTAAATGGGACGAAACTAGTCTCAGGCACTATATCTTCTTCAAGTAGTGGAGCGGGTTCAGTGAATCCACCTGTATTGGCTAACGTGGAGTACGGTTTAATCACTCCGGCACTTCCTATTTGAAAAACAGATGAATTGGATATGCTCTCGACTTTTATCATATTAATTTGAATCGTTTGGTGAATATTGAAGATCATGGTGTCCTCCCTTCCCAAAATGTTAGAGGTTTAATGCTACTGGCTGATCAACGCCATCTGAATCGTTTGTATTGGTGGTACTGTAGGCATTGTAAAGGGAAATGGATTCGCCTGTATTAAAAGAGCCAGCACCCGCAAACGTTTTTGAAGTGGAAAAAGGGCTGATCTTAAAGACGTCACCGATATGGACAACGCCACTACTCCCCACGTTGATCACTTGAATAACTCCTACGATAGCAGGCATGAAAATCATCCTTTTTTTCTGGTTTATCCCGGACTACAGGCAGTAAGGCTACTCTGAATGGATGCTTCCCTGTATTGTATGTTTTTCCTTTATCAATGTGATTCAATTGCCTAGCACCGCCTGCCTAGAAGTATCGATTGAAGAATATGGTAAATGATATACAATTATGGTAATATGATGATTAATTCTAAATTTTCAAACAAATAGAAAGAGGGGGATTAGATGAATGTACCTTTAGTGTTATCACATTTTTTGGACCGGGCAGCTTCACTTTATGCTGACAAGAAAGCGGTCATTGGTGATGATAAGGTCCTGACATACCGGGAACTGAATGGCAGGGTGAATCAGCTTTCCAATGGCTTGAGAGACCTTGGGATTACAAAGGGGGATAAGGTGGCGTATCTGGCACCGAATTCGATCGAAATGCTTGAAGGTTTTTACGGAGCGTTCCAGCTTGGAGCCGTAATGGTGCCTTTGAATATTCGACTGACTCCAGCGGATTATCTATTCATTTTAAATCATAGTGAGTCAAGGGTTCTGTTCGTGGATCAGGATTTATATCATCTGATCTCACCCGTTAAGGATCAGTTGGAATCAGTAGAGCATATCATCGTGCACTATAAAGAAGACGAAACAAATGAAATCGATTACAATGTCTGGCTAGGACGTTTTGAGAAAGAAAGCTTCGATAGGGAGCAAGTGGATGAAAATGATGTATCGAGCCTCCTATATACAAGTGGAACGACCGGTAATCCTAAAGGGGTGATGCTGACTCATCGCAATAACTATTTGCATGCGCTTAGTGCCATGCACCATTTCAGGGTCAATGACCGTGATACATATTTGCATGTACTGCCGATGTTTCACGTCAATGGCTGGGGTGCCCCTTTTTATTATACGGCCAATGGCGCTACGCAAGTCTGCTTAAGAAAATCAACACCAAAGTCCATTTTCAAAGCGATTGAGAAGTATAAAGTTTCCATCATGCATATGGCACCAACCGTCCTGAATTCATTGTTTCAATATTACGAAGGGAATGTACCGGCGATTGAACAGGATATTCGGATTGTGGTGGCTGGCTCGGCACCCCCGCCTGCCTTTGTAACAAGGGTGGAAAAAGAGCTGGGTTGGGAATTCATTCAAATTTATGGCATGACGGAATCTGCTCCAATAAGTTTAATTTCGGTGCCCCGTTCAGAATTCGTTGACCTACCAGAGAAAGAAAAATACAAAATGAAGGCGAAAGCTGGTTATCCCTGCATAGGCAGTGAGGTTAAGGTCGTTCACGACAATGGTGAGGAAGTCGCTCGTGACGGTGTCGATATCGGAGAAATCATTGTTCGTAGTCATGGTGTCATGTTGGGCTATTGGAAGAATGAAGAGGCAACCATGCAAACGCTCAAGAATGGCTGGCTACATACCGGTGATATGGCGACGATGGATAGGAATGGGAATATTGATATCGTCGATCGCAAGAAAGATATTATCATAAGTGGTGGAGAAAATATCTCGTCCATTGAAGTGGAAGGGATTTTATATGAGCATGAGGGTATCTTAGAAGCGGCAGTCATAGCCGTTCCACATGAAAAATGGGGAGAAACGCCACACGCCTTTATTGTCCTTAAGCCAGGTGTAGAATTGACCGAGGCGGATATCATGATGTTTACTAGAGAAAAACTGGCTCATTTCAAGGCAGTCACCAGTATCACATTCGTTAAGGAATTGCCAAAAACGGCTTCAGGTAAAATCCAGAAAATCCATCTTCGCAACGATTATTGGGAAGCGAAAGGTAAAACAGGAAGGTTCGTCAACTGATATGTGATAACGCCGCTTGAAGAAGAGCGGCGTTTTTACTAGTGCCCTCGAGGCTAGGGATGATATATTATCCTTAATGAAAGAATGGAGTAACAATCCAAATGCCTGTATGCGATACAGCTATCATGAATGAAGAAGGTGAAGGTATGAAAGATGCGTTTGCCCCCTTACAGGAAAGTAAGCGGATGCTCAGCATCGATATATTAAGAGGTATGGCCATCCTAGGGATTTTCTTGGTGAATATGCCTTCTTTTCACACGCCAATCTTGTATATAAATGGTGTATCTTATTGGGATGAGAGCTGGGACCGGGTGTTATACATATTCAGCGATATTTTTGCCCAAGCGAGTTTTTACCCGTTGTTTGCGTTCTTGTTTGGCTTCGGGGCTGTTATATTAGCCGTACGGAGTGTAGATAGGGGAGTTTCGTTTCCTTTTCTATTTATGAAGCGGTTATGTTTTCTATTGGCAGTAGGATGCCTCCATGCCTTTTTTATCTGGCATGGAGACATTCTTGTTAATTACGCAGTGTTTGGGTTTGTCTTTCTGTTTTTCTATAAATGGCAGGGAAAATATCTAATTTGGCTCGGATCGTTTTTATATATAGTTCCTTTCGCGGTGTTCGGAGCCTTTTTTCTCCTCATGAGCTTTGTCGATGGTGGATTGTTGGAGATTAAAAATGATGTAGCGATGATGAAACAGTCACTAGAGATCTATTCGGCGGGGAGCTTTATAGAAGTAACAGATCAAAGGATGAAAGACTGGTATATGGTGAATAATCCAGTGAATGCGATTTTCCTTTTCTTCTCCATCTTCCCTTTCTTCTTAATCGGAGCTGGCGTAGCAAAGCAAGGGTGGCTTCAGAATGTTTCTCGATATAAACGGTCATTGCGGATGTTGGCAATCATAAGCTTTCTAACAGGTCTGGCGATCAAGCTCTTGCCGTATATAACGGTTAATGATTATGGCACGACGTTCGTACAGGATTACTTCGGGGGACCGTTACTGACGATGTTTTATATTACCGCCATCGCACTGTTGGTGGAAAGGGCATGGGCTTATAAGTCGTGTTATCTGCTATCCTTCGTGGGAAGGATGTCGATGAGCAATTACTTATTTCAATCGATTGTTTGTTCCCTCATTTTTTACTCCTACGGTTTGGGATTGTACGGGAAAGTTAGATATACGGAAGGGTTTCTCCTGATGATGGCTGTCTTTTCTATACAGCTCTTGCTAAGCTATTGGTGGATGAAGCGTTTCCGTTTCGGCCCCGTGGAATATGTGTGGCGATTTATTACATATGGTAAGAAACCGGTCATGAAACGGGGGGAGGAGAGACCTTAAGGGGAAAGAATGACCGTTCATAAAATGGACACGTATTACATCTATTACAGAAACCTTACTTTTGTATATATGTAAAAGCCTATGATATGATGAAAAGGATATTGATCGAGGGGGCAAAAAAATGGGAACTCACTTACACATAACGACCTGGGTTATCGGAATCATTCTTTTCTTTGTAACCTATTCCATGCTTAAGAATGGAAGCCCGAAAGCCAAGATGATGCACATGATTACACGTCTATTCTATCTTTTGATTTTCATCACAGGTGGAATGCTGATTACTGACTTTGGTGAGTATGCTGTGAAAATGATCGTGGGAATCATCGTGATTGCCGCAATGGAAATGGTGTTAGTTCGTACGAAAAAAGGAAAAGCCGTAAGTGCGATGTGGGCATTATTCATCGTTGCTTTAATCTTCGTCCTTTATCTAGGACTTTCCCTTCCACAAGGTTTGGATTGGTTTTAATCAGAATTGGAAAAGGACAAATGGGTTCATCTCATTTGTCCTTTTTTGTACGCGAATTTTTATATCAGAGGGAATTCACTTTTTCTATGATGATTCGCTTGCCTGTATTAAGGGTGAACTCAAAGCGGTCATGGTCCTTTTTTCCGTATGAAAAATGATGCTGGACGAGACAGATTTGGGACTCATTATCAAACGTGAAGAAATTGACGCCGGACTGATTGGTCAGTTCCCTTAAAAAAGTAAGTTGATTGTAGCTGTATATACAATCATAAACCGAAAAATCAAGCGAGTTCAAGGTCGTTACGAATTGGAAAAAAGAATCATCATTCAATTCTTCTAACAACCGTTCAAATGAATATAATAGTTTTTTTTGAATTCTTATCGGTTCATTGTCTCTTAGGAATGTGAATTCGCGATGAAGGTGGATTTTCCCCTCTGCTTCTAAAAATCCCTGCTGCCATCGGCCACCCCTGTATACTTCAATGATGCTCTGAAGGTGGTCTTCAATCGATGACGCCTCATCGGTTTCATCGTCAAAAAAGATCCATTGTTGATTGATATTTTCCACAGTTCCTTCGGTAAACGCTCGTGTTTGCCTGTTCATTAACTTCGTTCGATGTTGCTGACTCATGCTTATACCTCCAATAGGGGAATCCTCACCTACTTTTTAGTCAAAATCCAATGAAAATATAACGGTATATTTTAAAATGTTATGGACAAATAACCAACTTTCCATCTTTGCATAGGCTATGTTAAACACGGGATGCCTTACTCAACAGTTCTTTACCATCATCAAGTAGAGGAGCAGAGGCTTCCACGGATCAGTGCAAAGTAGAATACTTGGAATTAAGGCCAGAACGTAACGTTATGGATACCTAATACTTAAAAGGCAGACGGCTATATTATTTGATCGTCCAGATGGAAAGGGTGAAGTGTGATGTGTGGAATTACAGGTTGGGTGCATTTTCAAAAGGATTTACGGACGGAAACTAAAACAGTCGAACAGATGACAAAAACATTGGCAAAGAGGGGTCCGGATGCGGAGAATGTATGGAGCGAATCCCACGTTGCCTTTGGCCATAAAAGATTAACGGTTGTCGATGCAGAGGGCGGAAAACAGCCGATGACAAAGGAAGGCGAAGACGGCAGATATACCCTTTGTTACAACGGCGAATTATATAACACCGAAGACATTCGAAAACAACTATTATTAAAAGGATATTCCTTTAAAGGCCATTCTGATACAGAAGTTTTACTAACTTCATATATAGAGTGGAAGGAAAAGTGTGTCGAGTTATTTAATGGGATTTTTGCCTTTGCGATTTGGGATGAAAGAGAACAGAAATTATTCATTGGTAGAGACCGTATGGGTGTTAAGCCGTTCTTCTATGCTGAAAGGAACGGAGGGTTCATTTTTGGATCTGAACTAAAGGCGATACTGGCTCATCCGGACGTCAAAACGGAAATCGACAGGGAAGGTCTAGCCCAAGTGTTTGGAGTGGGCCCTTCTCGAACTCCGGGTTCAGGTGTTTTTCATGGTGTGAAGGAACTGAGGCCTGCCCATGCACTTACTTTATCCAGAAAAGGTCTGCGGATATGGAGATACTGGAATGTTCAGAGTGAAGAACATCGTGATTCACTGGATGAGACATCTGAAAAAGTTCGCTTTCTATTAAAAGATGCCGTGACCAGGCAACTCGTCTCCGATGTCCCGCTATGTAGCTTTTTGTCAGGGGGAGTCGATTCAAGTGCGATTACTGCTATAGCAGCGAATGAATACTTGAAAGATGGTAAAGGAAGGTTGCATACGTATTCCATAGATTATGAGGATAATGAGAAATATTTTAAGGCGAATGAATTCCAGCCTAACTCTGACGGACCCTGGATTAAGAAAATGTCGGATACTTTCAACACGGTACATCATTCTTCAATCATTACCCAGGAGCAGTTAACCGATTATTTAATTGAGGCCGTCCATGTCCGGGACCTACCGGGAATGGCGGATGTTGATTCCTCCTTGCTTTGGTTCTGTAAAGAAATAAAGCAAGATTTCGTGGTCGGTTTATCAGGGGAGTGTGCAGATGAAATTTTTGGTGGGTATCCATGGTTTCATCGTCCAGAGGATTTAAACCGCCCTGGATTTCCATGGATGAGGTCGACCGGTGAGCGGGAATCGCTACTGAAAGAGGGATGGCGGGAAAAATTGGGGTTGGAAGAATATGCGAGAGAAGCGTATTTGACGACTGTTCGAGAAACGCCAAGGCTCGAGGGGGAAAAAGGGGAGGACGCTAAGCGCAGGGAGCTTTTCTACGTCAATTTATTATGGTTCATGACAACACTCCTTGATCGGAAAGACCGGATGAGCATGGGGGCAAGTCTTGAAGTGCGAGTTCCATTTGCGGATCACCGTTTGGTCGAATATGCCTGGAACATCCCTTGGGATATGAAGATGACAGGTAACCGGGAGAAGGGGATATTACGTAAAGCGTTAGAAGGGATGTTGCCCGATGAGGTGTTATACCGTAAAAAAAGTCCCTACCCGAAGACCCATAACCCAGTCTATACGGACCGTGTGCAAACGTGGTTAAAAGATATCTTGACTGACAAAAGTTCCGTCCTGCATGAGTTCTTCGATCAGCAGAAAATGAACGATATAGTCGAGTCAAAGGGAGCCGCTTTTAAGGTGCCTTGGTTCGGGCAATTGATGTCAGGTCCCCAGTTAATCGCTCATTTGGCTCAGATAGATGTATGGTTCAAGCAATATGATATTCAAATCATTGATTGAAAAAAAGGGGCAGCGTATAGTACGCGTGCCCCTTTTCCTTGCCTCAATGATCAAATGCAAGAATTCTATATTGATAGCCACCTAGTTCAAAGCGGCCCTCCTTCGTTATTTCCTTCGTTCTTAAATCGACAATGGAATGACCTGTTTCAAAAGGCAGGGTATAAGACTGTGGGCGATCTGTCGGGTTAAGCAGGATTACAACAGAGCGTGCCTCGTTGAACTTTCGATAGGCGACGACATTTTTGTTATCAGATGAATTAAGGAACTCGAAATGTCCATCATTTGCAAGCAAACCTTCTTCTTTTCGTAATGCAATCAATTCCTTGATTGCGTTAAAAAGTTCACGGTTCTGTTTCTCTTCCTCCCATACCATGCATTTGCGACAACCGGGATCCTGGTCGCCGGTTAAGCCTATTTCATCTCCATAATAGATACAGGGACTGCCATTGAAAGTCAGCAGAATGGCGTGAATCAGCATGGCTCTTGCCAAGTCTTCCCCGCAGTCTGTAAAGATACGTGGTGTATCGTGGCTTCCCAGAAGGTTGAATGTAACATCAAATACATTAGTTGGATAGCTATGGTAGATGGCTGTCATTTCTTCGATGAACTGCCTAGCATCGATAGTTTGTGAGGCGACAAGACGGAACACGTTATTGGTAAATGGGTAATTCATGACAGCATCGAATTGGTCACCCCTCAGCCATGGCATGGAATCATGCCATATTTCCCCAAGAATATACAGATCAGGCTTAATGGTTTTCACTGTTTTCCGGAAATCACGCCAGAATGGTGAATCAACTTCATTGGCTACATCGAGCCTCCAGCCATCAATATCGAACTCCTTGATCCAATAGGCAGCGGCTTCCAAGAGATATTCTTTGACGTCAGGATTGGCTGTATTCAATTTTGGCATCGACTCAAAGAAACCGAATGTTTCATAATTGGGCCATTCTCCCCCTTTTAAGGGAAAACCATGGGGATGGAACCAATCCTTATATTTCGAGTTCTCCCCTTTTTCAAGAAGGTCTTGAAACGGAGGAAAATAATACCCACTGTGGTTGAAGACAGCGTCGAGCATGACACGGATATTTCGTTTATGGCATTCTGCAACCAGCTTTTTCAAATTCTCTTTAGTACCGAATTGCGGATCGATTTCCATATAATCGATCGTGTCATATTTATGGTTGGAATGAGCGTGGAAAATGGGAGTTAAATAGAGGCCGCTTATGCCAAGGTCCTCTAAGTAATCCAGATGTTCGATAATCCCTTCGAAGTCCCCTCCAAAGAAATTATCCACTGTTGGTTCTTCGCTGCCCCAAGGCTTCGCACCAACCGGATCGTTATCGGGATTTCCATTTGCGAATCTCTCAGGGAAGATTTGGTACCAAACGGTATCCTTTACCCATACAGGTGCATGGAATACTTCATTTGCATGAAGATATGGAACGGCGAAATAACAGCCTGTATCATCTGGAGCCTCCTCGAAAAATCCTTTCTCCGTGTAGATGAGTTCTTCTTCTCCAGAATGAAGCTTAAATCCATATCTGATTCTCCGGTAGGGTGGCTTCACGTAAATCTGCCAATAATCATAATTGCTATCACTTCCGGAAAGGTCCATAGGCGCTTGATCATACTGCCAATGACCATCATCAAGCAAATTGGGGTCCCCGAAAATAAGTCCGACAGATGAAATATCTTGTTTTTTTGTACGAAGGCGGATATGAAGAGTTTCGGCGTCGATGCTGTAAGCGAAATTGTCAGTAGGACGGTGCTGGATGGACGATCGTTCCATTGAAAAACACTCCAATTCTAGTCAGGATTAATTTTTGATTGCAGGTAGAACTATCAGTCTGCTAATGGGAGGAATAATATGTACATATAACAAGATGAAGAATATTGATATTTCAAAATTCTTATGTAAAGTATATACCCATTTTCTTGAAAAAAAGCACCTAATTACTAAAAAAATCGGAAAAAGATTGCTTCTTTTCAAGAATATAAATAGATATAGGTAAATGTTGTAAAACGTAAGTCTTCTCATATAATGGTAACAATGACGCTGGATTCCGTATTCACTGTACGACTTACGTTCTGTAATTTTTCCAGTGGCGTAAACAATTGGGGGATTTGGGACATGATAGAATCAAACATTCTAAAAGGAGAATAAAAGTGAAGAAGTCGATGATCTACTTATTAATGTCCCTATTTCTAATCGCTACCGGAAGTGCTTGCGAATCCAGTACAAATAAGGAACCTAAAATAGTGAAGGAAAGTAAGAAGCGTGAACAAGAAATCACGAATGAAGAAAAACCGGAAAAATTGATCGTTTGGGAGGAAGAGAAAAAAGGGGGTGCTTTAAACCCCATCCTTAAAGGGTTCGAAAAGGAATACGGCATCAGGGTGGAATACAAAGAGGTCGATGTAGACGATGGAATGTATACACAATTACGACGGAAAGGACCGATTGGGAAATCCCCGGATATCGTGACCCTTTCTCATGAAAAGGTTGGTCAGTTAGTGGAGGAGGGGCTAATTCAGGAAATAAAGGTGGCTGAAGAAGTGGTAACCCCATTTTTAGAAACGGCGGTTTTCGCGGAAACCTATCAAGGAAAGCTTTTCGGCTTGCCGAAGTCAGCGGTCACTTCTGTTTTGGTGTATGACAGGAGAATGTTACCCCAGGCCCCTAAAACTATGAATGAATTGTATAAAAAAGCAAAAAAAATGCGCCAAGGAAAGGAATATGGATTCGCGGCTGCATGGAACGATTTCCATGAGGCATATGGAATAGTAATTGGGATGGGCGGATATGTATTCAAACGGGATGGGAAGACAGTAAGTCCTGCGGATATTGGCTTAAATAATGAAGGTGCAGTAAGAGGTGCAAGCTATATTCAGAAATGGTATAAAGCTCGCGCCATTCCAGAAGGTGACAAGGAAGATTTGGAAAAAATGTTTAGGGAGGGGAAGGTAGCCTCCATCATGAGTTCAAAAACTGCATTGATGGAGAGGGAGGATGTCGGTATCGCGCCGATGCCAAAATTGCCAAAAGGGACCCCGATGAAAACAATCCTTGAAATGAAAGGATGGCATATTACTGCTTTCACCCAATATCCTTATTGGTCCACAAAATTAGTCGAATATTTATCAAATGAAAAGAATGCGCTGCTTCGCTTCGAAAAAACGGGGGAAATTCCCCCTATGAAAACGATCAGTGATCATAAGGCTATTAAAGATAGTGAAAGAGCACAAGCCATTGCCATACAATTACAATACGCAGAACCAGTACCGAATATTCCAGAAATGAATAAAGTGTGGGGCCCGATGGATTCTGCCATGAAACAAATCACTGCTTTGGAAAGCAAACCGAAAGCGGCTCTGGACGAAGCGGTAAAGAAGATAGTGAGAAGGTACGATGATTGAATATCCTTTTGTCATATCAGTCGCCATCCATATTGTCTCATATGTGTAAAATTATTTATAATATGGATTTGACGTTAGGGGGGACAAACGGATAATCTTAAAGGCGTAAAGAGATAGCTAGGAGGAGAGCGGATATGAAAAAAAGGGTGTTATCACTCGCTTTAATTCCGTTGCTTCTTTTTTACGCCATTCCTGTAGGAGCAGCTGAAAAAGAACAACGAACGTGGAAGGATGAAATCGCATACTCAGTAATGATAGACAGATTTTTTGATGGAAATCCTAAAAATAATGGGGATGCTGATGTATTGAATCCTTCGGCCTTTAATGGTGGAGATTTCGAAGGAGTTACGAAAAAGCTAAATTACCTAAAAGATATGGGATATACCGCTATCATTCTGTCTCCTATTTTTTCTAATGAAGATAATGGATACCATGGGGACTGGGTGAAGGATTTTTATAAAACAGATGCACACTATGGTACGAAAAAAGAATTCAAAAAGCTAGTTAATGAGGCTCATAGTCGCGAGATGAAGGTGATCCTCGATTTTCAGGTCAATAATGTAGGACCGAATCATTCCTGGCTGAACGATCCAGATAAAAAAGACTGGTTCCATGAAAAAAAGGATATTTCCATGGATAGTGGACAAAGGAATCTGGAAAGCGGCTGGGTTAATGGCCTTCCGGATTTAAATCAAGATAATCAGGAAACACGGGAATATTTATTAGATGCTGCAAAATGGTGGATTGCAGAAACGAATATTGATGGGTACCGTCTCAATCAAGTTCAACACGTCCCAAAGGATTTTTGGAAAGAATTCGTTAAAGTCGTCAAATCTGAAAAATCAAATTTCTATACCGTTGGTGACGTTCAAGGCGATGCCGATTTGATTGCAAGTTATAAAGAAGCAGGTATCGATGCTTTCATGGATTACCCACAAAATGCAGAACTTCGGAAAGCGTTTGCTGCCCCAGATCAAGACCTGGCTCCTGTATTGGATGCTGCTAAAGATCCGAGCTTTACACAGGCATTGTTCATGGATACCCAGAATATGCCCCGTTTTACTAAGGATGCAGCCGACCATAACGAAAACCCGGGAGCAAGATGGAAGATGGCCTTATCATATATTTATACGACACCGGGCGTTCCAATTGTGATGTATGGATCGGAAATTGCTCTTAATGGCGATAAAGCACCGAATAATCATCAATTGATGAATTTTAAGACAGAACAAGAACTAGTGGAATATATAACAAAACTTTCTGACCTTCGTGAAATGTACCCTGCATTATCTAAAGGAAATATGAAGGTTTTGTACCAAAAGGGTGGTACAGCGGTCTTTAAACGTGTATATGACGACGAAACGGTGGTAGTCGTTATGAATAACACAACAAAAACGCAAACGATAAAACTTGCTGAAAAGAATCTTGAAGAGAATAAAGAGTTGAGAGGCATGCTAAATGGGGATTTGGTGCGTAGTAAGGACAACAGCTACTCCATTGTAATCGACAGGGAATCAGCGGAGGTTTATACCCTTGCCTCCAAGTCGACAATCAATATTCCTTACTTGATTATTATCGGGTTGGTCCTTGTCATTTTTGGTATTTTTATTGCTTTGATCCTGAAACGTTCAAAGAGGAATCGATTAAAGTAAACATGTACCTCTCGATTTATGGCAGCTATAAAACGATGTCCCTAAGGCTTTGTGGAATACTGAATCCGAATCGGGGGTGTACAGCATGAAAAAGACCTGGTGGAAAGAGGCTGTTTGCTATCAAGTTTACCCACGCAGTTTCATGGATAGTAACGGTGATGGAGTGGGAGATTTAAGGGGATTGATTTCCAAGCTGGATTACTTGCAGGAACTTGGCATTGATGTGATTTGGATTTGCCCGTTCTACAGGTCCCCCAACGCTGATAATGGATACGATATCAGCGATTATCAAGCGGTTTCCGAGGAATTCGGTACGATGGGTGACTTGGAATATTTGTTGGAAGACGTGCATCGACGCGGCATGAAGGTGATTCTTGACTTGGTGATCAATCATACGAGTGATGAACATCCTTGGTTCGTGGAGTCGCGTTCTTCAAAGGAAAACCCAAAACGAGATTGGTATATTTGGAGAGACGGCAAGGATGGCAGGGAACCGAACAACTGGGAAAGTATTTTTTCAGGGAGTGCATGGAAGTTCGATGAATGGTCAAATCAATTCTACCTACATTTATTCGCAGAAAAACAACCCGATTTAAATTGGAAAAGTAACGAAGTACGGCAGGCGTTATACAATATGGTGACCTGGTGGCTAGACAAAGGCATCGATGGTTTCCGGATTGATGCCATTACACATATCCATAAGCGCGAAGGTTTGCCTGATATGCCCAATCCTTATTGGCACCAATATGTCCCGGCGTTTGAGATGCATACCAATCAGGAAGGGATATTGGATTACCTCCAGGAGCTTAAGGAAGAAACTTTTGCAAAGTATGATATTATGACCGTTGGTGAGGCCAATGGCGTAAGGATTGAACAAGCGGACGACTGGGTCGGGGAAGAAAACGGAAAGTTCAATATGATTTTTCAATTCGACCATCTGGGTCTATGGAATCGGGGACATGATCATCATGTAGACGTGTTTGAGTTGAAAAGGACCATGACAAAATGGCAAAAGGGACTTCATAATAAAGGCTGGAATGCTTTGTTTTTTGAAAATCATGACCAACCGAGAAGTGTATCCACATGGGGAAACGATCATCAATATTGGTTGGAGAGCGCAAAAATGATTGGTGCTCTGTACTTTTTTATGCAAGGGACACCATTTATTTATCAAGGGCAGGAAATCGGCATGACCAACGTACAATTCGATTCCATTGATGATTATGATGATGTAGGCATGAAGAATTTTTATCAAATTGAGACCTCGAAGGGACGCTCCCATGATGAAATCATGCAAATCATTTGGCAGAATGGTCGTGACAATTCGCGAACACCCATGCAATGGAATGATACGGAACATGGGGGGTTTACGGATGGAACGCCATGGATGAAAGTGAACTCCAATTATCGTGCGATAAATGTGGAAGAGCAAAAGAATAATCCTGATTCCATCTATCACTTTTATAAAAAGATGATCGTTCTTCGGAAAAAACATCAAGTATTAGTATATGGGGAATATGATTTATTATGGGAGGATCATTCCGAACTTTATATTTATACAAGACAAATGAATGGCGAGTCAGTGAAGGTTATCTGCAACTTTAGTTCGAATCATCACTATATCGATGCATCAGGTTGGGGGGATATGGAACTATTATTAGCGAATTATGAGGGTATTGAAGACCATTCCAGACTGAATTTACGACCCTACGAAGTGAGGATTTATTATCAATAGGGAAGCACGCAACCATTGCTGGTACTGAAGTGGTTGGTCGTCTGACTTCTGTCCATTTATTCAAACATATTTATTTCAATCATGGAGCTGATTTAATTCAGCTCCTTTTTTTTCGAAACTGGGGAAGAAACGTAAAGTTGATATTCTTAAAATATTGGAAAATTTGAAAAAAATAATGGATATAAGTGTTATGTTGAGTGTATTATAGATACATATAATTGTATATTTATTTAATGTATTGGGAAAGTATTATTGACTTGCACGTAGGTGATTCAGAAAAGTCATTCATACTATGAGAGGAGACAGGTGATTCATGGCAATTACGATAAAAGATGTAGCTCAACTGGCGAATGTAGCACCTTCAACAGTTTCGCGAGTGATTGCAAACAATCCTCGAATTAGCGAGAAAACCAAAGTGCGTGTGCGTAAAGCAATGGAAAAGTTGGGATATCATCCGAATTTCATTGCACGCAGTCTTGCGAATCAATCCACTAGGATTATAGGTTTGGTCTTACCTTGTTCGTCAAGCGTTATTTATCAAAATCCGTACTTTTCAACAATCCTCCAAGGGCTTAGCGAAGGGGCTCAGGAAAAACAATATTCTCTGTTACTGAGCACAGGGAAGACGGAGGATGAAATCTACGAAGGAATCGTGAAGATGGTACAGGGGGGGATGGTTGATGGCATCATCCTCATGTATTCAAGGATGAATGACCACATTCTTACCTATCTAAAAGCGAGGGATTTTCCATTCGTCATGATTGGAAAGCCATATGATTTTATAGATGAAATATCGTATGTGGATAATGATAATATCCTGGCAGCAGAACAGGCGACAGATTATCTACTTCAATTAGGGCATGAAAGAATTGGCTTCATTGGTGGTGACAAAAAGTATGTGATGACACTCGATCGCTTAGCTGGATATGAAAATGCATTAAAAAGGGCAGGCATCGTACCTAGAAGCGAATATACGATTCAGGGGGAATTTTTACATAATGGTGGACGGGCAGCGGCAAATAGTTTTTTATCTATTGAAGAGCCTCCGAGCGCATTGATTGTAAGTGATGAATGTGTAGCACTTGGAATTGTCCACGGACTAAGAGAGATGGGGATACGCACTCCCGAAGAAATATCAGTCGTCAGCTTTAATAACGTACTTTTCTCAGAATTTTCCCTGCCTGCACTTACTTCAGTCGATATAAACATCTTCGATCTTGGATACCAGGCAGCCAAATCAATCATCCAAAAGTTACAGAATGGAAAAGAGCCGGGAGGAATCATCATTCCCCATTATTTCGTGGAAAGGAGTTCCTGCCGACCTTTAAAACAAGAATCGTTGGTCATGAATTATTAAAGGGAATGGAGCATTATGAGCATTATGTCTCACGATACCTTTATGGTACGTTAAAATTGTACGCTGAAGCTATTGAATGAATGAATACCGGTTCCATGCCTATGCAGGTTATGTTCCCGAAGGTACTGAACCCCTTCAAGTGCGTCGAAAAGGGTTGTTGACTCGAGTCCCAGTTGGTTATGCCCCCCATATATTTTGGAGACGCCTTTTATTTGAGCAATTCTTTCTAAAGAATTAACAAGGTCAACAGGATTCGTCGATGGATAAAATGCGTAGATGGGGGTTTCAGCATAAAATAGGTCTCCGGTAAATAAATAGCCTGTTGGCTGGTCGAAAATAGAAATGTGACCCGGTGAATGCCCAGGTGTATGGTAAATGGCCAAATCACGTTTCCCGAGATGGATGATATCTCCGTCTACAAGTACTTTATCAGGAATCCCTTGAAATGGACGATATGTATGAGGGTTAAATGATTTTGGTACAGGCCTTGTGATGTCTCTGCTCATATCTTTTCGTATTTGATCTAAAGACAATCCTTTAATTCCGTTAATCAGCCAGTCCGCATCATCTTGATGAACATATATAGTATCGAATTCGCCATGGCTTCCAATATGATCAGCATGTACATGTGTAGTCAGGACAATAATGGGAAGATCGGTTAATTGATCCGTTATCCGTTTTATGTGATCGATTCCTAATCCGGTATCGATCAAGGCTGCCTTTTCCTTCCCTAGCAATAAAAAGGAATGTACTTTCTCCCAATGGCCATATTCACTAATCGCAAACGTTTTCGGATCTAATTCTGTAACAGTAAACCAAGGATCGACAATTGTATTCATAAAAACAACTCCTTTCTTGTCCTTGAATTCGACAATTCTAAACTGAATCCTTCAGGATAATAAAAAAGGCAGCGGATCTTCAGAAGATCCGCTGCCTTTATCATTTTTATGATTAACCGTTCACTACGGAACCACCATTCACGTGGATGACTTGTCCGCTGACGTAAGATGAATCGTCACTCGCAAGGTATACATAGGCGGGTGCCAATTCTTCTGGCTGTCCAGCACGACCCATTGGTGTATTTTGACCGAATTTGGCTACATCTTCTTCACCGAATGATGCAGGGATAAGCGGCGTCCAGATAGGCCCTGGAGCTACACCATTCACACGGATTCCATCTTTGGAAATGGAGTTGGAAAGCGCTCGTGTAAATGCTAAGATGGCACCTTTAGTGGAAGAGTAATCAATTAATTTTGGATTACCTTGATAAGCTGTGATTGAGGTTGTATTGATGATGCTGCTTCCTTTTTTCAAATGCTTCAAAGCGGCTTTCGTCAAGTGGAACATGGAAAAGATATTTGTTCGGAACGTTTTTTCCAATTGCTCAGCCGATATGTCTAGGAGGCTTTCTTGCACATGTTGTTCACCCGCATTGTTTACAAGGATATCTAAGCCGCCGAATTCTTCGATTGTTTGTTTGACGATATCTTGACAGAATGCTTCGTCACCGATATCACCTGCAAGAAGCAAGCATTTTTGCCCTTCCTGTTCGATTAATTCCTTGGTTTTTTTCGCATCTTCGTGCTCATCCAAATAGGCTACAACTACATTGGCTCCTTCTTTTGCATAATAGATGGCGACCGATTTACCAATACCACTATCTCCACCAGTTACAATAGCCGTTTTCCCTTTTAATTTGCCACTGCCTTTATATTCCGATTTTACCGACTCAGGATTCGGATCCATCTTTGTCTCTACTCCTGGTTGATGTTGTTGGTGTTGCGGTGGAAATCCTTGTTTATTTTGTTCAGCCATGAATAACCCTCCTGAATTTTGTTTTTCCTACTATTCCTTTTTTTTGAATGGTTTAAACATGTTGAATCACGCAAGAATAGCTTTTCCACTCTCCTCGGAAACGATACACATTATGAATGAAGGTGAGATGCAGACGCATTTAGGTTCTGCTAAAAAAATGGTTGAGTAAGAAGGGAATATAATAATGGAGGCATCGTTTTTTTAAAAAGTTTAGATACTGAAGTCCTTGGTGGGAGGTGTCAAAAACCTGAATGAAAAAAGCCCACCCAAAACGGGTGAGCTTGCCATTAACGGTAATTTAAAAACTGTACTTCGATGGATAAATCAGCGCCACGAATGGCAGAGATGATGCCTTGTAGGTCATCCCTGTTTTTACCGGTAACGCGAATTTGATCATCTTGAATTTGACTTTTGACTTTTAGTCCACTGTTTTTAATGATGGTATTGATTTTTTTTGCTTGCTCTTTGTCGATGCCTTGAATGAGCTTAGCCCGTTGACGGACCGTGCCGCCTGAAGCGCCTTCAATTTTTCCATAATCCAGGTTTTTGATAGGAACCCCACGTTTTACAAGCTTACTGATTAATACATCCTTTAATTGATCAAGTTTATATTCATCGTCAGAAACCAAAACGAGGTCTTCTTTGTCGATGGTGATATTGCTTAAGCTTCCTTTAAAGTCATAGCGTGTTTGTATTTCTTTCATTGCCATGGTTACAGCATTTATCACTTCAGGGAAATCTACTTTGGATACGATATCGAATGAATTTTCCTTTGCCATTACTTACCTCCAGCAGGTTTTATTTCTTTTATTATAGAGAAGATAAGTAAGGAAGACAAGACATTCAGTCGGTAGAGTAGGTGGGATGAGATAAGTGCTGTAAAGAAAAAACGAGGGTGGATTCCCCCTCGCTTCATTTATGATCTGTTTTTTTCGAATAAGAGTGTTTTCCTGCTTTGAGATTTTCTTGGTAGGCGATATTTTTTTCAGCGTTTCTTGCTTGGTTATCTTCGGGTCTTTTATTGTTATCTTTGGTTTTTGACATAATAAAACTCCCTTTCATAATCATGATCAATAGGTATTGTTCACAATTATAAGAGGGAGTATGCATATTTATGATTTCGCAGGGGTATCGTTTAAGAAGAAGATACCAATTGTACCTGGACCAGTATGTGCCCCAATTACCGAACCGATTGAGTGAATCATGAAATTGGTCGTTCCAAATTCATTTTGAATGGCTTCTTTCCATTCTAATGCTGATTCTTCGTCATCACCGTGACAAATGGCGATCGTTTGGGTAGAAAGATTTTTGCCTCGCTCATGCATTAAATCCATCATTCTTTTCACCAATTTCTTTTTGCCGCGTATCTTCTCAAGTGGAACAAGCTTTCCATCCTCTACATTCAGTAGCGGTTTAATGTTTAATAATCCCCCAACAAGGGCAGATGTTTTGGAGATACGGCCACCCCGCGCCAAGTATTCAAGGTCACCTACTGTGAATAGGTGCTCCATATGCTTGATGAGGAATTCTATATGTGCTAAAATTTCTTCTTTGGAAGCTCCGTTTGTTGCTAACTGGGCAGCTTGTTCTACAATCATGCCTATACCCAATGAAGCACATTTTGTGTTGATGATTTCTATGTCCAAATCAGGGTATTCTTCCTTAACCTGGTTATGAATCATAACGGCTGTTTGGTAAGTCCCGGATAACTCAGAAGAAAAGGCTATATAAATGCCTTGTTTTTTCTCCTTGGCAAATTCCGTGAAAACCTTCAGGAAATGTTCAGGAGAAACTTGTGAAGTTTTAGGGGCTTTACCATTAAGCATGGCTTGGAATATTTCCTTTGAATTGATGGAAAGGATATCTTCGTAATTTTGCCCATCCAAATGAACCTGTAAAGGGATCAATGATACATTGTTTTCTCTATAGAAAGACAATGGCAAATCACATGCACTATCCGCAAGAATCGTGATAGCCATAATACACCCGCTTTCTTTTTTACAAAATTTAGTAAATGTGTTTTTTACTCTTATTAGTTTAGCACGTAACGGTAAAAATACAATCACTACGTTTGTAGAAAGAGAAAATAAGGGGAATTGGCCACTGAAAATAGAATATATTAGGAGGTTTTTTGGTTGTACGGTAACGAGGTAAAGAAAATTTTAGTAGTCATAATTGGTGCATTTTTAAATGCTGTTGCAATGAACTTTTTCCTGATTCCCGCCAACGTCTATGCAAGTGGATTTACGGGGGTGGCCCAGCTATTATCAAGTATTATAGGATCTTTTGCACCATTTAATGTTTCTACGGGTATCTTACTCTTTCTCTTAAATATTCCAGTCACAATAATTGCCTGGAAAAAAGTCGGGAAGTCCTTTACCTTTTATAGCTTCCTTAGTGTTATATTGATGAGTTTATTCATGGAAATCATTCCACTTACACGATGGTCGCCCGACATTTTATTAAATGCTGTGTTTGGTGGTGTAATAGCGGCTGTTGGAGTTGGGATAACCTTGAAATACGGTGCATCAACAGGTGGTATGGATATAATCGCCATGCTTTTATCGCGTAAAAAAGATAAGCCTGTCGGAACTTATTTATTTCTTCTGAATGGCATAATCATCTTGTCGGCGGGCGCAATTTATGGACCGGAAAAGGCTTTATATACGCTCGTTACACTCTATACATCAACTCGAGTGGTGGATGCCATACATACACGCCATGAAAAGTTAACAGCGATGATCATTACTAAGCAAAGCGAGGAACTGAAAGAAGCCATTCATGCGCAATTGGTTCGAGGCATTACAAGGTTACCTGCCAAAGGGGCATTCACCAATGAAAGTAAGGAAATGCTGATGATTGTCATCACCCGGTATGAATTATATGATCTGGAGAGAATCATTCAAGAAGTCGATCCACATGCCTTCACGAATATCATTGAAACGTCAGGAATTGTCGGTACCTTCCGAAGAGAATAAAAGAGCGTTTTTACCATTTTTTTCAAAGTCGTTGCACTTCAGTGACAAATGGAGAGATGAGGTTGATTTACGTTTAGGGCCTGTACAAAATGGATAAATAAGGAACGTAACGCCAAGAACAAATCTTGATAAGGAGTGATTAACAATGGATAAGGCTGAAAAAATGAGTAGGGAAGAAGCCGGACGTAAAGGTGGCGAAGCCACTTCAAAAAATCACGACAAGGATTTCTACCAAGAGATTGGACAAAAAGGCGGAGAAGCAACTTCGGATAACCACAACAAAGAATTTTATCAGGAAATTGGTCAAAAGGGTGGGGAAGCCACATCCGATTCCCATGGTAAAGATTTTTATAAAGAAATCGGTGAAAAAGGCGGCAAGGCCAGGAATAACGAGTAAGAGAGAAAAGCCTCCAGAAATTCTGGAGGCTTTTCTCTCTTACTTATTTAAGATGGTTTTCCAATTTTTCCTGAAGTTCACGCAACTGCTCTTTTTCAGCGTTATTCGTATTGGCATTCGCCGAGGAAAGAGCATTTTTAGCGATTTCCACAGTTTTTTGGTCGCCATCCTGCTCAGAGTGGAGAGCTTCGTCAACAAATTCCCTTGCTTGCTGGAATAATTTGTTTCCCATTAGAAGCCACCATAGCTTTGTTCTGACATAATTCTTAATCTGTCCTTTTCAGCCTCTGCATACGTAGTGTGATAAGGGATTTTTTCAGCGTGTTTGGCAACACTTTCTTTGCCTTGCTGTACAAACCGTTTTGATTTTGTTCCCATTATTATCTCCTCCATATCTGAGCGTTTGACAACAACTTTCAAGATGTTGTCTCTACTAGTGTGGCTTTTTGAAGGAATTTTATAAAGGTAAAAAATGACGTTATTTCAGATTGAATTTTTCCTCAAGGAAAATGGCAATGCCATCTTCTTCATTGGTTAAGGTGGTCGTATTCGCCACGTTTTTCACCAGTTCTATGGCATTCCCCATTGCGACACCAGTTCCTGCGTAATCAAGCATTTCTAAATCATTATCCTCATCCCCGAATGCGATGATCCGATTTTTGGGGATGTCCAAATAAGTGGATACCCTTTGAAGCCCGACAGCCTTACTTAAGCCACTTTTAATGATTTCAATGATGTGAAAGGGCTCTGCCCAACGACGGTGATCCACCAATTCGGCGTGAACATCCGATAAATGCTGCCGGATTTGACCGACATATTCACTATCGGTATGGATGAGCATCGATGTAGGGGAATCCTTCAGGAAATTCCTGAGGTCGCCGCTTGTCATTTTTGGATTTCCCACATTGAACATATCCATCAATTTTTCGTCATGATGATGGACATATAAATCATCTCTGACCTCAGCGATGATGTTATGATAGCTGAATTGATCACATGCATCGACGATTTCTTTGGCAATCTTGATGTCGAGGGGTGAATGGTACATCCCCCAGCTTGTCTGCAAAGGATGGTGGACAAAAGCTCCATTGAAATTCACGATGGGTGTAGTCAATCCCAATTCACGATAATAGAGTGCGCTTGAGCGGTAGGGGCGGCCTGTTGCAATCATGACCTCATGCCCATCGCTTTTCAATTTTAAAAGGGTCTCTTTTGTACGTGGGGATATTATTTTCTTATCGGTAAGTAATGTTCCGTCAAGATCCAATACGATTAAATGTTTTTCAGTCATATATAGCACCTTCTGTTCTTTTTAATTTCATTATATGCGAATATTGTTAAGCTTAGTTTAAAGGAATTGTAATTCTTTTTCATTCTTTATGCATTCCTGTATGATATTACTAAATGAACGGTTATAATATTCACTGGATTGTAGCGGACTATTTTTCGAACATACTTAAAAAGTTTTTTTAAAATTATGGTTGAGTCACCTAGTGGTCAATCTGCTGTAAACATGAATTATTCGGAGGGATTGAATTGGTAATAATTGAGAAGGAATTAATAGGGCATATTCCTGTTTTGCATGTTGGTGAGCAGTCTGTTTTTAATGACGAACTACCGCTTGTGATATTCATACATGGGTTTCAAAGTGCAAAGGAACATAATCTCCATTATGCCTACCTGATGGCTGAGAAGGGGTTTCGCGTGATTCTTCCCGATGTTGTCTACCATGGTGAGAGAGAGGCAGGTCATAGTGAATCCGAGTTGATGCCACGCTTTTGGGAAATGGTATTACAGACCATAAAAGAATTGCCTTTACTTAAGAACGATTTACTTTCTCGTAAATTGATCGATCCTACAAGTATCGGCATTGCAGGCAGTTCAATGGGTGGTATTGTGACACATGGGGCGCTAGCCACCTATGATTGGTTATCAGCCGGGGTGAGCTTGATGGGCACCCCCTCATACGTTGCTTTTGCGGAACTCCAAATTGGGGAAATTAAAAAAAGAGAAATCGATTTCCCTCTTACCGAAGAGGAAATCACCCAATCGATTGCACAGCTCAAGCCATTTGACCTTAGCTTGAATCGAGATAAATTAGCTAATCGTCCATTATTGTTTTGGCATGGTGCTAAAGATCATGTTGTCCCTTATCAATATGCATATCGCTTTTATGAAGAGCTAAAATCAAGTTATAATGAAATGGATGATAAGATAAAGTTCATTCTCGATAAGAGGGCGGCTCATAAAGTAAGTAGGGAAGGTGTACTACAAACGGTGCAATGGTTTGAGAAACATTTATTGCCAACTATACAAAAAGCTTAAATGAACACGTAAAATCTGTTATGATTCTAATATGAAGATAGTGTTAACTATTTTACTATCATCATCCAGCATAAATATCGTGGTATATGGATTACAAAAGGAGTGAATTAGATGGATCAAGATACAAAAGACATTATTATGGGAGCTTTGGAGCAGGTAATTGACCCAGAGCTTGGAATAGATATCGTGAATTTAGGTTTGGTATATGATGTGGATATGGATGAAGCAGGATTAACGACTGTGAAAATGACATTGACGGCAATGGGCTGTCCATTGGCTGGAACTATCGTGGACCAAGTGAAATTAGTGCTGGAAGATATTCCGGAAGTAAAAGAAACGGACGTGCAAATTGTGTGGAGTCCACCATGGTCCAAGGACCGCATGTCCAGATATGCAAAAATTGCGTTAGGCATTAAATAAATTTCCGTGTATAAGAATGAATATAAAGCCAGTCAAAAAACGGTGAATCCTCATTTTGTGGAGCAGCTTTTTATTGGTCTGGCTTTTTCTAATCCACGAGGGCTAGGGGTGGTTAGTTGACCAGTCAAATAAAAGATTCTTTAGATAGGCCATTAAGAGATTTAAGGATTTCCGTCATCGATCGCTGTAACTTCCGTTGTCAGTATTGTATGCCGGCTGAAATTTTTCACGAAAATTTCCAGTTCCTCCCTAAGAGTGAGCTTTTATCATATGAAGAAATTATAAGGATTTCAACAATCTTTGCAAAACTAGGTGTGAAAAAGTTAAGGTTGACGGGTGGGGAACCGCTTTTGCGTAAAGACCTTACTACACTTATTTCTGAACTTGTCTTAATTGAAGGAATAGAAGATATAGGGTTGACCACCAACGGCGTGTTTTTGAAGAAACATGCTGCCGGTTTAAAGGCTGCCGGTATACAGCGGGTGAATATCAGCCTGGATAGTCTGGACGATGATCTATTTAAACAGATGAATGGTCGGAATATCGGGATAAAACCAGTTTTGGAAGGCATTGAGGCCGCTAAAAAAGCGGGACTTGGGGTCAAGGTTAACATGGTTGTTAAAAAAGAAACGAACGAATCCCAAATCCTGCCCATGGCTCGTTTTTGTAAACAAGAGGGCATTCAACTACGATATATAGAATTCATGGATGTGGGCCATACAAATGGCTGGCAGCTTAAAAATGTTATAACGAAAAAAGAATTGCTCGAAATGCTACAGGGAGAGTTCGATTTGGAACCCGTGGAAGAAGATTATTTCGGGGAAGTGGCAAAACGTTATCGTTATAAAGGAACCACAACAGAGGTAGGTTTCATCACCTCTGTTTCCGAGTCGTTCTGTTCAAGTTGTACACGGGCACGTCTTTCTGCAAACGGTAGCCTATATACCTGTTTATTTAATGGAAAAGGGCATGACCTGAAGTCTTTGGTTCGTTCAGAGATGACCGATGAAGAATTGACAGCCCATATCATCTCCCTTTGGAACCATCGTGATGATCGTTATTCGGATGAGCGGGTAGAAGGTACTGTGAAAAAACAAGAAAAAATTGAAATGTCCTTTATTGGCGGTTAACGTTCAATCTTGATAGGACAAGCAAAAAAACGGGGTGGCAATGATGCCATCCCGTTTTTTTGTTTATAGGCATGAATGAATAAATTATGCGATTTTTATGCATGTATATGTTGAAATAAGATATAATTTTTTGATTTATTCAATACAATTGGATGGAGAAGAGCGGAAGTTTTCCAAGTATTCTATGAGAACACATGCAAAAGTACAACTGAAAGAGGTTGGGAGATATGGGAGCCACATTACAAAATGTATAGATAGGTGCATGAAGGTGGCAGTGAAAGCTTTTTATACAGGAAAACACCAGTTGGATCTGACCCTTAACCGAGTGAAAGGCCCAGGGGCCGGCAGCTTAATCGAAAAATATATCAAATAGTAGTAACAAAAGAGAGAATTTTTTATATAATTTAGTAATTTCATAAAAATACATTTGATTTTATTTTTATTCAATCATATAATAGTAGAATCAAAGAATGACAGGGACTAGAATATAGGAGTGGTTTTATGAACGTTTCAATTGTCGGAGCTACAGGATATGGAGGATTGGAGCTAATAAGGTTCCTGAATAATCATCCTCATCTGCAAATAGAATCCTTACATACTTCTTCCCAATTTGGTCGGAGTATTCATGAAGATAATGCGCATTTAATGCATATGAAAGATAAATTAGAAGCCATTGATCCGGAAAAAATCGCAAAAAAATCTGATATTGTTTTTCTCGCTACGCCTTCGGGTGTTTCCTCGCAATTGATTTCGGAATTTTCTGATCTTGATTTGAAAGTGATTGATTTGTCAGGGGACCTCAGGCTTCAAACTCCAGGAGAATATGAACGTTGGTACAAAAAAGAGGCTGCCCCTCAATCAATCATTGAAAAAGCTGTATACGGTCTAGCAGAATGGAATGCCGAGGAAATCAGGCAATCCACTATCATTGCAAATCCAGGTTGTTACCCAACCGCTACATTGCTTGGCCTTGCCCCTTTATTTACGGAGGGATGGGCTACAGGGTCAGATGTTATTATTGATGCTAAATCCGGGGTGTCCGGGGCGGGGAAGTCTCCTTCGGTTGTAACCCATTATAGTGAAATGAATGAAAACTTCAAAATATACAAAGTGAACCAGCATCAACATATACCAGAAATTGAGCAACAGCTTGGACGATGGTCAAAAGATATACAGCCGATATCTTTTAACACCCATCTCGTCCCGATGACAAGAGGGATCATGGCCACAATGTACGTTAAACTAAATCGGCAAACTTCAACGGCCGAATTAAGGGATTTGTATGAAACCATTTATGAAAACCATCCATTTGTCCGAATGCAGCCGCTAGATCGTTTTCCTTCTACAAAACAAGTATATGGCTCGAATTTTTGCGATATAGGTGTCGCTTATGATGAAAGAACAGGAAGGGCCACAATTGTTTCTGTAATTGATAATTTAGTGAAAGGTGCCGCAGGGCAGGCCATTCAAAATGCAAATATACTAATGGGGATGGAAGAAACAGCAGGATTGTGGAATACCCCGCTTTATCCATAAATTTTTTTGGAGGGAAATAATGAATACACTACAGCCAGTTGAAACAATCAAACAAATTAAAGAAGGAAACATCTTAACCCCACAAGGTTTTAAGGCATCAGGCGTTCATGCAGGTTTGCGCTACGCAAAAAAAGATATAGGTGTCATATTTTCGGAAGTCAACGCATCAGCTGCTGCGGTTTATACACAAAATGTCGTACAAGCCGCTCCAATTAATGTGACGAAGGAAAGTATTTCCTTTACGGGCAAACTTCATGGCATCGTTGTGAATAGTGCCTGTGCAAATGCGTGTACAGGAGAGCAAGGTCTAAGGGACGCGTATGAAATGCGCAAGCTTACGGCACATAAATTCGGTTTGGAAAATCATGCATTCGCCGTTGCTTCTACTGGAGTTATTGGTGAATACTTGGATATGGAAAAAATTAAAAATGGAATAGATTTAATTGAAATTTCGGATACCCAAGAAGCTGCAGAAGATTTTGGTTCAGCTATTTTGACAACGGATATCGTTACGAAGAGCTGTGGATATGAAACGGTCATTGACGGCAAGGTCGTGAAAATGGGCGGTGCCGCGAAAGGGTCGGGAATGATTCATCCTAATATGGCAACGATGCTTGGGTTCATCACAACGGATGCAGTTATAGAAGCCGCTTCTCTACAGGAAGCCTTATCTGCGATTACAAATGATACTTTCAATCAGATAACGGTTGATGGTGATTGTTCCACGAACGACATGGTTCTGGTCTTGGCAAATGGAGAAGCAGGGAATGCTTCTTTATCCAACGCGCATCCAGAGTGGCCTGTTTTTTTGCAATTGTTGAAACAGACTTCTGAAAGTCTTGCAAAACAAATTGCAAAAGATGGAGAAGGCGCAACAAAATTAATTGAAGTCAATGTCCATGGCATGGAGGCGAAACAAGATGCTCAGATGATGGCAAAAACGATTGTCGGTTCGAATTTAGTGAAGACGGCAGCGTTTGGGTCGGACGCTAACTGGGGGCGCATCATTGCCGCTATGGGAAGAAGCGGCGTGAATTTTCAGCCTACACAAGCAACGATTGCCTTTGGGGAGATCGTTGTCCTGAAAGACGGTGAACCCGTACAATTTTCTGAAGAAGAGGCTAAAGCCTATTTAGAAAATGAAAATATCACGATTAATGTCTTCTTACAAGATGGTAACGAATCAGGTACGGCATGGGGCTGCGATCTAACCTATGATTATGTGAAAATAAATGGTAGCTATCGATCATAAGGGGGATGAATGTGTGGGGATTTTAGTCATCAAATGCGGCGGCAGCATTATTAACGAATTATCCGAATCATTCTTTACAAGTATAAAAGAATTACAAAGCCGTGGTTTTCAAATCGTCTTCGTTCATGGAGGCGGTCCTGATATTAACTCGATGCTTGAGAAATTTGAAATTGAACCAGTCTTTGAAGATGGTTTAAGGAAAACGACCTCTGAAGTGTTGGAAGTGGTCGAACTGATGCTGGCAGGCAAATCTAATCGTTGCCTAGTACACAAGTTGGAAGAGCATGGAATAAAGGCTGTAGGCCTAAATGGATCGGATGGCGGCATCCTGACAGGTGAATTCATTGATGAAAAGAAACTGGGAGCGGTGGGGGAAATCCATCAAGTCGATACCGAATTACTGGAACTTCTGTTTGAAAAAGGTTACTGCCCAGTATTGACGCCTATCTCGTGTACAGCAAATGGAAATAAACTAAATGTGAATGCCGATATGGCAGCAGGTTCAGTGGCTAAAGCCCTTTCGGCAGGCATGTGTTTATTTGTAACAGATGTCAAAGGGGTAATGAAGGATAACCAAATCATCGAAAAGCTTTCTGAAACGGAGACGAAGGCCTTGATTGCAGATGGTAGCATCTATGGTGGGATGATTCCGAAAGTAAACACTGCACTATCCGTGTTGGATAAAGGTGTGGAAGAAGTGATGATTGTAAGCGGGAAAGACCTTTTCTACGATAATGGAAATTTTATTGGCACGAAGTTTTTACAGAAAGAAGGGGTATTTAAATGAGTTCTTTATTTCCAACGTATGCAAGATGGGACATAGAACCAGAAACAGCGAACGGAACGAAGCTGTTTAGTATCAAGGGTAAGGAGTATCTTGATTTCACATCCGGAATCGGAGTGTTAAACCTCGGTCATTGTCATGAAAAAGTGAAAGATGCCGTTACTGAGCAGTTGAATAAATACTGGCATGTATCGAATATGTTTCAAAGCTCTTTACAGGAAAAGGTTGCAAAGATGCTTGCAGATGCCTCTGGATTGGACCAGGTTTTCTTTGCCAATAGCGGAGCAGAAGCAAATGAAGCGGCAATCAAACTTGCCCGAAAAGCGACAGGGAAAAGTAAGATAGTCACATGCCTGCAGTCTTTCCATGGGCGGACCTTTGCGACAATGGCGGCAACCGGGCAGGAAAAAATCAAGAAGGGTTTCGGTCCGATGTTAAGCTCTTTTGAATATGTACCATTCAATGATAACGAAGCTTTAGCGGCCGCAGTGGATGATGATACGGCAGCGGTCATGATTGAAATCGTCCAAGGGGAAGGTGGGATTCATGTTGTTGAGCAATCCTATTTGGATGCAATAGCGGCTGAATGCAAAAAGCATGGAGCACTCCTAATCGTCGATGAAATCCAAACAGGGATAGGACGGACAGGTAAACCATTCGCCTTTCTTCACTTCGATATCCAGCCAGATATTCTTACTACTGCCAAAGGGCTTGGAAATGGACTACCTATAGGGGCAATGATCGGCAAAAGGGAATTGGAAGAATTCTTTGGGCCTGGCAGCCATGGTTCGACATTTGGAGGAAACCCCGTGAGTGTCGCAGCTGCAGAAGCGGTCCTAACTGAAATATTACAACCGGACTTCTTAAAAGAAGCAGAGGAAAAAGCTGAGTATCTGAAAAGTGGATTGGTTAAGGCGTTTGAGGGTGTAGGAGAGGTAGTTGAGGTTCGGGGTCTTGGGTTGATGATCGGCATAGAATGTAAACAGGAAGTTCAGGCATTTATATTGGAGATGCAAGAGGCTGGTCTGCTTTTATTAAGTGCCGGACCGAATGTTCTTCGTTTGCTGCCGCCCCTTACGGTGGATAGATTGGAAATGGACCAGGCTATCGGGAAGATAACTAAAGCATTGAAAACAAAACAAATATTCTAAATTATTAGTATTTTTATAGATTAAAATGAATAATTATGCTACTGTTTATATAAATATACATCTTCAGAAGAGGTGAAGAACTTGAAAAACTATTTATGCTTAGAAAACGGTTCTGTTTTTGAAGGGGAACTGCTAACTAAACCGACCAAAAAAGCAATCACCGGGGAGATCGTCTTTTTTACCGGCATGACCGGATATCAAGAAGTATTGACTGATCCTTCCTATAAAGATCAAATCGTCATTTTCACCTATCCTTTAATAGGCAATTACGGAATTAATAAAGTGGATTTTGAAAGTAAGAAGCCACATGTGGCCGGTGTTATTGTATATGAAGGTAATATGCACCATTCACATTTTCAAGCCGAATATTCCCTTAGTGAATATTTAGATAAATGGGATATCCCACTGTTGAGCCATGTGGACACAAGGGCTGTCGTCAAGAATATCCGTCAAGAAGGCTCCATGCAGGCGGCCATCGCGGTGGACGGCCAATATACTTTCGAATCCAAGCTAGATGGTCTAGCTGCGCATGTCGCCGTCGTTTCAACTAAACAGTTTGAAAGTTACGGGGAAGGCGACAAGCATATTATTTTGATGGATTTCGGTTATAAAAAATCCATTCTGACTTCATTGATCGAGCAAGGTTGCCGTATTACCGTCGTTCCTTTTGACACCACATTCGAACAAATCGCGAAATTGAAACCGGATGGCATTTTGCTTTCAAATGGGCCTGGGGATCCAAAACAGCTTGAATATTTGTTAGCTAATATCAAGAAAATCATTTCGAATTTTCCTACAATGGGCATTTGCCTGGGGCATCAATTGACCGCACTTGCTTTTGGAGGCAATACGAAAAAAATGCTGTTTGGGCACCGAGGTGCGAACCAGCCCGTGGTCGATTTGAAAACGAAAAGGGTATATATGAGTTCACAAAACCATAGTTATGAGGTGGATGAACCAAGTTTGGAGGGAACATCACTTCAAGTACGGTTCCGGAATGTGAATGATCATACTGTGGAGGGGCTTATGCATAAAGACCTTCCGATTTTTACGACACAATACCATCCTGAAGCAAATCCAGGACCGGTTGAAAGTTCTCTGTTATTCAATGACTTTTTACAAATGATAAATGATTATAGCGGGAGAGAGAAAGCATATGCCTAAAGACAACACGATACAGACAATCTTAGTAATTGGTTCAGGCCCGATCGTCATCGGTCAGGCCGCTGAATTTGACTATGCAGGAACACAGGCCTGCCTCGCTCTAAAAGAGGAAGGATATAGAGTCATTCTTGTCAATAATAATCCGGCGACCATCATGACGGATGAGATGAATGCGGATGCAGTCTATTTCGAGCCATTGACAGTGGATGTATTGGAAAAAATCATTGCCAAGGAAAAGCCAGACGGTCTGCTTGCCACATTAGGCGGTCAAACCGGGCTAAATCTTGCGTACCAGTTAGATGATGCAGGGATTCTTACAAAATACCAGGTCAAATTATTGGGGACACCGATTGACTCCATCAAAAAGGGGGAAGATCGTGAACTTTTCCGTCAACTGATGCTTGAAATTAATGAGCCAGTACCGGACAGTACAATCGTCCATACGTTAGAAGAAGCTTTAGCTTTTGCCGAAAAAATTGGTTTTCCAATCATTGTTCGACCGGCCTATACACTTGGTGGAACGGGTGGCGGGATTGCGGAATCCATGGAGGTTTTCAAGGAACTTGTACGGGGTGGGCTTCAAGAAAGCCCGATTACACAATGCTTAATTGAGAGGAGCATAGCTGGCTTTAAAGAAGTAGAGTACGAAGTCATGCGTGATGGAAACAATACGTGCATCACCATCTGTAATATGGAAAATATCGACCCCGTGGGCATTCACACAGGCGATTCCATTGTCGTGGCACCATCACAGACATTGTCTGATGATGAGTTTCACATGCTGCGTTCTGCCTCTATTAAAATCATTTCCGCCTTAGGGATCATCGGGGGCTGCAATATTCAATTTGCACTTGACCCTAACAGTAAACAGTATTATTTGATTGAAGTGAATCCGCGTGTCAGCCGTTCTTCTGCATTGGCTTCCAAAGCGACCGGATATCCAATTGCCCGTATCGCCGCAAAACTGGCTGTCGGCTATCATTTATCCGAGATTATCAACCCAGTAACGAAGAGTACGTATTCGAGCTTCGAACCTGCCCTGGATTACGTAGCTGTCAAGTTCCCGCGTTGGCCATTCGATAAATTCACCACGGCACACCGTAAATTGGGTACACAGATGAAAGCGACAGGAGAAGTGATGGCGCTGCACCGTAATTTCGAAGGCGGCGTACAAAAGGCCATTGATTCTTTAGAATTAAAAACGAATGGGCTTCAGCTGTTATCGTTAAAGGATAAATCCGTACCCGAACTATGGGAAAAGCTTGCAGAGAAATCGGATGAAAGAGTTTTTGTCATTTTTGAGATGCTACGTAAAGGTGTGACGATTGAAGAAATCCATGAGGCCACCGCGATTGATTACTATTTCCTTCACTCTTTCGCTTTGCTGATCGAGACTGAACATGAAATCTCTGCAAAGACCATCGAATCGGTCACCAAAGAAGAAATGCAGCTGTACAAGGAAAAGGGGTTTTCAGATCGCTACCTCGCTTCTGTATGGAATGTTAGTGAAATCGACGTGAGGGCACATCGTAAATCACTTGGTATAACCGCAGTGTATAAAACGGTGGATACATGTGCTGCCGAATTTGAATCACATACGAACTATCATTATTCGACTTATTTTGGTGAAAATGAACAAAAGACAACGGAAAAGAAGAAAGTCCTGATGATTGGCAGTGGCCCAATCCGAATCGGCCAAGGAATCGAATTCGATTACTGTTCCGTTCATGGCGTTTATGCACTTCAAGATGAAAATGTGGAAACGGTCATGATTAATAATAACCCTGAAACGGTCAGTACGGATTTTGCGACGGCAGATCGTCTATATTTCGAACCTTTGACTTTGGAATATGTTTTGAACGTCATCGAAGCGGAAGATATCGAGGATGTCATTGTCCAGTTTGGGGGACAGACTGCAATCAATCTGGCAAAAGGGTTAGAAGACTACGGAATCAATCTGCTTGGTACTTCATTTGACATGCTTGATCAGTTGGAAGATCGCGATCGTTTTTATCAACTATTGCACAACCTGGAGATTCCCCATGTACCAGGGACAATGGCGGATAGTGTAGAACAGCTAGTTGAATATGCGGAAGAAATCGGATTCCCGGTCTTATTACGCCCTTCCTATGTCATCGGTGGTCAAGGTATGGAAATAATCCGTTCAAAGGAAAGCTTGCTGAACCGAATCGAAAATGGCGTGGCACTTGTGTATCCGGTCTTGATTGATTCTTATATTCCGGGCAAGGAAGCGGAAATTGACTTGATAGCGGATGGTAAGGAAATCTATATCCCAATTGTAGCCGAACATGTGGAAAAAGCAGGGGTTCATTCAGGAGACAGCATGGCTTTACTGCCTGCACAGTCCCTTTCGGATGATATCAAAGAAAAGATGACAATGTATGCAGAAAAGCTTGTAAGAGAGCTTGGATATAAAGGGCTTATGAATATCCAATTCGTCATCGAAGGCAGCAATGTCTATGTACTCGAAGTGAATCCGCGTGCTAGCAGGACGATTCCAATCATCAGTAAAGTGACGAACGTCTCCTTAGTGCAAATTGCGACAAAAATATTGCTTGGGAAATATTCTTTAGCAAATATGTTTGAAAAAACAGGTTTAATGGAGGATATTCCGTATTCGGTCGTTAAATATCCAGTGTTCTCAACCTTCGCCTTAAGCGGCCTTGATTCAAAAGTAGGACCGGAAATGAAATCCACAGGTGAAGGCATCGCAATCGGGGAAACCATGGCTGAAGCGCTAACGAAAGTGTTTCACGCTCAAAAGGCCAAACATACGACAGGTGTATATCAATCTGAATCAGTCCAACTAAGCGAAGGGTTGCTTAAGCAAATCCATGGGGCCGACCTGGAACTAACAAATTCGGACTTTGATCAATGGCTAAAGGAAGGCAATGCTGCCGTTGTTTTGGCTTATGGAGCCACTGAAGAAGATAAGAGATTAAGGTTATTGGCTGCCAAATATCGACTGCTGGCCTTCACAGAAGAAGAAACATTTAAAGCTTATCTACAATCACTGAAGCAGGCTGACCCAACTGTTACCTCATTGCAGGAATGGCTTGTAACTTATTCGAAAGGGGTATCACACGTATGAATGCATTGATGGCACAGACGCACTCGAAAATTTTGAGCGGAAAAGATTTCTTGACGATGAAAGAGACTACATCAAAGGAAATTTCAGCGTTGTTAGAATTGGCACAAAACATAAAAGCCAAATTACATGCTGGCGAGGAATATAAGCCATTGACAGGGAAAACATTGGGGATGATTTTTGAAAAATCCTCCACTAGAACCCGTGTATCCTTTGAAGTCGGTATGTTACAGCTTGGGGGCAACGCTTTGTTCCTAAGCAGCAATGATTTGCAAATCGGGCGTGGAGAACCCATTTCCGATACGGCGAAAGTCCTTTCCGAATACATCGATGGCATCATGATCCGTACTTTCGAACATGAAAAAATCATGGAATTGGCTGAGAATGCATCCATTCCAGTCATTAATGGGTTAACCGATCTTGCACATCCTAGCCAAGTGATGGCGGACTTCCTGACCATTCTGGAATTGAAAGGGAAGTTGACAGGGTTAAAAATGAGTTACATTGGCGACGGAAATAATGTAGCCAATTCCTTGATGGTTGGCTGCGCCAAAATGGGGATGAATTTCTCTCTTGGATGTCCGGAAGGCTATAAACCGGACGAAGAAATCGTTGCCTATGCGAAGGGAGTTGCAGCTGAAAACAACTGTGAAGTGGTCGTTACGACTTCAGCAGTGGAAGCAATTAAGGACGCAGATATCGTTTATTCCGATGTGTGGACATCCATGGGCCAAGAACTGGAAAACAGCATCCGTTTAGAAGCGTTCAAGAGTTATCAAATCAATGGGGAACTGGTTAAGCATGCAAAGAAAGATTATATATTCATGCACTGCTTACCTGCACATAGAGAAGAAGAGGTGACTGCGGAAGTCATCGATGGACCGAATTCAGTCGTTTTCCATCAAGCGGGTAACCGTCTGCATGCCCAAAAGGCGCTTCTCGTAGATTTACTGTCCTGATAAATTAGGCGCCTGCTTTTTATGGCAGGTGCCTTTTAGATTTGCACCACCTCAAGCTCTTTTCCCATATAAAGTTTCGGTCATGAAAGTAAAAAAGGTGGCAATAATAACAGGGAAAGCAAGTAAAGGGGTGAAATGCATGGGGCAAAATCGTCAATTCAAGCCAGGGCAAAAAGCGCCGAATAATGGGGCATATGTGGAAATAGGTGAAACAGGCAGTATGGTAGTCAATCCGAAAATGGTAAAGCTTGAAGCAGGGGACACCTTTCCTGAAACTTCGAATCATAACCGGATATGGACCTATCAAAGAAAGCCATAATAAAATGAAAAGCAGGAAAAGGATGTAACTTCCCTTTCCTGTTTTTTTATTGGTACATTATTCTTGAGTATATCCGAAAATATTCGAGATTTCTAAAAAACTCTTCCGTAAATATCTACTTAAAGGCTTTTCGTGATGATCTGGTATACTTTCCGTGAATCCGACTGCTGTAATGGCTCCCAAGAGTTCGGCATTATAATTGAAAACGGGTATCGACATGGATGAAACGGAAGGTACCAGAGGTTCTTTTGCAAAAGCAATTTTATGGTTCTGGATCGACTGATATTCATTCGTTCCTGGAAGCAGTGCTTTGGAAACGTGCTTTTCATTTTTTATCCAATCTGCCGTCAAGGACGGGTCCTGAAATACAGTGAAAATCTTTCCGGAAGAAGAAGCAGGAGGCAGCCTTGTACCCAATTGGGCACCGATATTTAAGATCTGATTGGAGTTGCAAATTTTTGCCGTAATTGGTCCTTCGTATGTCCACAGGGAAAATAGGATAGTGCAGGAGGTTTGGTGGCTGATTTCCTGTAAATAAGGAGCAATGCGGCTTGTGACATCCTCATTCCCTATGGCGGCCATTCCGTATTGAATTAGCTTGCTACCAAGATGATACATTCCGGTTGTTTTATCACGATATAGAAGGTCAAGCTGAGTTAAAGTATTTAAATATTTATAAAGGTTGCTCTTTGTGATCGTAGTCAATTCTTGAATATCTGAAAATCTAAGAGGGTTTCTTTGTGAAGCAAGTAAATCGATAATACTCATCCCAATTTGTAAGGATTGAATCGTAGAATTAGATTTTACAATTTCCATATAACAATCTCCCTAATCTGTTTTAATTATGTCTAGTATATCAGAGTCAATAAAACTACTAAGAAAACAAAGCTCAATTGTATCAGGTTTAGAAAAAGATTTTGGAGACTCCAGCACATGTTGTAGATAATATCATTTTTACAAAAAAAATCAAATTGGATTCTTGACAATTTTCCGAAAATTAAGTTATTATTTATATGCATAGTGAACAAAGTTATCTATAAGTGAAAAAATGTGGTGTGTGAAAGGTGTATTCTTTTTGCTGAAAATATGCTGTCTCAGTTATTATCTATTGAAAGCGAATACAATTGATAAAGTATACAATCACAGGCCCAGTAACGTGCATCAATAAAATTAACGAGGTCTTTAAACAAATATGTGGGAATAAAGGAGAATGACATGAAATTAGTTACTTTTAGCCGCGAAGGATTTACACGTATCGGAGCAATTATCTCAGATAAAGAAGTAGTGGATTTAAACTATGCTTATCAAGCTCTTTTGGAAAGTGAAGGAAAAATCCGTAGTGAACAAATTGCTGAAGCGTATGTTCCTTCCACAATGGAAGCGTTCTTACAAGGTGGTAAAGAAAGCGTTTCACTTGCAAAAAAAGCAGCTGACTTTGCGTTGAATAACCGTGACTCTTTCAAACATAAATTGATACATGCTACTGAAGATGTAAAATTAGAAGCACCAGTAACGAAACCAGGAAAAATCATTTGTGTAGGACATAATTATCGTGAACATATTGCAGAAATGGGACGCGAATTGCCGCCATTCCCTGTCGTATTTGCGAAATTCGCCAATACTGTCATCGGGCCTCAAGATGATATACCTTTCTTCCCGATTTCAGAACAATTGGATTATGAAGCGGAATTTGCATTTGTAGTGGGACAACGGGCACGGAATGTTTCTCAAGAAGATGCGCTTGATTATATAGCAGGTTATACGATTGCAAACGACGTAACATACCGTGACATTCAGCGCCGCACGCTCGAATGGCTACAAGGGAAAACCGTGGAAGGCAGTGCACCGATGGGGCCATGGTTGGTGACATCAGATGAATTGACTGATCCTTCTGGTTTAAATGTGCGTTTGACTGTCAATGGCGAAGAACGTCAAAAAACGAATACGTCTAACTTTGTATTTGATGTAAAATACTTAGTCGAATTTTTATCCAACTTAATGACTCTAGAGCCAGGCGATATCGTTCTTACTGGAACACCAGGAGGAGTAGGTGTGGCACGTGATCCACAAGTATTTCTAAAAGATGGTGATGTTGTCAAAATTGAAATCGACAAAGTTGGCTATCTTGAGAACCGCGTTAAACGTGCGGAGGGGGGCAAATAAGGATGAGTTATCAAACAATTGGAACATCGATTCCATCCATTAAACAATCAATCGATCAAATTCTAGAGGTAACGGCTAACCTTTCTGAAGACACAATCCGTTGGAACCCTTCAGAGGAAGAGTGGTCAATCTTGCAAATTCTTTCTCATTTGACGGAAGCCATTCCTTACTGGTTAAGTGAGATTGAAACGGTCGTAGATGCTCCAGGCTCAAAATGGGGTCGTGGTTTGCAAGATCCAGCTCGTCTGGCCGCAGTTACAGACACGGAAAAGCTTTCTGTTGAAGACATACTAAAGCAAACAGAAGAATTGAAGCAAAAAGTTGAGGACGGACTTGGGAAATTAGATGAAGAAACATTATCTAAAAAATCACCCCACCGTAATTTTGATAAATTTGGTAACAAGTCCGTTTCTTATATCGTAGATCATTTCATCGATGAGCATATTGCAGGTCATTATAATCAAATTAAGCGAAATCTTTCTAAAATTAAATAAAAATTTTTAAAAGGAAAGCAGGGATTAATGTGGCTGAAAAAACGGAATACATGAACAGTACAATCGTAAAGGATTTTACAAGGGATATTCAGCAGTATAATCTTGGTCCTCTGTGGGAGGCCATTCCCGCATTAATGGATCATGAACCTAAACCTCATGCCCAAGCTTATTTATGGAAAGAAGAGCTATTGAACAAAAAGTTAATGGAAGCTGCTGAAATCTTTACACCAGACCGTGGTGGAGAGCGAAGAGCTATTTATTTCCAAAACCCAGGTTTAACTTACCGTCAGCCTTGGGGCTGGGCTTCAACCACTCAAACGCTTTATGCAGCGGTTCAATTATTGTTGCCTGGTGAAATTGCACCTTCACACCGCCATTCACAAAGTGCGCTTCGGTTCATTACGAATGGCGAAGGTGCCTATACGATTGTTCAAGGTGAAAGAATCTTCATGGATGAGGGAGATTTTTTAATAACGCCTAAAAATCTTTGGCATGGACATGGTCATGTAGGAAATAAACCGATGATTTGGATGGATGCCCTTGATATCCCTACTATCTATTCAATCGGCGGTACTTTCTTCGAACCATATCCAGATCGAATTGAAAAGCCAAAAAGTCCGGATAATTTTTCAGAACTACGTTACCAAGGCGGGATGGTCCGTCCGGTATCTGATCGTTATTCACAAGTCGCACCTCTTGCTAACTACAAGTGGAAAGGCACGAAAGCGGCGATTGATGGTCTCATGAATTTTGATCCAGATCCATATGAAGGCTTTGCAGTAGAATACATTAATCCGTCTAATGGACAAACGGCAAACCCAACGATGGGGGCCTGGATGCAAAAACTTTCTAAAGGATTCCATTCTAAAGCCCATCGCCATACGCATTCAACAATTTATCAAGTGCACGGGGGGGCTGGCTATACTGTCATTAACGGAGTGAGGTTCGATTGGGCTAAAGGAGATTACTTTGTTGTTCCGAATTGGGCTTGGCACGAGCATGTGGCAGAAGCTGATTCTTACTTGTTCTCGGTCAACGATCTTCCAATCATGGAGCGTTTTGACTTGGAACAACAACAGGAGCTCGATACGAACAATGGCTTTCAAAAGGTCGAAAGTGAATTCAAGCCAGTTTTAGTTTGAAAAAACAATCAGGTTGGATATCCAGCTTGATTTTTATAGAACGAATGAAAACGCTTACCTAACGTTTGTCTGACTGTATTTTAAGGGGGAATGGATGATGAATACTAAAGGAAACCCATTTATCGTTATCGGTGGAGGAATCGGCGGATTAGCTACAGCACTTGGGATTGCTGAAACAAATCAATATGTAAAAGTCTTAGAGCAAGCTCCTGAATTTGGCGAAATTGGAGCCGGCATTCAGCTTGCGGCGAATGCAACTAATGTTTTGCAACGCTTGGGAGTTATGGATAAAATAAGTGAAATCGCCGTTTTTCCAAAAAGATTAGTGTTGATGGATGCTTTTACTGGTAAAGAGCTTTCAGCGTTAGACTTAGGTGACGTATACAAAGAAAGATATGGCGCGCCTTATATCGTGTTGCATCGATCAGATTTACATAAAGTGCTAGCTGAAGAGTGTGCCAGCAATCCATATATTGAACTAGTAACGAATCAATCAATAGTTGAAACAGTTGAGAATGAGGGGCAAGTTACCGTTACATCTGCAAATGGCGATCAGCATTCAGGAACAGCTGTAGTTGGTGCGGATGGTTTATGGTCTAAGGCTCGCAAATTATTCGCAGAGGATCAACCGGTTTGTTCTAAGTATGTCGCTTATCGTGGAGCCATTCCGATGGAAGAGGTTACGAGCCATGAAGATTTAGATGATGTATATATGTGGATTGGACCGAATCTTCACCTTGTCCAATATCCAGTTAGAAGAGGAGAGCTTTATAATCAAGTGGTAGTTTTTAAAAGTTCCCAATATACTGAGGAAATTGAAAAAACGGATCAATGGGGTACCCCTGAAGAAATGGACCATGTCTTTGCAGGAACATGCGACCTAGTGCAAAATGCGATTTCCTTTATTCAACGACAACGTCGCTGGCCAATGTATGATCGTGTACCAATTAATAACTGGACAAAAGGGCGTATTACACTAACGGGAGATGCGGCACATCCTATGCTTCAATACTTGGCGCAGGGAGCGTGTCAAGCTTTGGAAGATGCTGCTTACTTGTCCGATATGATACAAAAACATGGCGAAAATGTTGAGCAAGCATTTTTGGAATATCAAGAAGAACGCATGCCTCGTACAGCGAATGTTCAAACTAGTGCAAGGATGTGGGGAGAAATCATCCACAATACTACAGATGCGGGGATACTGCTTCGAAATACCATTCTATCCAATCGAACCGAAAAGGATTTCAAATTCATTGATCCGTTCCACGGCTATAATAAATCACTTGTTAAAGCCTAGCATGTTGGAACGAATAGGTGATAAACATGCTAGTAGTGGGATAATCTTATAAAAAAGCAATGGCCTTTCTTCTCATTGAAGAGAGGTTTTTGCTGTTTTAACTTCAGTTCACAAACCGAGGCCATACCTGTATAGATCTCTGGAAGTTAGGTTGTAATGTGTTTATAGCGGAAATTATCAATGTCCCATATAACTTTTCTTTACAAGGAAAGAATAAGCAGTATAATGAAAATATAAAAGGTCAAAATTGGTCAAACGCTATGGGAGTTCGTATATGGAAACATTGAATGGGAGGTTTTAAGATGGATTTTAATGCTATGACAGAAAGAACCCAGCAAGCATTTATAGGTGGACAGGAGCTGGCCAAAGATAGGAAAAATCCAGAACTTACCGAGCTTCATCTATTAAAAGCCCTCATGACACAGGATGAAAGCTTACTAATAAGAATTTTATCGGAAATGGATCAGTCGCTCAGTCATTTTGAAACGGCGCTGAATGAAGAACTGAATAAGTTACCTGAAGTGAGCGGAAGTTCCGCTCAAGTTTATATGTCGAATTCGCTTCAAAATGTTCTATCGACGGCTGAAAAGGAGATGAAGAGCTGGGAGGATGAGTATCTTTCCGTTGAACACGTTTTACTTGCTCTTTTAAAGGAAGGTAAACCGAATGTAAGAAAACTATTTGCAGACTATGGGATAGACTACGGGAAAGCGAAGCAAATTATCCAATCAATCAGGGGGGATCAGCGAGTGACTAGTCAAAATCCAGAAAACACATATGAAGTCCTTAAGAAATATGGAAGAGACCTTGTAGCCGAAGTGAAGGCAGGGAATGTCGATCCTGTCATTGGCCGTGATACGGAAATTCGAAATGTCATTCGGATTTTGTCACGCAAGACAAAAAACAACCCTGTTTTAATCGGAGAACCCGGGGTTGGTAAAACAGCCATCGTCGAAGGCCTGGCACAAAGAATTGTCAGAAAAGATGTACCGGAAGGGCTGAAAGATAAAACGGTTTTCTCACTTGATATGAGTGCCCTTGTTGCTGGGGCCAAATTTCGCGGTGAATTTGAAGAACGATTGAAAGCTGTTCTGAATGAAGTGAAAAAGAGCGATGGGAACATCCTTTTATTCATCGACGAGTTGCATACCATTGTCGGTGCGGGTAAAACGGATGGGGCACTGGATGCTGGAAATATGCTGAAGCCAATGTTAGCGCGGGGGGAATTGCATTGTATTGGTGCGACCACCCTCGACGAATATCGTAAGTACATTGAGAAAGATCCTGCCCTTGAACGCCGTTTCCAGCAAGTCCTTGTTCCAGAGCCAGACGTAGAAGATACGATTTCCATTTTGCGTGGTCTGAAGGAGCGGTTTGAGATACATCATGGGGTAAGAATCCATGATCGATCCATTGTTGCAGCGGCGGTCCTATCGAATCGCTATATTACGGAAAGGTTCTTACCTGATAAAGCGATAGACCTTGTGGATGAGGCTTGTGCGATGATCCGGATGGAGATCGATTCGATGCCTTCGGAACTAGATGCCATAACACGGAAGGTCATGACGCTGGAAATAGAGGAAGCGGCCCTGAAAAATGAAGAGGATCCTCAAAGTAAAGCAAGACTGGAGGTGCTCCAAAAAGAACTTTCCGAATTGCAGGATCAAGCTACCAGCATGAAGGCCAAGTGGCAAATGGAGAAATCTTCCCTTCAGAAAGTTCAGGATCAGAGGGAAGCGCTTGAAAAGTTAAGGCACGAGTTGGAACAGGCGGAAAATGATTACGACCTGAACCGGGCTGCCGAGCTTCGACACGGGAAGATTCCTCAGCTTCAAAAGGAATTGGAAGCAATGGAAGATGAACTGGAAAATGGTAAACAAGAGTCGAGATTGCTCCGTCAGGAAGTGACAGAGGTAGAAATTGCTTCGATCGTTGCCAGGTGGACGGGTATTCCCGTAAGCAAGCTAGTGGAAAGTGAGAGAGAGAAACTGCTTCGCCTTTCCGATATTCTTCATGAACGGGTAATCGGTCAAGGGGAAGCGGTGGAACTTGTGTCGGATGCGGTTTTACGGGCTAGAGCCGGAATCAAGGATCCAAACAGGCCGATAGGTTCGTTTATTTTCTTAGGACCGACAGGGGTTGGGAAGACAGAATTGGTCAAAGCATTGGCAGAAACGCTATTCGATAGCGATGAACATATGATACGAATCGATATGTCTGAGTATATGGAGAAACATTCGGTTTCCCGTTTGGTCGGGGCGCCACCGGGATATGTGGGATTTGAGGAAGGCGGTCAATTGACCGAGGCTATTAGACGAAATCCATACTCAGTCGTGCTGCTTGATGAAATCGAAAAGGCCCATCCGGAAGTTTTCAATATCTTGCTGCAAATGCTGGATGATGGAAGGATTACGGACTCCCAAGGCAGAACGATCAACTGTAAAAACACGGTAATTATCATGACCTCCAATATCGGCTCACATTTCTTGCTACAGTCCAATAGAGATGATGGGGCCATTGAAGAGGGGATAAAAGAACAGGTTTTCACAGAATTAAGAGGACATTTCCGTCCGGAATTCTTGAACCGTGTAGATGATATCGTACTTTTCAAACCGCTCACGAAACAGGAAATCGTCGGCATAGTTGAAAAGATGATTCAACAGTTACAAGTAAGGCTGACTGAGCAGAATATCACTCTTGGTGTCACGGATGCCGCTAAGGAATTTATTGCTGAACAAGGATATGATCCTGTTTATGGAGCAAGACCCTTGAAGCGATTTATCCAAAAGCATGTCGAGACGAAAGTTGCCCGCAAAATCATCTCGGGAAGCATAGGGAATCAAGAAAGCATCACGATCGATTATAATCAAGATGAATTGGTCTTGAGGTAAAATTTTCTAGTTAAGTTTAAACCAAGGCTGAAAACGGTATAGAAAAAGGACATCCAAGTAAAAGGATGTCCTCTTTTTGCTTCTTAATGTTGATGTGAGTCTTTTGATGGCCCTTCAGGCATAACAGCAGGGATGATACAAACTAAAACAGCCGTAATAAGTCCTAGAATTGTTCCCTGTGTAGCATCGTATGAAACTCCGATCATGGAAGAAACAACATATACAAGCATATGCACTAATAAGAATGTCCAAAGAATTGTCCAAGCATAACGCATCGAATTTCACCTCATTCCACTACAATCTTTTTTATCTTACCATAATTAATATACAGTTAAAACGGCTTTTTCATAATAACTGATAAATAATTCGTAGCCCTTTAACTTATGTAGAACGATTAGGCATAATGAGCCAAGGTTTTGGAAGGATTGCTTCCAATATCATTGAAATCGCTGGTTAAAGATAAATTAAGATTGGAAGATAGGCGTCCCCCCTTACCCTTTTGATATCTCAACATAAATTACTAATAGTACTATTTATTCCTAAAAGGAGTTAGTTTAGATGGAACAGAGAACTTTTCAAATTGAAGACCAATGGAATATCGTCTATTATCCGGAACAGCCTAGTGGATTTTCCGTCTTGGTTATTGGGGACCGCAGTTCTTTTGTAGATAAGGATAGTAGCTTTTGGCTTCAGCATCCTGGCAGGTTACGTATATTAGAGTATTTGAAACAATCCGGCTATACCCTATTTTCCTCGAATTTTTACGGAGCCAATTGGGGGAGCTCGAAGGCACTTGCTCTGTCGTTGAACTTATATATGCTCTTTATGAAAAATGAAATAGTCAATCGTAAAATCCATGTTCTTGCAGAGGGGACAGGTGCTCTTCTTGCACTAAAACTAATGAAAGAGATGGGGAGTCAAATTCGTTCCGTAGTCCTCATTGACCCCATTTTATCTCTTAAGGTACAACTTGAAAAAGAAAAGGAAAATAAATTTTTTTATAAAAAGTGGTTATCGGAGGCAGCTGCTGCTCACGAGTTGGATCCAACTGAAATGGAGAAGGAAATAATTGATTCTCATGAGCAGGCATTTCCGGAAAACATACCAGTGAAAGTGATTCTAGTTTTCGGAAGTTTTCGTAAAGAACAAGCCTCCTTCTATCGAAGAATCCAAAGAACTAGGAGAGCCCACTTGCATTTAACCTATTTATTAGCCGAAAAAAGATATAAAATCCCTTATCAAATCCAGAAATTCTTTAAAGAGAATGAAGAGTCTTTATGAGAATGGATATATTTTCACTGTGCTTTGCATACGATACAGCATCTGAAAAAAAATGTGGTACCGGATAAGCGAGCTATTGCATAAGGGGAGGCTGAATCATGGGAACATATATTGTCGTTGGGGCTTATCAATTTGTAGGATTTCATATGACACAATATCTGTTGGGGCAGGGGGAAGAGGTAATCGGAATTGATTGGGAAGATTCTCAAACCAATCAATATATTATAGAAGAAAAGGAACTTGAAATTGGGCGTAACGCCAATTTTACTTATTTTCCAATAAACAAACTTCGGTTATTGGATGTTTCGGAGCAATTCACCGTTATTTTGTCTTTTTATGATAGTAGAAAAGGTAAAGTAGGCTTAACCGATCTTCAAGTAGATGATATTGTTACTTTTTTGGGGAAATGCAAAAGAAATGACCATGTCAATAATTTGGAAATCATGATCCTCTTGCCGATTGATGGTGATACAGATGAATTTCAGCCTGTACTAAGCGCCTGCGAAGGACTTAAATCAGTCAAAATGGTTTTTTTACCGACGGTTTATGGTCCTTGGCAACCCGAAAGCATGAGTTTCGAAGCGGCAACCAGACAACTTGAACAAGCGGCCATCGAAGCTACCCTTGCTTCGGAATTCAGGGAGGATGCACTCTTCATCACGGATTTTCTCGCTGCTTTTGAACAAATCCTTTCCTCAAAAGATAAAAATATTCACCTTTGCAGTAGCATAGAGGATCACTGGGAGAAATGTGCCAAGCTTGTGTTCAACCAAGAGGTGATGGACTCACTAACCCCACAGCCTCCTTCTAAGGCTAAGAAAGGGACCATTTATAAAGTCCCTAATAAAACGAGTCCTGAAGAAGGCATCCGATTACAAAACGAGCAGAATAAACGGTTTAACCTTCTTGAAAAATGGCGAATGCGTGACGAGAAAGAATAAATATTTCGTATATTCAGTGGTATAAGAATTATCCAAGAAACGGTTCATACCTTAGTAACGGGGAGTTATCCTTTGCTATCCTTGTGGTGGGAAACGCTTAGAATATTCATTTAGGCACGTTTCTGGCTTTACGAATGAACTTTGGGGAATTATGATAAGAATGAACCCTATTCTTTGGTTTTAATGGGGTTACGGCCCATTGGCCAAATCAGTTCCATAAGTCATAAAGGTAAAAGTATTGTAAAAGACCAAGTATATAAGGAGGCAAAAAAATGAGTTCAGATAAAACCCTTGAATTTATGGGCATTGCTATGAAGTACTTCCCGGAAGCGAAAGCAAAGTTAGAGGCAAGCGGGATTCCCGTTTCAATGGACATGGCAGAGCCGTTTATGGATCTATTTAAGAAAGTCATGCAAGAAGCTTATGACCTTGGTAAACAAGATGCCCAAAGGTAAGTAAGAGAAGGCTGCCCAAGGTATTCGGGCAGCCTTCTGACTTATTCTTCCTTTTTTAGCATTTTCGTAATCATGGGGTTCACTTTCTGAATGGCAGGTTTAAATTGGTCATATAAACCTACTAACGTCTCCACACTGGTCATCAATTGCATATAATCAATCTCTGTCCCCTCTTGATCAGGCTCTTTTTCGGGTTCGTTCTTTCCTGTTCCAAACATCATTTTGGAAAAGGGATCCTGGTTCCTTCGATTGTTGCGGTTAAAGATATCCATAGTGACATCCTCCCTTCTTTTTTCTATAATGTATGCGAATGTGAGGCCTTGGGTTAGGCCCTTGTCCGATTTCATAAGCGGATTAATTTTGACTTTCAAACTATACTCTTGCAAGGAGATGTTTTTTTATATAAAATTAGTACCAGGTAATAATAGATGATGATAATAACTCATTAAAATATAAGAATAAGGGGTTGGCATAAATGAATGCTGGTATATTGGGGCTTGGTCGTTACTTACCCGAGAAGATTGTCACAAATGCGGACTTAGAGAAAGTAATGGACACTTCCGACGAGTGGATTCGAACGCGTACAGGTATCGAGCAAAGAAGAATAGCCAATGATGATATAGATACTTCGGATATGGCATATGAAGCGGCTACCGCTGCTTTGAAAAATGCGGACGTTTCGGCTGAGGAGATAGATTTAATCCTCGTTGCAACGGTAACGCCGGATCGGCCTTTCCCTTCCATGGCTTGTGTGATTCAGGAAAGGTTAGGTGCAAAGAAGGCAGCGGCAATGGATGTTAGTGCGGCATGTGCTGGCTTTATGTATGCAATGATCACGGCTCAACAATTCATTCAAACAGGTGTCTACAAGAATGTATTGATTGTAGGCGTAGAAAAGCTTTCCAAGATCACCAACTGGGATGATCGCAATACGGCTGTCCTATTTGGAGATGGAGCTGGAGCCGCTGTTGTAGGACCTGTATCGGAAGGTAGAGGGATCCTTTCCTTTGAATTAGGGGCAGACGGTTCTGGTGGAAAGCATCTATTGCAAGATGGCGAATACATTACCATGAATGGACGAGAAGTATTTAAATTTGCTGTCCGTCAAATGGGAGAATCCAGCTTGAATGTACTGGATAAAGCAGGATTAAAGAAAGAAGATGTGGACTTATTGGTGCCACACCAAGCTAATATTCGTATAATGGAGGCCTCAAGGGAACGTTTGGGCCTGCCTGTTGAAAAAATGGCAAAGACCGTTCATAAGTATGGAAACACTTCAGCAGCTTCCATACCAATTGCTCTTGTGGAAGAGATGGAAGCAGGTAAAATTAAAGAAGACGACTTGATTGTCATGGTTGGTTTTGGTGGAGGACTCACTTGGGGAGCTATTGCCCTAAGATGGGGGAAATAAAAACAATTAAAAAAATATAGATTACCTTTAAATAAGGAAGGAGCCATTTTAATGACGAATCGCCGTGTTGTTGTTACAGGACTTGGAGCAATTTCTCCAGTTGGAAATGATGCAGAAACTGGATGGAAGAATATAATTGAGGGAAAATCCGGGATTGGGCCACTAACCCGTCTTAATCCAGATGATTTTCCTGCTAAAGTTGCGGCTGAAATAAAGGATTTTGATATTGAAACATATATCAATCGTAAAGAAGCGCGCAAAATGGACCGTTTTACACATTATGCCATAGCTGCATCGGTCATGGCTCTCAATGACAGCAAGCTAGAAATTACAGATGAAAACGCCACGCGGGTGGGAGTTTGGATTGGTTCTGGTATCGGTGGGCTTGAGACGCTTGAAACACAGCATGAGAACTTCTTGAACAGGGGCTATAAGCGTGTGAGTCCGTTCTTCGTCCCAATGATGATACCGGATATGGCAGCGGGCCAGGTATCCATTTTACTTGGTGCCAAAGGGATCAACTCATGTACCGTCACAGCTTGTGCAACGGGAACGAATTCCATCGGAGATGCTTTTAAGGCCATTCAGCGGGGAGATGCTGATGTCATGATCACTGGTGGTGCGGAAGCGCCGATAACAAAAATGGCTGTTGCAGGCTTCTGTGCGAATACCGCCCTTTCCACCAATCCGGATCCCAATACGGCAAGCCGTCCATTTGATGCAAACCGCGACGGGTTCGTTATCGGAGAAGGTGCCGGTGTAATCATTCTGGAAGATTTAGAACATGCCATAAAACGTGGAGCGACTATTTATGCCGAAATAGCAGGATACGGTTCAACCGGAGACGCTTTCCATATTACAGCTCCAGCACCTGGTGGTGAAGGCGGTGCAAGAGCCATGAAAATAGCGATTGAAGATGCAGGGTTAAAACCTGAGGATATCCAGTATGTTAATGCCCATGGTACAAGTACACCTTACAATGATAAATATGAAACGATGGCTGTCAAAGAAGTGTTTGGAGAGCATGCTTCTAAACTAGCATTGAGTTCGACAAAATCAATGACAGGCCATATGCTGGGTGCAGCAGGCGGTATCGAAGCTATTTTTACGATTCAAGCGATCAGGGATAGCATCCTGCCCCCGACTATTAATATAGAAACACCTGATCCTGAGTGCGATTTGGACTATGTGCCAAATCAAGCAAGGGAATGTGAAATCAATGCCGCTATCAGTAACTCACTAGGTTTTGGCGGACATAATGCAACCATCCTATTCAAGAAATATCAATGATAAAGAGGAAGAGCAAATCTTTGGATTTGCTCTTTTTTGTGTGGAAGATGAAGTGTGAATTATGTGTCATTGGGCATTTATGGAACATACAATATAATAGGATTAAGATGTGGGGGCGAAATGGATGGGAGTTATTTCAACGAATGAGTGGATGAAGAAAGACTTTGACCGTCCGGTTAAGATGATGGAGAGGTTGAAAGAGGAATTCGATGAAACTGTAGAGGTAGACATGATCTACCGCCATTTACAAAGCCACGGAATGTACCTGCCTAACCAATATACGAAAAAGACACTCGATGACTTGCAAGAAAGAAGTGCATGGGCCAAAACACAAAGTTTATTTATTACGTATAAGAAATTATGGGAAGGACCGGATATCCCCATCTATATCTTTCCTCTAGTAGCCTCAGGAAGAAAGCAATCGAATGATTCAAAATCAGGATTGGCTTTCAAAGATAAATTATTTCTTTTTTATGATAATGGAATATCCGAAAAAGAAATGGAAGCGGTGCTGATTCATGAATACCATCACGTCTGTCGTTTGCATCACTTGAAAAAGTCAGAGGAAAACTATACCCTACTCGATACGATGATCATGGAGGGGCTAGCCGAGAGGACAGTCGGCAAGTATTTGGGATCGAACTATTTGGCACAGTGGACACAATTATATTCAGAAGAAAAGCTTCAACAGTTTTGGAGTAGCTATCTAATAGAAAACGTGAACAAAAAACGCTCGGATCCACTACATGATACCCTGCTTCTAGGGAAAAAAGGGTATCCGGCGATGTTAGGCTATTGCAGTGGTTATCGTCTAGTAAATAGGTTTAAACATTTCTCCGTTAAAAAGTCTTTCATTATCCCATCTGAAGAATTCATATCAGAAAAGGGTTAATTTATACTGATTTTTTTCAAAATCTGTTTTTTGAAATAGGAATAAATTGTCTGGTTTCTGCCTATACTGATTGACAAACAGAAATTTGTTTAAGTGAGGGATGGATGATGTTATATCTTCATGATGTATGGGTCAATTGGTTTGAAGGAGAGGAAAATGGCTATAATATTTGTCATTTTCACGAATGGAGGAAGGATGACGGCATTGAACTGCTAGATCAAGTTCCTCTAATGAAAGTTTCAGCAACTTTGTTCCACTACATAGAAAATGACCTATCTGAATTACCAAAGGCATTACTGAATGATGTCTACCAAAAAGCATATGCCAGGAAAAATCATGAGCGGATTCAGCTTGACTACTGTTTTATCGTTACAGATGGACAGGGAATACTTGCTGTCGACACAATAGGGTACCATATCCCCATCCGGAAAAGCAGAATTATTCCTCGTCAGGAACAAATTGTTTATGACATGATTGAAAATCACGATGAGATGGATTATACCTTTACCGAAAATCCTGCAGCGGAGAAGGAATATCATATTTTGTCTCCCTCGCCTTTATTCATGAATGGATTGACCAGAAAAGAAAGGCAGCTGAAACAGCTTCTTTTCATGGCCATGGACCAGCTGTTCACTGCCAAGAATACAGCTGAAATTCGATACTGGTATACTGAGTGGGCTCCAGAAAAGTATGAGAGCATTCAGGATATGGATTTCCAACTAGCATGGCTTGAGTTATATGAAGAAATGAAGGCAGGGTGGTCAGAGAAACACCTTCAGCTATGTGAGAATTTGGTGAAGGGGCAACCCTTTTTTGAAAAGCTTTGGCAAGTAGAAGCTGGCGATAGTCCATCCATATTATAGCTCCAAAAAAGACGATCCGATGCGGATCGTCTTTTTCTATTATCTTTTTCTGCCAAGTCCCATGCCGTTATACATTTTTCTGATCATTTTATTGGCTTCCATATTTGCTTTTTCAGCCCCGCGATCTAAAATTTCATCAAGTTCAGGGGAATCGATCAACTTATAATAACGCTCTTGAATTGGTAGGATTTCGCCCAATACCACTTGAGCTAAATCACTTTTGAAGTCGCCATATCCTTTTCCAGCATACATCTCTTCAATTTCATCGTACGTTTTTCCACTGAAGATGGAATAGATGGACATTAAGTTCGATACACCCGCTTTATTTTCTTTATCATACCGAACGATGCCTTCAGAATCAGTTACGGCACTCTTAATGTTTTTCTCGATTTGCTTAGGATCATCGAGTAGGGCAATTGTGGCTTTTTTATTAGGATCTGATTTGCTCATTTTCTTAGTTGGTTCTTGAAGAGACATAATACGCGCACCAGCCTTTGGAAGACTGATTTCAGGAATCTTGAAGATATCATTGTACTTATTGTTGAATCGTTCAGCTAAATCTCGGGTTAATTCGAGATGCTGTCTTTGATCTTCACCAACAGGAACAACGTCCGTATTGTAAAGAAGGATATCAGCTGCCATCAATGGCGGATAGGTAAGAAGTGCTGAGGAAACCCCTTCTTTACCAGCTGATTTGTCTTTGAATTGGGTCATTCTTTCCAGTTCGCCAATATAAGCAATACTTTGTAATATCCAACCTGCCTGTGCATGCGCAGGAACTTCGGATTGAATGAAAATCGTATTCTTTTCAGGATCCAGGCCAATTGCCAAATATAAAGCGGCAAGAGTTTTGATGTTATTTCTTAATTTAAGTCGATCTTGCGGAACTGTAATTGCATGCTGGTCAACGATACAAAAGAAACAATCATATTCATCCTGTAAGTTGACAAATTGCTTCATTGCACCGATATAATTTCCTATCGTAATGGAACCAGATGGCTGAATGCCAGAGAAAATCCTTTTCAACTGCTAGTCACTCCTCTAAATACGTTTAATTAATTCATTGGATATTCGCTCTTCATTATTGTAAGGATAAATAGGGAAGGAATCCACTTCAAGTAAGTGAAGTGTAAGAGCTCATTTATTTCTTGCAAGGCAGGCCATATAGAACGAGGCTTACCTAGAGATACGAATTTCCCACTATATTTGTATTTTAGCATTTATTCATAAGAAATGTAATCCAAACAGCATGTCCTTATTTCCTTATATATATACGTTCCTTAATAAAGCTGATCCGTCATTTTTTTGGTTTTTTTTATTCATCAATGTGATATCGATTTTAGGGCAGGATAATAAATATAATTGAATTGAATACAAAAAACGATATGTAAAAGTTACTTTTTTCATAAGAATTCCCAGGGCAAAGCGTGAAGACAGCCACTTTTTTGAGATTTTTCATTTTATAGGAGTAAAACTTTGCTGTTGTGGTATTAAACAAAGGAGTCTGTTGTATTATTTGTGAAAAGTAATTAATGATGATGCTGATGTGAATGAGGTGGAGGCGTGAGAACACTAAGTAAATGCTTGATGGCTGGTGTGTGTCTGTTCATGATCCAGCAACCTGCCCAGGCCGAGAGTGCTCAAGGTGCCAGACAGGTGGCGCTTGAACAGAAGGAAATACCAAAGATGGTCCCAAGGTTCGTATATGATTCTGGCTTGAAGTTTGAGTATCCTGATGCGGTACGAGGACTTTATGTGACAGGACATGCTGCTGGCGGAAACAAGTTAAACGAACTCATAAAATATGTGGATGATACAGATTTAAATGCAATGGTCATCGATATCAAGGATGACCGGGGGAATGTCACATATAAACCTGAAGATCGAGATTCTCCTTATATGAACATTGGGAAAGACTACATAAAAAATCCGGTGAACATGCTCAAAAAACTTGAGGATAAAAAGATTTATCCGATTGCCCGTGTCGTGGTGTTCAAGGATACCCTTCTTGCAAATGAAAAACCCCAATGGTCGTTTAAAGATGGTGATGATGTCTGGAAGAACGGGCGTGGAGAATCTTTCGTCAACCCATTCATGAAAGAAGTATGGGATTATAATGTTGGCATTGCCATCGAAGCGGCAAAGATGGGGTTCAAAGAAATTCAATTCGACTATGTTCGATTTCCTGAAGGGTTTGAGAATAAAGAAGATGACCTAAAGTATGATATGGGTGAGTATGAAAATGGAAAAATGACTCATACTGAAAAACGGGTACAGGCCGTAACCGATTTTGTCGCATATGCAAAAAAACAGTTAGAACCATACGGAGTGGAAGTATCGGTTGATATATTCGGCTATGCTGCCACCTTACCTGAAGCCCCTGGAATCGGGCAAAATTTCTCCAAAATATCTGAAAACGTGGATGTTATTTCCTCGATGATTTATCCGAGCCACTGGACATCCTATTTCGGGATCGAAAAACCCGATTTAAAACCATATGAGCTTGTTCGGGAATATGCAAAATTGGAAAAAAAGAAATTGAATGAATTGGAGACACCGCCTACTTCTAGGCCGTGGTTGCAGGATTTCACCGCTTCTTACTTAGGTGAGGGGAATTACCAGAAGTATGGCAAGGAACAAGTGGAAGCCCAAATAAAAGCGTTAAATGATAATGGAATCGAAGAATATCTATTATGGAATGCAGCGAATCGTTATACAAAAGGTGTAGATTACACTCCATAAAAGAGGGATGACCGAAATCGAGTACGTTCGGTCATCATATATCCAGAGGAATTATCGCTTACGTTTCCCACCGACTTGATTCCAACCTGATTGAATGCGTTTCGATTGATCGAAAATGTGGGAATGACGTTTTCCGCCAAACAACTTTTCTCCAATGGCATTTGTCATGACACCATTTATGGCTGTAATACCGATAACGCAGATGGCCACTAAAATCAAGTCTAGAAAATATATGAACATGTTTAGCCCAACCCCTTATTGAAAAATTCAAGATATATACATTTTTATTGTAAACGATAAGAAAGAAAAGATAAAATGATGAAGCGGAGATGAAATTTATGAATTGGTACGATAAACTTAATCAATATTTTCCAATAGAAGAAATGAAGTCGAAAGAACATATAGAAATTCTATTAAAGGATAAACAAGATATATACAAAAAGGATGAAGGACCTGACCATGTTTTACTATATGTGGAAGGGAAAGAATTTATTTTCGTGGATTACTTATTCGTAGCTGAGACTGCACGAGGTCAAGGTCTTGGGAAAAAATTGATTCATCAATTGCAAGAAAGACAAAAGACAGTCTTCCTTGAGGTTGAGCCAGTCCAGGAAAAAGATGAGGACACGTCAAAACGATTAAGATTCTATCAGAGGGAAGGGTTCTTGCATGCTTCTTCCATTGCTTATAATCGCAAGTCGCTGGCAACTGACGAAGAAACCCCGATGGAGATCTTATATTGGCCGGCAAACCCTTCAGTAAAAGAAGAAGATGTGTTTAATTATATGAAAAAGATTTATTCGGAAATTCACACCCATAAAGATCAGCATTTATATGGAAAGTCCTATCAACCTGTGGATGAAGTACTAAATATAGAGAAAAATGTAGAACATGATAGGGTTTAAAGAATTCGGAATGTAGATGAGCTGGCAAATTTGCCAGCTTTTTTTATTTTTGCAGAACACATAGTCCTGAATAAGAACAATTGGACGGTTTCTTTTTAGATATAAGTGCTTTAAACAGTCTAAAGGATGGTTTTTATAAAGGAAGAAGGAATCAGAGGGAGTTTAAAGAAATTATTAATGATACTGATTTTGTTTATAGCTGATAAAAGGGGGTAAATAAAAACTAATGAAAGAATAAAACAAAATGAGGGGTAAATTTTCGTTTAATTGAGAATGCTAAGTATGTATTTTCAATTAGGAAAGTAACGTTAAAATGTATTACATAAAAAAACGTTTTTCCTGTGGTACAGATAAAATAGGAAGTTTTAAAGGTTATTTTCAATTTTGAAAAAGGGTATTCATTTTAAATGAATTAGTGTATAATTAATTATATGAAATACTTATTTAAAATTATTTTAAATTAGAATCGTAATTATGAATAGTAGTAGATTTCCCCTCATAGATCACTGATTCTATATTTAGGGAGTGTGGGTAAACATGGTAACATTATATACATCCCCAAGTTGTACTTCATGCAGAAAAGCAAAAGCATGGTTAGAGGAACACGAGATTGGCTATACAGAAAGAAACATCTTTTCAGAACCTCTTTCGATTGAGGAAATTAAAGAAATTCTACGTATGACGGAAGATGGGACAGATGAAATCATCTCGACCCGGTCAAAAACCTTTCAAAAGTTAAATGTTAACTTAGAGAGCCTGCCTCTACAAGAATTATATAAATTGATTAAAGAAAACCCAGGGTTGCTAAGACGTCCTATCATCCTTGATGAGAAACGACTTCAAGTTGGGTATAACGAAGATGAGATCCGTCGCTTCTTACCACGAAAAGTCCGTACGTTCCAGTTGCTTGAAGCACAGCGTATGGTCAATTAATAAGTTTCCCAAGCTCTGCTGAGAATGTGCAGAGCTTTTTGTTTTTACATATTTATTTTTTCTTTCGATTAAACCGGAAAACCTACCTTTTTCGGGACTACTAGGCTCTTATTGACAAGGGTATGTGAGGGATCAGATAAAAGAAGCATGTAATTACCCATTAAGTGTATACAATATAGAATATTAATTAAAATGCAGACTGTCAGCGTGATAGTTGCATGTGGATGACTTTTTTTATAAAATGAATGGAATATTAGGCAAACAATTGTTTTTTTGATATTGATGTATTTTATTTCCCTTCTTCAAGGTTTTGTCATAAAATGATGTAAAATAGTCTGTTTTAAAGGATAGCATGATTTGCAGTAAGTACTAACGGGTAAAGAGCTTTTAAGAGCAATTTTCGCTTGGGGGTTATTATCCCTTCAAAATGAGAAAGGAAGGGAGAGGGGAATCATGGAAATCGAACGCATTAATGACGATACAGTAAAATTTTATATATCCTATATAGATATCGAGGAAAGAGGTTTTGATCGCGAAGAGATTTGGTACAGTCGTGAGAGAAGTGAAGAGCTTTTTTGGGAAATGATGGATGAAGTGCACCAGGAAGAAGAATTCATGATTGAAGGTCCTTTATGGATTCAGGTCCAGGCATTAGAAAAAGGCTTGGAAGTTTTGGTCACAAAAGCCCAACTTGCCAAAGATGGTCAGAAACTTGAATTGCCTCTATCGGATGATACGTTAAAAGATTTAAGTGTAACAGACAAGGTGGATACGCTCCTTGATCAGCACTTTGAAGGCAAAAGCGAAGAAAGTAGCATGACATTTGAAGATGGAATGATCGAATTTATCACGATATTCGAAGATTTTGAAGATGTCATTTCATTAAGCAAGCGTTCTGGTTTGGATACTTGGACAACGAAGCTTTATGCTTATCAAAATAAATATTATCTGTATATAGAATTTTCCGAAGCTGAAATTGACGAAGAAGAAATCGATAATGTTTTAAGTCTTTTGTTGGAATACAGTGAGGAATCCCCAATAACGGTACACATGCTTGAAGAATACGGAAAAGTAGTCATAGAAAACGACGTATTCTCGACAGTGGATAAATTTTTCGCATAATATTTTGGACCGATTTCTTTGGGAATCGGTTTTTTTAAACCCTTTTGCCTCATTCAGATGAAAGCTTTTTAACGCGTGCCTGTGTTTTGTTAATTGGAGGTCGTCTTAGATGAACGGGAAAGTTGGTATTGGTTTATTCATTCTCATGTTGGGTAGCACATGGTATCTATTATTGGAAGAAGTGGGGGTTAGGGGCTATCTCAGTCTGTTGTTAACACTTTCGTTAATGATTATAGGATTTAGTATTTTTCTCGAAAATCGTCATCCGATTCAAACGATCACATGGATCATTGTATTCGGGGGCTTCCCCATAATCGGTTTTATCTTTTATTTTTTGTTTGGACGCAATTTTCGAAAAGAGCGGAAGTTTCAAAAGAAGTATTTTTTGGATAAGCATGATTTTTTAAAAAGTCCAGACGATGCGAAATATGATATCCGGAAAAAAAGGGGAGTGGAAACACGGCATCGGAAGTTATTTTCTTTCATCGAAAAACTTGGCAATAGTCCCATGTCCTTTGCAACGAAAACGACCATTTTAACAAATGGAAAAGAGACCTACTCCACCATCCTGAAGGAACTGATGAATGCTAAGCATCATATTCATTTGGAGTATTATATTGTTAGAGATGATGATATCGGTGGTGCTTTTAAGGACGTTTTAATACAAAAGGCAAACGAAGGAGTACGTGTGCGTTTTTTATATGATGCGGTGGGATGTTGGAGTTTAGCCCGCTCCTATATTGATGAATTGAAACATGGAGGAGTGGAAATCGTTCCCTTCGGTCCTATAAAGTTCCCTTTCTTAAAAAGTACGTTTAATTTTCGGAATCATCGTAAAATACTCATTATTGATGGTTCTGTTGGTTTTATTGGTGGTCTAAATATAGGAGACGAGTATTTGGGTCTAAACAAGAATTTCGGCTTCTGGCGAGATACTCATCTTATGGTAGAAGGTGAAGCGGTCCGAACGCTACAGCTCATTTTTTTACAGGATTGGTATTACAGTACGAACCGAAGCTTTTTAACGGATGACTATCTATGTACAAGTCAGTCACTCCAGCCTGACCTAGGGGGTGTGCAAATGTTAGCTGGTGGTCCTGATAATCGAAGGACGGTCATTAAAGATCTTTTCTTCACCATGATTACATCGGCGGAAAAATCAATCTGGATTGCGTCCCCGTATTTCATCCCCGATGATGATATTTTTCAGGCATTGAAGGTGGCGGCATTGAGTGGGTTGGATGTGCGGTTGTTGGTGCCGAAGAATCCAGATAAACGAATCGTATTTCATGCTTCTATGACCTATTTTTCAGAACTCTTGGAAGCAGGAGTCAGGGTTTTTCAATATGATACAGGTTTCATGCACAGCAAGATAGTCATCGTGGACGGCGAACTGGCTTCCATTGGCAGCTCGAACATTGACATGAGGAGCTTTCATTTGAATTTCGAGGTCAATGCCTTCCTTTACCATACAGAAAGTACACAGACGCTGGTAGAGGACTTTTTGAAGGACTTAGAGGTATCGAATGAATTACGTTTCGATGTATTTTCTAACCGTCATTTAGGGCTGAAAGTACTGGAATCTACATGTAGGTTATTATCACCACTCCTTTAATGGTGAATCCTTTTATGCCATCACGGCATTTTTTTATTTTAGAAGGAATTTAACGGCTCAGGAGAGAATGAAATATACTAGGAAAGGAGGCGGAATATGCTTACCGCAATGAAGGAGGATGGAACCTGGATCACCCTCCCCGAAAGATTGACCGGAAACATGTTAAAAGTCATGAAAGAATCTACAGGTTATTTCTGTCCCTGCTGTGAAACGGAAATGATTATCAAAGCTGGAACGATGAAAGTCCCTCATTTTGCCCACAAGAATAACTCTTCGTGTCATGCCTCGTCAGAACCTGAATCAGCTTACCACTTAATGGGAAAAAGAACACTGTATGAATGGTTCGTAGCGCATAATTTTCGTGCGGAATTGGAAGCCTATATACCTGAAATCAAGAAAAGGGCAGATATATTGGTTACTCTCGATGAAAAGCTCTATGCGATAGAGTTTCAATGCTCCACCATTCCCGAGACCGAATTCAATGAGCGAACAAGGGCTTACTTGAGTAGGGATATCACTCCCATCTGGATTTTGGGTGCCAAACGTCTGCAAAAAAAGAGTGAAAATGAATTCAGTTTATCGGCCTTTCAGTGGCTGTTTGTCAATGGAACCTGTTTACATCCATTTCTGTGGTTGTATTGTCCGGAAACCCTTCAATTTGCTGCCTTAAAAAATATCACCCCATTTTCTAAAAGAGGGGTCTTTGCAGAATTAACGTCAGCGCCTTTAAGCCTTTTATCCCCCTATCACATATCACCCCGACATTGTATGAACTTCCCATTTTTATTGGCTTGGAGGACGAAACGAAAAAGTTGGTGCTTCCACCGGGTAAAAACCGCCAAGAGAAGTGATCCTTTCTTTTATGAACTCTATATACATCACCTTTCTCCTGCAACGATCCCCGTAGAAATCGGGATTCCGATTTCTGGTATGTTCCAAATTGAAACTCCTGCAATCGAATGGCAAGCATGGCTTTACATGGATGTGTTTCAAACGAAAAAACTTGGGGAAAAAATTTTAATGAAAGAAGTGCTCCATCATTTTAGGAAGCGGGTCATGAAGGGGGATATAAAACTGCGCTCCTTACCTGTTCTTAAGGGAAAAGATGTGGAAGACCCAGTTAAAAACTATATCCGGTTCATAGAGGAAGTGGGTTATATAAAAGAAGGGGAAGCAGATACCTTTACGGTTACCCGTCAGTTTACGGTTCCAACTACAAGTGATGAATGCATGACACTAGAAAGTATTTTCTATCAAAAGAGCAAGTTGATGATAGAAAGGGCATATATCCATTATAATGAGATATAGCCACCATATTCCTTTTCGAATGGGGATGTAGGGAGGATTATGATGGTTTTTGGAGAAATAGTAAGAGAAGCAAATTTTAGACGTTTAGAATGCAGGACTTAGAAGGATGTAAATAAGTCGTTCCAGCCCGGGCAAACTAAAGGTAATCATGGATAAGTCTTTTTAGAATGGAGAGGAATAGAATATGACACAGGAAACGAAAGTAAATACATTGCCTTCAAGAAGTGAGATTCCAGCAGAAGACACATGGAGACTTGAGGACATATTCGCGACTGAAGAAGACTGGGAAGCGGCCTTCAAAGATGTAAAAGAGAATCTTCTAAAAGCTGAAGCCTTTAAAGGGACCTTGGGTGAAAGTGCAGAGAAGTTGTTTGCCGCACTTCAATTCCAGGATGAAATATTTGAAAAGATGGGGAAAGTGTATGCTTATTCCCATATGCGCAATGATCAGGACACAACCAATCCTTTTTACCAAGGCATGGAAGACAGGGCAAAGGCTCTATACGCCCAAGCTGCTGCTGCCTTCTCATATGTTGTTCCAGAACTGCTAAGCGTTGATGAAAACAAAGTGCAAGAATTTTTGGAGGAAAAAGACGAACTGAGATTATATAAACATTCACTTGAAGAAATTAACCTTCAAAGACCGCATATTTTAAATGCTGAGCAAGAGTCATTACTGGCACAGGCATCCGAAGTGCTTGATAATTCCGGTAACATATTCAGCATGTTGAATAATGCGGATTTGAAATTTCCCATTATCAAGGATGAAGAGGGCAATGAAGTTGAGATCACCCACGGAAGATACATTCGATTCCTTGAGAGCGAAAATCGCCGTGTGCGTCAGGAAGCATTTAAAGGTGTTTACAGCAAGTACGGAGAGTTTCGCAACACATTTGCCTCAACCTTGTCGGGTGAAGTGAAGAACCATAATTTCAACGCGAGTGTACGTAAATACGAATCTGCGCGTCAGGCGGCATTAAGCAATAACAATATCCCGGAGAGCGTCTACGATAACCTCGTTAAAACGGTCAATGACAATTTACCGCTACTTCACCGGTATCTTGAGTTACGAAAAAAGGTTCTCGATTTAGAAGAACTTCATATGTATGATCTATTCGCACCCCTCGTAAAAGAAGTGAAAATGGAAGTGACGTATGAAGAAGCTAAGGAATATGTACTTAAAGGTCTTGCCCCACTTGGAGAAGATTATATAAATGTTCTAAAAGAAGGATTTGATAATCGCTGGGTGGATGTGCAAGAGAATATAGGAAAAAGAAGCGGGGCCTATTCCTCAGGTACATATGGAACGAATCCTTATATATTGATGAATTGGCAAAATAACGTGAATAACTTATTCACTCTCGCGCATGAATTTGGTCATTCAGTTCATAGTTACTATACACGGAAGCATCAGCCGTATCCGTATGGGAACTATTCCATTTTTGTAGCGGAGGTTGCCTCCACATGTAATGAAAATCTTTTGAATGATTATTTACTGAATACGATAGAGGATGAAAAGAAACGGATCTATTTATTGAATCACTATCTAGAAGGCTTCCGTGGGACACTTTTCCGTCAAACGATGTTTGCTGAATTTGAGCATACGATCCATATGAAGGCACAAAATGGCGAAGCGCTAACCGCTGAAATGTTGACAGAGGAATACTATGAATTGAACAAGAAATACTTTGGAGAGAATGTAGTAATCGATGAAGAAATTGGTCTGGAATGGGCTCGTATTCCTCACTTCTACTATAATTACTATGTTTATCAATATGCGACAGGTATTAGTGCGGCGACTGCATTAAGTAAGCAAATCCTTACAGAAGGCGAACCAGCTGTGAAAAGGTATTTGGAATTCCTGAAATCAGGTAGCTCAGATTATCCGATTGAAGTATTAAAGAAGGCGGGCGTCGATATGACGAAAGCTGAACCTGTCCAAGAAGCGTTGAATGTATTTGAAGAAAAGTTAAATGAATTAGAAGCACTTTTAACAAAATAAACAGCAAAATGGCCAACCCATTAAAGTAATGGGTTGGCCATTTTATGCATTCTGCTAAAATCCCTTAAATCGATTTCTCTGATTGAAGCTGTGAAGGATAATAAAAAGGACGAAAAATAAGATAGGGGATGTGAAATACAAAGGAATGAGCTGCATGATGCCAAGTAGTTGGATGAATAGTGAACCGATTAGGAGGATAATTAAAATAATACGTTTCATTACAGGCACCTCCAGTAGAAAATGTCGGTAAACTCTATAAAACATATGATTTAATAGTAACGTTTATTCAAAGAATATGGCGATAATGTGAAATAAAGCACAAACTACTTGCGCATAGAGGCTTCAATCTGATATAGTACAGAAATAGAAGTTATCACTCCAACTTATACCCCTTTGTTGATTCGTGAAATTTCTCCCATCCCCTTATTCGTATAAATATAAAAACCCGGAAAATTTCGCGATTTTTCGGGTTTTTATGCATGCTATGACCTTAGAAAATGGGAGTATGGAAGGTTTTGTTAAGGATAGTTACTTTGGAACGAACATGAAATATTTTACTTGTGAACAATTTGTGAAATAAAACACAAAGTGTTGAAATGCATTTCACATTTCTGATATATTACTTACATGAAGTAAATCACATCCAAACTTATACCCCTTTGTTTGATCGTGAAGATTTCTCCATCCCCTTTGTTCGTATAAATATATAAAAAACCCGGAAAATTCCCCAATTTTCCGGGTTTTTTAGTATAGCGAATGTATAATATGTCCAATTCGGAAATTGCAAAAAAATAAAAAAAATATCGCCTTTTGATAAATAATGAACATATTGTGAACATATGAACAAAGTGGTTGTAATAAAGGTAGAATATCTGTTATATTACTATATGAAGTGAATCACACCAAACTTATACCCCTTTGTTTGATCGTGAAATTTCTCCCATCCCCTTTGTTCGTATAAATAGAATGAAGAAAAACCCGGCAAATTCCCCAATTTGCCGGGTTTTTTATATGCATTCGATTACTTCTCTATATACCTCCAAAATGTACCGTACTTAGCAGGGATTTTTTCTGCTACCTGTTTCAAAACGAGTTTTTTCATTTCTAGCTCGACGGTATTCTTGCTCATATTGTAGACTGTTTCGATTTCTTTGGTGGCGACTAGTTTAAAGTAACTCATAAATTCTTCGAGAGAAGGTGGTGCGGCTGGTTCAGGGAGACCATTCAATATGTCTCTTAAAATTTGTACATATACCTCATAGGCATAAACGCCAGATACCTTTATGCCTTCTTCTTCAATATTCTGATTGAAGAATACGAGGGAAGGTATTTCGGTCACTTCCATTTCACTTGTAATCTTCATGTCACACTGAAAGCCTTTGGCCGCACTGGAAGAATTTATATCTTGAAGGAATTCCTCGATATCTAATCCTACGGTTTTGGCACATTCGGTTAAGACCATGATGTCCGAAATATCTCGTTTTCCAATGAATACATACTCTTGGAGTTGTCTCAAGAAACGAATGGCCAGTTTCCTGCCCTGAAGTTCTGCGGCTTTAATGGCAATGGAGGCAGCATAGGGTGAAGAAATGGGATTCTCGGTCCATAAACTGCCATCACACGACATTCCAGAACGGCTGGCTGTCTTTTCCCATACCTGAGCTATGTTTTCATAACTTTTTGGATTTCCTATATTTAGAGAATTAATCTTTCCACTTAAAACATGGCGTAAGCTGAATAACTGGCCATATTCTACCTGTAGTTTCCTTATGATCGGTTCAAGTCCCCAGCATTCGGGGCAAAGTGGATCAACAAAAACATAAATTTCTAATGGCTTTTTTCCTATATCATAACAATGTTGTGTTTTTATCCAATCGGAAATATTGAAAACTGGTTTATGTGCGCTCAACTGTCTTCTCCTTTCCCGTCTATACCGGATGTATTGATCATATGTTGGGCGGTCAAATGGAGGCGATGATAGAAAAATTCGCGAATTTCACCTTCAAGACCGATTTCGTCCATAGCGTGATACATGCAGGAAAGCCATGCTTTTGCACGATCAGGTGTAATTTCAAAAGGTATATGTCGAGCCCGCAACATAGGGTGACCGTGTTCCTCGGTGTAAAGGGAGGGCCCACCTAAATATTGAGTCATAAACTGTTTTTGTTTACGGACTGTTTCGGATAAGTCGTCAGGAAAAATCGGTTGCAGTTCCGGATGTTGACTAACGTTGGAGTAAAATACATCAATTAACCTGTGTAATTGCCCTTCTCCAATTGATTCATATGGTGTAGGGTTCTCTTTCATCATGTTGATTACTCCTTTAAAAGAAAGATGTTTGATATTTAATCATATTTTAACAATCGTGTACCCATATAACAAATATCTAGCTTGAATATACTTCACATCTGTATTATTACACAGTTATAGGGGGACAAAAAGAAGTTTTCATATGGATGGATTTCATGGAGAGGGAACTTTGATAGACAAGATGAGCCTAAAAAAATAGCCGACCCCGTGTGATTTAGGGTCGGCTTGGGGTTTTAGCCCATATAGTTTTTAAACACCTTTTGAACGTAATTTTGCGTTTCTGAAAAAGGTGGGATGCCATTATACTTATCGACATTACCAGGACCGGCATTATAAGCGGCCAAGGCCATTTCAACGTCACCGTTATACCGGGAGAGCATTTGGCTTAAGTATTTACTGCCACCCATGATATTTTGTTTGGGATCGGTTACATCGTCCACTCCCAGGCTTCTTGCGGTAGCAGGCATCAACTGCATGAGCCCTGCTGCGCCGGCATAGCTTTTGGCGGAAGGGTTGAAGTTAGATTCCTGTTTAATCACGGATTTAATCAGTTTTTCCGGAAGGTTGTATAAGGTAGCAGCCTCGCTGATCATATCATCAAAGTTCGTGACGGTTTCGCTTGTTTGTTTGGTAGTGACAGCGGCTGTCGACGGATTGAGTGAAGTTAATGCGTTAGGTTGAAGCATGGACTGTGCCTCGGTTTCGACGGTGGAAAGTAGGGATCCCAATGATTGCGACGTATTTTCAAGAGTATCGCTCGACATGATTCCTGTCAGCATCTCTTGAAACATGGATCGCGATGAAGTTGTATTGGTGATATTGCCTGTCGAGAATTGCTGTATGGCTTGCAAATCCATTAATGTCCTAAAGTCTTGAATTTTCACGTTGTTCCACCTCCATATAAGATTTGGACGGAATTACTCACTGAATTTTGCCCGATAGAATCTCTTTACTTTATTTTCGGTTTCTCGTACCGGGATTTGAAGCGATTCCAGGAGATTTAAAAACTTTTTTTGCCCCCCCTCAAAATCGGTAACTTCATATTCGAGCTCGTAATCTTCTTGTCCCATATATGAGCTATGATCTAAAACAAGCAAACCTCCTTGAAACGGGAATTCCGAACGGTCCGTCTGTAACGTTCCGAAACAGGTGAAATCGTCTGGATTCAGGTCGCTTTTCATAATCAGGTTACGGACAGGCCCTTCAGGGAAGATTCCTTCTTTTAAGAAGGAATGGGCCATTTCCCCTGAAATAGTCTGATTGGTTTCCAAGAGGCCCTCGCTTGCAGGTTGCTTTAACGTTAATTCGTGCTGATTATTTTTTTTCCGGATACGGAGGGCTGAGTTTTGACTTTTTAAACTGAAATTCGCTGTATCGAAATAATGATTTTGCTGAGTATGGAAGGTGGATGGGTCAATGTGGAAATGATCGATCAGCTGGCTGAATTCCTTTTCATTCAAAAGATTTTTAAATTCAATCTCGATATGTTGATTCATGGATTATCCCTCTTTAGCAGTTATTTTATATTAATCATATAAGAACCATTTCGGCTGTCAAATCGAATTTAATAATTTTTCATTATCGTACTTGATTATTTAGGAATCAATTGCTGAATATGATAAAATATAAACATTGAGCATGAGTGATTGGTTCAGAATTTATCAACGTTAAAATTATACATATTTATATAATAAATATTGGGGAGAAGCAGTTTTCAGGACTGCTTGGAGGATCTCATAAGAAGATTCGAATCGTCCTGCCCATACCAGAGTTGAACAGGCGTTTCGAAAGAAGTGGGTGGTGTGGCAATGGAGAGTTGGGACGATTTTTTAGCGCCTTATATACAGGCCGTTGAAGAATTAAAGGTTAAATTAAAGGGTTTAAGGAAACAGTTTGAAAGAGAAAATATTCATTCTCCGATTGAATTCGTAACGGGCAGGGTGAAGCCGACCGACAGCATATTGGATAAGGCAAGTCAGAAGGACATTCCCATCGATAAGTTGGGAGAAGAGATACAGGATATCGCAGGCCTTCGGATGATGTGCCAGTTCGTCGATGATATTGCGCAGGTTGTTGATCTTTTGAGAAGCCGCAATGATTTCGAGATTGTTGAGGAGAGAAATTACATCTCCCATAAAAAAGCAAGTGGTTACCGTTCCTATCATGTTGTAATCCGCTATCCCGTCCAGACCATTCATGGCGAGAAAAACATACTAGCCGAGATTCAAATCAGGACCTTGGCAATGAACTTTTGGGCGACGATCGAACACTCGTTAAATTATAAATATAAAGGGGCTTTCCCCGAAGATATACAATTACGATTGAAACGGGCTGCTGAGGCCGCTTTCCTACTTGATGCAGAAATGTCACAAATTCGGACGGAAATTCAGGAGGCACAGCGTCTTTTTTCAAGAAAAAAGGATTCATGAGACCTTTAAGGGTAAAGAAGGAAGAAACCAAAATGAGTTAGGTGGTATTGTATGAAATTTGCGATTACTTCAAAGGGAGATGCAAAATCCAATACGTTAATGCAAAGGATGAGAACGTATCTCCAAGACTTTCAATTGGATTATGATGAAGATCAGCCAGATATAGTCATTTCAGTCGGCGGTGACGGTACACTGTTATATGCTTTTCACCGTTATAAGAACCGACTCGATAAGACTGCCTTTGTCGGTGTGCATACAGGGCACCTTGGATTTTATGCGGATTGGACCCCGGATGAAATTGAAAAATTAGTGATAGCTTTAGCAAAAACTCCTTTTCAAATTGTCGAATACCCACTGCTGGAAACGATTGTCCGCTATCAGCATGGAGGACGGGAAACGAGATTTTTGTCCTTGAATGAGTCGACTGTCAAGAGTGTTGAAGGCACGTTAGTCATGGATGTGGAAATTCGTGGACAGCACTTTGAAACATTCCGGGGTGATGGACTATGCATTGCTACCCCTTCAGGGAGCACCGCTTATAACAAAGCTCTTGGAGGGGCAATTGTCCATCCTTCGATTGATGCCATCCAGATTACGGAATTGGCGTCGATCAATAATCGGGTATTTAGGACGGTTGGCTCGCCACTTTTGCTGCCTGGACATCATACTTGTATGTTCCGGCCCGTCAATGCCGTCAATTTCCAAATCACGATTGACCACTTAACACTCCTACAAGAAGATGTGAAGTCCATTCAATGCCGTGTAGCGGATGAAAAGATCCGTTTCGCAAGATTTCGTCCGTTTCCTTTCTGGAAAAGGGTCCATGATTCATTCATTGCCAATTAAGGAGCTAATGTTACGATATGTCTAATCAAAAATTTTCTTTAACTTGGTCGGTTGCTGAAGAGGATTCTGGTTCTTTATTGCGAGAGTTCCTCAGCAAATACGATATCTCAAAACGGGCGTTAACGGATATTAAATTTAAAGGCGGGTATATCTTGGTCAATGGTCTTGAAGTGACAGTGAGGGAACGGATAAAAATGGGTGATAACATCACGGTCATCTTTCCACCTGAACAAGGAAGTGAAGGGCTTTTGCCTGAGGACATCCCCCTTCAGATCCGTTATGAAGACGATTTTGTGTTAGTCATAGTGAAGCCACATTCCATGAACACCATTCCTTCTCGTGAACACCCGAATGGCAGTCTGGCCAATGCATTGGCAGGATATTATAAGAAAATGAATATACAGGCGACGATCCATATCGTGACAAGGCTTGATCGAGACACATCGGGATTGGTCTTGGTTGCCAAGCATAGGCATATTCATCACCTTTTATGTGAACAGCAAAAATTGGGTCAAGTGAAACGGCGCTATCAAGCTGTGGCGGAAGGGCGTATTGGGGCTTCAGGAAAAGTAGAGGTGCCCATCGGCCGGAAATCGACAAGTATAATTGAACGTGAAGTGCGGGATGACGGCCGTTATGCTTGCACTCTTTTTGACGTCCAAGCCCGTACTGAAGATCATACTGTCCTTAATCTGGAACTCTTAACGGGAAGGACCCATCAAATCAGGGTGCATATGGCTTATATCGGACACCCGCTTGCAGGGGATGACCTATATGGGGGACACCGAGATAGGATTGACCGACAGGCCCTCCATTGCTATGAGTTGAAATTCCTACATCCTTTTACTAAAAAGACACTGAAATTCCAGGAAGAGCTACCACTGGATATGTCGGTTCTGCTAGAAGGGAATACGAGTGAAACAGTGTGCTGTGAATAAGAAAAATGAAACCAAAAAAACTCACCAAAACCGGCGAGTTTTTTTGGTTAGTCAAAAGAAGTCCTGAATTTCTCTGCTATATAAGGTAAAGAAGAGGGCACGCTCTGCAACGCCATTTCTGGGTAACGAAGGGCAGTGAGCTTACCGCCAAAGACACAGCCGGTATCGATGTTGTATGTATGATTGACACATCTAGCTTCTGGGACCGGGGTATGACCGTATACAATCCAGGCTTTCCCTTTGTAGGCTTGGGCCCAGTCCCTTCTGACCGGTGAGCCGTCTGGATGCTTGGCACCATTTATGTCGCCATACAGGACAAAGGTTTTTACCTTATTGCCATATTGACCGATGAGGTCGTTACGAATGCCGGCATGGGCAATAATTAAACGGCCTTCATCGATTAATTGATATAGAGGGGATTGTTCATACAACTCCATGAACTGCTTTCGGACTTTCTTTTGTTCTCGGTTACCCAAAGTTTGATATTCGGCTACGGTAGTCTCCAGTCCATGGGATATTTGCACCTTGTTTCCTGAAAAATACCGATACAGTTTATTACAGTGATTCCCTGGTGCATAAAGTGCAACCTTATTCTTGATCACCAATTCATAGACAACTTCAATGACATGGAGTGACTCAGGACCACGGTCAGTCAAATCACCCACAAATCCTAGGATTCTTCCGTGGGGATGGACTGGAATGCCGCTATCCCAGCTATATCCCATTTGCATCGTCAAATTCTTGAATTCAGTGAAGCAACCGTGAATGTCCCCGATGATATCGATCTTCATACTTCACGTCCTTTGTTTGTTTTATTTATATTTATGGTATTAGTATAGTATTATTTCAAAAAATAATATATTAAGTACAAAAAAATATGTTATGGGAGGTGTACCCTTGGAAGAAATGCAGGAGAGAGAAATCAATAAACAGAATAAAGAGCTGTTGGTTAAAGCTCTAGAAAGAGAAGACATAGATCAATTCCGTACAGAGTTCCTCGATATGCATCCATATGATCAAGCCCAATTTTATACGAGCTTAAAGGATGAGTACCGGCCTGTTGTGTATACTTTTTTATCACCGGAAGAAATGGCGGATCTTTTTGAAAACATTGAAATAGATGAAGAAGAATATGAAAACCTGTTAGCTGAAATGAATCCTACCTATGCAGCAGATATGCTTTCCCATATGTACGCAGATGACGCGGCTGATGTTTTAAACGAGATTAACGATGAACAAGCCGTTAGCTATTTGACGATTATGGATGACGAGGCAGCCAGTGAGATACAAGAACTTCTTCATTATGAAGAGTCGACTGCCGGAAGCATCATGACGACTGAATTCATTGCAATCGAGGCAAGTGAAACAGCGCGTTCTGCCATGCAAATTTTAAAAAGGGAAGCACCGCAAGCGGAGACTATTTATTATGTATTTGTTACGGATCAAGAGAAAAAGTTACTGGGTGTTTTATCTCTCCGGACTTTAATCATAGCGGAAGAAAGTGCTCTAATTGGTGATTTGATGGATGAACGGGTTGTTTCCGTCCCTGTAACCGAGGATCAAGAAGAGGTGGCCCGTAAGATAAGGGACTACAATTTTCTCGCCGTACCGGTTGTCGATTTCCAAAATCGTTTATTGGGAATCATTACGGTAGATGATATCATTGATGTCATGGACGAAGAAGCATCGGATGATTACTCTAAATTAGCGGGTGTATCCGATCTTGACCATGTTGATAAGAGCGCTTTTTCCGCTGCGAAAAAACGGTTGCCATGGTTGGTGATCCTTCTGTTCCTCGGATTATTGACAGCTAGCCTTATTGGAAGATTTGAAGAGACACTCAGCCAGAAAGCTATTCTAGCCGTGTTTATCCCGTTGATTGGTGGGATGGCAGGGAATACAGGGACACAAGCTCTTGCAGTCGCCATACGAGGAATTGCGACAGGTGACTTGGAAGAGGAAAGTAAATGGAAATTAATTATTCGGGAGGCAGGGACTGGTTTTATCACTGGTTTGACATGTGGTATCGTCATCACTGGTATTGTCTACTTTTGGAAGCACGATTTCATGTTAGGATTATTGGTTGGTATTTCCATTTTTATTACATTGATCGTTGCGACACTTGCAGGGTCATTGGTTCCGCTGTTCATGCATAAAATGAAAATCGACCCAGCCGTTGCGTCGGGTCCTTTCATCACCACCATCAACGATATCATCAGTATCCTCATCTATTTCGGGTTGGCCACATTATTGATGGGCTATTTATTGTAAGCGAAGGAGAAAGACTTTCGCTTACTTCTTTCTAAAATGAGAAAACGGTATTTTTCTTTCCTGATATTTGGTATACTAAAATTAGTATCAGGTACTAATAACTTGTAACAAAATAGGAGGTCACATACGCATGACTTTTTCATTAAAAGGAAAAACGTTTGTTATTATGGGTGTTGCCAATAAAAGAAGCATTGCTTGGGGAGTTGCCCGTTCCTTACATAAAGCGGGGGCCAAGCTAATTTTTACATATGGGAAAGAACGTACAGAGAAAAGTGTCAAGGAGTTGTCTTCCACTTTGGACGGGGAACCCGCAATCATCCTGCAATGCGATGTAACGAAAGACGAAGATATCGAGAAATGCTTTGCAGACATTAAAGAAAAGGTAGGCGTCATTCATGGTGTCGCACATTGTATAGCCTTTGCCAATAAGGAAGAGCTGGATGGGGATTTCGTCGATACAAGCCGTGAAGGGTTCTTGCTTGCTCACAACATTAGTTCCTTCTCGTTAACCGCTGTAGCTAAAGCGGCGAAAGAGATCATGCCCGAAGGTGGTAGCATTGTCACAATGACCTACCTTGGCGGTGAGCGGGTCATGCCGAATTATAATGTCATGGGTGTGGCTAAAGCTTCGCTTGAGGCGAATGTACGTTACTTATCCAGTGATCTAGGCAAGGATAACATTCGTGTCAATGCGATATCCGCTGGCCCGATCCGTACGCTATCAGCCAAAGGTGTACGTGACTTCAATACAATTTTGAAGAAAATCGAGGAAGAAGCGCCGCTTCGCCGGACAACAACCCCGGAGGAAGTCGGAGATACTGCAGTTTTCTTATTCAGTGATATGTCACGCGGAATCACTGGTGAAAATATTCATGTGGATTCAGGGTACCATGTCATCGGATGATAAAAAGGGGGCGGTCAAACAGACAATTTCATCTATTGACGCCCCATTTAACCAGGATGCTTAAAGGCATTCTGGTTATTTATTTGCTTATGATTGCTACATGGATGAAAAATTTTATTAATCTTTATGCCCCTTATCCTCTTGGTTTTCAAAAATTGGTGTCAATTTATCCTTTCCGGTATCTTGGAATTGTACTTCAATCTTGATCGATTTAATCGTGTCATCCTCTAATGGAATATCCCCATTTTTTTGAATTTCCTTCCACTTTTTAATGTCTTTTCGGTAAAGGATTTCGGAAAACCTGTACAGGTCCACTTTTTTTTCTTGCGTGTATTGATAGGTATACCTGATTTCCTTTTTGAGGATTCGTTTTAATTCTTTTTCATATTCTTTAGATGATGTATCCTTTTGCATCGTCTCGATACTAGCTTTAAGCTTCATTTTTATATGGAAACGCACCTTTCCATCTTTCTCTATAACAGGTGTCATCTTCGTCTTTTTTTCGTAAACGATAACAGAAGTATCTCGTTTTGTTCCCGGGAAAAGCGTAACACTATCACGAACAAAGTTTTTATTTACTAATCTTCCGCCTTTCATCACACGGGTAGGAAGAATGGTTTTAATCTTATTTTCTGAAATGATTGCAATGCTATCCAACAGCAAATCTTTCTTTTTTTCTTTCTGGCCGCTCCATTGATTTGTAATTTTTAGGAAGGGAATGGGTACAAAATAAGATGGTTCGTCCATATCAATGATAATTTCCCGCAAATCTATGGGGGGGATGAATGAGCTTTGCTTATAGTTTCCCTCTGGGTCACTTAATTTAGAAAATGCTAGTGATATGTTTTCAATTGGTGAAACTAACATGGCTTCTTCAATGGATCCCTTCGTCATATAAAAGTAAATGCGATACCGAGTTTCACGATAACGGTCTAGAAAATCCACTGTTTTTTTGAATCCCCCTGCTTTAAGGGCTTCATCCGAAAAAATGACAAAAGAGAGATGGCCCCAATAAACGCGTCGATCTGATGTATGATATAAATCGAATATTGCTTCTTCTAGTGTATCTCCAGTTCCGACACCCACATCACTCGCATTTGAAGAACTAGGATCACCCCCCGCTTCGGTTTTAGCGAGCCCTTGTAAATTGATGATTTGAAGGTGGATAACGACCTTGCCGTTTTTATAATCGATTCCTACTCCATGGGCATATACGAGCCGTTCCGGTTCATTAGAATCCCAACATCCAGAAAGAATGATGACAAGCACCAGTACTGGGATGAACTTGTACTTCATTATTATTCATCATCGCCTTTCCTCGTAGAGTCTTTAGTAGCGATGATGGTTGGCCTTCTTTTATCGGAAGTGGGGGGGACCCTTAAAAGAGTTTTAAAGATATTGGTTGGGCTCAAGTTAGCGGTCACTTCAAGGTAAGGGACACCTAAAATCCGAATATTACTCACGTAAGCACATAAAAATAGAGCGAGAAGGAAAAATGCGAATAGTCCTAAAAAGGACGCCGAAGCAATCGAGACAAGCCGGATCAAACTGATGACTCCTATGATTGATTGGTTAACGAGTGTGAAGGTGGCTACGGCTGAACCTGCAATCACGACTAGCATGGCTGGGCTGGTTAAACCGGATCGGATGGCTGCGTCCCCGATGATCAAGGCGCCCAGCACACTTAAAGTCGGTCCAATTGAACTTGGAAGGCGCATACCTGCTTCTTTGAATATTTCAAACACGATGACCATGATTATGGCCTCCAAGGCTGTAGGAAGCGGTAATCCACGCCTGGATTCAACGACAGTGGCAAGAAGGATCAAGGGAAGCTGGTCTTGATGGAACGTAGTTATGGCAACCCAAAAGCCTGGTAAAAGCGCAGCGACAAAGATCCCGAAGATGCGAAGTCCCCTTTCAAAGGAAGCATAGGTCGACGTATATTCATTATCTTCCGAGGTCTTTAAGATGATAAAAAGGTTAATAGGGGTGATCATGGTGTACGCAACCCCATCAATGAGCAACAATAATCTCCCTTTCAACAGGCACTGTACAGCAAAATCTGGCTTCCCCGAATAGTGATGTCTCGGAAAAAGGATTGCGGGTTTTTCCTCTATCAATTCCATGAATTGATTACCGCTATAGATTCCATCTACATCGAGGGATTCGATATTTTTGGAAAGTTGATTGACCATATCGGGGTCTGAAATATCCTCCATATATAAAAGGGCTATTTTGGTCCGAGTACGTCTACCGACTTCAAAGTGCTTCACACTTAAGGAATTGGTGCGCATCCGCTTTCGTATCAAAGCGACATTGATGGATAAATCTTCAATGAAATTATCCCTTGGTCCTTTAATCGTGACTTCTGCTGAAGTTTCCTCGGGACTGCGTTGCGGTCGGTTCGCAATATTGGAAGATAATAATCGGTTGGTACCTAATACATGGATGATCAATTTCCCCGAGTATATGTCGGCGAATAACTGTTCCTTTGTATTCAGCTCCGTTAATTGAGGGAGGTGAAGGGAAGACTTCAAGTCCTCGACAGTGACCTTTCCTTTTTCGAATTTCTGAAAAAAGAGAGTTAATCTTTCGAATACAAGATTATTCAATAATTCATTGTCGATTAGCCCCTCACAGCCAATCAGTGTGACTTTAACAGGTGCATCGTCACGATATAAAGTAGTTTGAAAGAAAACATCCTCGGAATTACGGAAAACCTCTTTCAAGTACTCTTCATCTGTACGAAGGGGTTCTTTGGACACCGAGGGTTGGTCAATCGGATTGGATGCTTGCTTTTTCTTTTTGTTGAACATCTGATGTGGTCCTCCTTTTTCTTCGGTTTTTGAAAAATATGAAAAGGCTCAGCAGAATGGATACCATAAAAAAGTAATAGAAAGTTCCAGGCATGACAAAAGTTTTAATGATGAAGAATAGATTGATATCACTGATCCTGAATGAATTGGAAATGATTAATATCAGGGAAAAAGTGATGAGTAGAATCGTTTTATTCCGTTTCTTTTTAATGGAAAGCACCTCAAGCGCCAGAAATAATAAAAAGGAAACCCTTACGAAAGCACCCGTTAACCATTGGTAAATGGACAGGAAGTCAACGTGTTCGATGAAGCGACCTAAGGTGACTAACCCCCATTGCTCGAATGCGGGGTATTTTTGCCTGGCAGCTTCCTTCGGTCCAAACTCAGTAATTGAGCCGATGAGAGGTCCGAGTATGAGTAATGTAAGTATCAAGGCATTGAAGAAAAAAACCTTGAATTTTAACGGACCATGAATTTTTTGCTGCATGAACAAAAGGACGATCATTTCTATTAGGCCGGACAAAGGATAGATAATGCCGGAAAAAACTGGCCTCCACCCATGTTCAAGAACAGGTCTTAATAGCGAATAATCTTTAAATTGAATATTCGTGAAGGCCACAAATAATCCGAACAAGATAACTGCTGTCAAAACGAAGGTATTGACGATGGCGATCGTTTGTATGTTTGTATTTGCGAGAAAAAAGCATAATCCCGTGAATAGGATGATTTCCATAATGGGCGGGGTAACCGGCAAGTAGGATACTTTGGTCCATACCACCATCTCCTTTAATGAGACTGCCGCCAATATGACGAAAAGAGTGCTTAGAGAGATGGAGAAGATTTTCCCAGGAATCTTGCCCACGTTCATTTCGACCCATTTGGAAATGTTCTCATGGTCTGTTGCTTTATGAATATAGGATAAAAGCACACACCAACCCAAGATGAGGAAAAAGGAAATGAGGACAGTGATCCAGCCATCCCTCTTAGCGGCTGGTAATAAATGAGGGAGGATCGTTACATGATTTTTTAAACCGACTGCCGTCATGATGATCAAAGATAATTGCACGGTGGATATTTTCCCATTTTTACTCATCTTCATAGACTCCTTCACCTATCAATATTCGTTTAGTTATCTCCATTTCATTCCTTATTATCCAGTGGCAGATCATTATCCAATTTTGTTAAGGACGATATAGCACAAGCATAAAAAAAATCGTATTTCATATAGATGATACATAGAGCGAATATTGAAAAAGTGGCAGAAACCTCTGTTGAAACCATTGGTTAAATGAATGAAGGGGGAGAAGGAATATGGACGTTAAAAAACTGCGTCTTTCTTATACCGATGGGGTACAAACCAAACAAACTACGTCAGTTAAGGCTTTAAACCATATCAGCAAAAGTGGAAGCAACTTATACAGTACGGAGGAAAAGGTTGAGTTATTGGGGCGTCTGCCTGCCTTTGCTCCAAAACCGGTTTGTAAATTCATCATCGATGGCCAGACTCTTTTCGGTAAGTTGGAGCATAAACAAGAAACTAATCTTTTTATCAGGCATAAATTTGGTAAAAAGGTCGTCAAATATCATATAGAGCAGCTTCAGTCCGTGGATATCCTGAAATATTAAGGAGGATTGGCATGTCGGATAATATAAATGATAAAAAATCAAAACCTCTATTATATGTTGATCAGGTGGAAGTGAAGGCACAAAGAGGGAATATGCAAAGTGATTACCGGACGAAGAAAGGAAAAAATGCCGAATCAAAAAAAACTGATTTGATGGTAGATAACCAAAAGGTTGAACCGACAGAAAAGACGGAAAAGATAGAAAAGATCAAACATGAATTTGGTGTATACGATGCGATGAAAGAAATAGAATCGGAAATAAGCGAAATAAAAAAACTCACGAATCAATACTCACCTGAACAAGCCCCCGTAGAAAATTCCGAAGAAAATCTCGAAAATCCTGCACAGGAAAAGAAAAAAACCAAAAAGAAAAGAAAGGTGGAAAAGGTTTCGACAAGCGAAATCATTACGCGTCTTTCCAATCATAAAGGGTATCCAAAGCCTGTTTGCGAGGCAGTCATACATGGTGAAACGGTTAAGTTTCAAGTAATGGGAATGAGGGGGGAATCAGTAAAAATCAAAAGGGGGAATCATATTCGATTCGTCAGGTTGCCGGATATCCTAAATGCTAAAGTTATCGAAGATTCCAATTAGTGAAGGAGCAGAATACACATGTTTCTCTCGCAGTCTGAGTTTACAATCGTCCTTCTGTTAGGTTTAGCTTCTTTCAGGCTGACCCGTTTAATCGTTTTTGATAAAATAACCGAGCCTTTGCGTCGGCCTTTCTTTAAAGAAATAGAAGAAAAGAATGAAGAAGGGATTTCAGAAATTTTTTTAGTTCCACAAGATAAGGGACTGCGTGGGTGGGTCGGACAATTGCTGAGTTGTTTTTGGTGTGTAGGTGTTTGGTCCAGTCTCTTCTTGGTCCTTCTATATCTTGAACGTGTGTTCATGGGGGAAGTTCTGATTTTAATCCTTGCAGTAGCCGCTATTGGATCCATAATCGAGGTAATTATCAGCAGAATTTTGGATATTTGACGGAGTACAACTTGTCTTTTTTATCATATAGTATGGTATAGATGGTAAAGGAGGGTCACAAATGAATAACAAACAGAACCCATGGCAGTATGCCGTTAAACCAATCAAGAAAGACCAGCCAATTAAAATTAAGAAGGACTGTGGCTGCAATAAAAGTAACAAGAATAAAAACAATAGAGCATATTAAGTAAAGAAACCTTTCCAATCTGGAAAGGTTTTTTCATTTCCTAATCCTACCATTCATAAAAATGGGATAAAACAAGAAGATAATAATAGACCGTTAAATTAGGATGTGATTCTATGTTCAGAAAACGAAGATTTATACATGTAAGCTGCATGTCTTTTTTAACCGCCTTGTTGTTATTGACAGGCTGCAGTAGTAAAGAAGATGGGAAAACAGAAGGGTTAGCTTTAATCAAGCGGACGAATCCTGAACCGATGGACATCATCTATGGGGAAGATCAAGAAAATGAGAAAGGTGTCATTTCAAAAGTCAAGGAGATGGTGAGTTCAGAAGATGCTATTTACGATGTGATTGTTGTGAAAAATGGAAAAAAAATCATCGTTGCTTATAAAGTTAAGCATCTACAACGTTTTCACATGAAAAAAATTGATAAAAATGTAACGAAAAAATTGGAAGACAAGTATCCAAAGTATACATTCATCATTTCCAGCGATTATAAAATCTTTCTGGAATCAGTAAGGTTGGACGAACTGCTTAAGGAAAAGGATGTCCCAGAAAAAAAGGCGAAAAAGAAGTTCAAGGAAATAGTGGAACTTCATAAAGAACTTATATAGAAGGTGAGGTTCAAGATTATGAGCGGCAAGGATAAGACGACCCCTCAGCAGGAAGAATATCAACAACTTCAAGGCAAGCATGAAATCAAAAGGCCAGTCTTTACAAATTGTCTGAAAGCTTTTTTTGTCGGAGGCATTTTCTGTGCGGTTGGACAAGCCATTTCTTATTTCTATATTTATTTCTTTAATTTTACGGAACAGACAGTGGGCAGTCCAACTACTGCGACTATGGTATTTCTTGCTCTTTTAATGACGGGCTTCGGATTTTATGACCGAATCGGGCAGTTTGCGGGAGCTGGAAGTGCCGTTCCTGTTACAGGATTCGGAAACGCCGTCATCTCGGCAGCCATTGAGCACCGTACTGAGGGATTTGTTCTCGGTGTTGGAGCCAATATGTTCAAATTGGCGGGATCCGTCATTCTATTTGGTGTATTTTCTGCTTTCGTCGTGGCTTTGATCAAAACGATTTTACAGATGATAGGAGGATGACCAATGTTAAAAGGGAAACAAACGTGGACGTTCGCTAATAGACCTATCATTTTGGGTACGGGGGTAACAGGAGGACCTTTTGAAGCAAACGGTGATATTCCAGGTGACTTTGATATTCTGTATAGCGATTTATGGATGGAGCAGGATTCATATGAGAAAGCTCATCGTCATCTGTTGGAAAAAGCAATGGAGATTGCATTGGAAAGAGGGAAAATTAAAAAGGAAGACGTACAGTTTCTCTTGGCAGGTGATTTAATCAACCAACTCACTCCGACCAGCCTAGCTGCCAGGAGCAATGGAATTCCGTACTTTGGTCTGTTTGGTGCCTGCTCTACCTCTATGGAGGGCCTTGCACTGGCTGCTTTCATCACAAATTATGGAGGGGCAGACTATATACTGACGGGTGCTTCGAGCCATAATGCAGCTGTTGAGAAACAATTCCGCTATCCGACGGAGTATGGGGGACAAAAACCTCCCACCGCTCAATGGACGATAACGGGTGCTGGAGTTGCGTTGGTGACTCCCAATGGTACAAGGCAGGAGGCATACCCTCATATCGTTTCCGCCACCATTGGGAGAGTCATTGACATGGGGTTAAAGGATCCTTTCAATATGGGTGGAGCCATGGCTCCAGCTGCAGTAGATACCATTTTATCTCATTTTGAGGATACGGGGCTAACTCCTGATGATTACGATTTAATCGTCACTGGAGACTTAGGAAAGATAGGAAGGTCGACCGCATTGGATCTGTTAGCGGAAAAAGGATGTAGGATCAACCAGGAAAAATTCAAGGATTGCGGACTGATAGTTTATAAAGAAGATCAGCCTGTTTTAGCAGGCGGCAGTGGTGCTGGTTGCTCCGCCGTAGTGTTATATGGACATTTGTTTAATGAGATGAGTCAGGGAAAATATAAACGAATTCTGATGGTGGCGACAGGGGCATTATTATCACCGTTAACGGTTCAGCAAAAAGAAACCATTCCATGCATTGCTCATGCGGTGGCCATTGAGTATGGGACCAATGCATGATAAAGGAGAGATTTAGATGTTAGCAATGTTTTTTTGGGCCTTTGTCATCGGAGGTTTAATTTGTGTCATCGGTCAGTTATTATTTGATGTGGCTAAGCTGACACCGGCGCATACATTGAGCTTATTCGTAGTCATTGGAGCCATATTAGGTGGGTTTGAATTATATGAACCGCTTGTAGACTTTGCAGGTGCCGGAGCGACCATTCCCATTGTTTCCTTTGGAAATTCCCTTGTGAACGGAGCGATGTTAGAAGCTGATAAGCATGGGATTGTCGGGGTCCTAACGGGCATGTTTGAAATCACAAGTTCTGGGATTTCAGCGGCCATCATCTTCGGATTTATCGGGGCATTGGTATTTAGACCGAAAGGGTGAAGCCCTTCAAAAGAAATAGGCATGGCGATTAGGACATGGCCTATACATAATGTCCCACCCTACATATAGTATCAGTAAGCTCAATTTGAGAGCGAGGTGATAGTATATGTTTGGTTATGGTGGCTACGGATGTGGCGGTTGTAATGAAGGCTATGGATATGGCGGGGGCGGTTACAGTGGCGGCGGTTATGGCTCCACGTTTGTCTTGATCGTTGTATTGTTCATCCTACTAGTTATTGTAGGGGCTTCTTTCTGCTAGAAGTAATTGGGATAGGCTTAAGCCTATCCCTTTTTTTATGGTCCCTGCACAAATTCCGGATTCCCCCATAAGATAGATACAGAAAAGGAGGGGCTTAGCATGGATAATAATTTGTTTAAAAACATAGAAGGAAGAACGGGAGTAAACATGAAGGATGTAATGGAATTGGCGAACTCCCTACAAGGTGCCAATTTTAAAGATGAAGCGACGGTTAGGACTATCATTAAACGGGTTTCTCAAATCGCTAATAAACCCGTCAATAAGGAAATGGAAGACAAAATCGTACATTCTATCGTTGCAGAGGGAAATAAACTGGATTTCGGGACGATTTCCAATATGATGAATAAAAAATAATAAAGAAAACAGGAGCCTAAAGTAAATGGGGGCTCCTGTTTTCTTTGGTATCGCTAAAAATTCAAGAACCGTGACGGCTGGGCTGTCCGTCCACGTCTCGTTTGTGGTACCGAGAGATAAAGGTTCTTTTTGGCCCTGGTCGCGGCCACATAGAGTAATCTTCTTTCCTCTTCAAGTGGGTCAAGATCGCCCTTTCGGTATGAATCCAGGGCAAAATCATGAGGGATGCTGCCGTCAACAGCGGCCAGGACATAAACGGACTGGTATTCAAGGCCCTTAGAACGGTGGATCGTCGTGAGCTGTATGGCATCTTTAAAGTGCTTGGACAGCTGTTTTACTTCCTGAACCATGGCCGTCATATGATCGACATGGTCCAGGAAGGCAGCGACGGTTGGGAACCGATTTGCGGCCACCTTCAAATCACGAATATCATCCGAACCCTTTTCAAGATTTGCTTCATTTCCCCGTTTTTTTACATACTCCTGATACCCCAAATCCTTTTCGATGATTTCTATGGCTACAAGGGGAGACATGGTTTTAATAGAACGGATTTGCGCAGGTATCGCCTTTAGCTTTCGTTCCTGAAAGGCATGACCCGTTTTCACAAAGGCAAATGCGTCAATGAAATCACAATCTTGCAGGATGGTTTGTGCTTTTAATTCCTGTAAGACACCTTGCCTTAAAAACAAGGAAGAAAGGACGTCTGAAGCTGCCTTGCTATCCTGAGGATGCAGGCTTAACCGCATGAACGCAAGCATGCCATGGATGACCCGGCGTTCATAAAAGGAATCGGCATCCTTTTCAATCACGAAGGGCAAATTGGAAGAAGCTAACCTTTCAAAAATGGCACGCGACATCGTATGCGTTCTATAAAGGATGGCAAAGTCACCAGGATTGGCGCCTTTGGAAATCTTTTCTTGAATGTCAGTAACGATCATCGTCGCTTCTAACTCTTCATCATACGGATAAAATAATACGGCTGGGTTTCCCTGATTATGCTGGGCACGCATCGTTTTATCCATCCGGTGCTGATTTCGTTTTATCATTCGGTTTGCTGTCGCAACGATCTCATGGGAGGAACGATAATTTTCGGTCAACTTCACAATTTGGGAACCAGGGAAATCATGTTTGAAATTCAGTATATATTTCGGATCACTACCACGGAATGAATAGATGGCCTGATCGTCATCTCCGACCGCACAAACATTTTTTGTTTCCGCAGAAAGGAGTTTTATCAATTCATATTGAACTTTATTAATATCCTGGAACTCGTCCACTAAAAAATAGCGGAACCGTTGCTGATATTTGAGTAACGATTCAGGGTGGCTTTTCAAATATACATAACAACCGACTAGCATATCATCGAAATCGTATTTGCTTGTTTGTTCTTTATAGGCTTCGTATTTTTTATATAAGAATAGACAGGATTTCTCCCAATCATCATTCGGTTTGACATCATCCGGAAAGATTAATGAGTTTTTCCAAAGCCCGATTTGCTGAAGGGCCTGATCATAGGCGAATTCCTTTTCATCAAGCTCCAATTCCCGACCAGCTTGTTTCAATATTTTTTCTTTTTCCCAATTCCACTTCAACAAGAATTCCCGTTGCCATTTTGCAGGTTCATGAAAGATCAGGATTTTATAAAAAATGCTGTGGAAAGTACCACTAACAATTTGAGAGACGAGGGAAGGGGTCATATAAGGATAGCTGATTAGCCGTTGTTGCATTTCCTTGGCAGATTTGGCTGTAAAGGTTACAAGCATGATGCTTTTTGGATTAATTTTTTCGACAGTTAGCATATAGGCAGTCCGTACCGTCAATACTCTGGTCTTGCCACTTCCTGCCCCGGATAAAACAAGAACGGGGCCTTCAATCGTTTTGGCCGCCTTTAACTGTTCATCATCCAGTATTACCCCGTTAGAAGATAGCTCCTGAAAGTAGGGGTCCTTTTGTTCAGTGCTGACGGATGTTTTATTTAAAAAGGGAGAATTGCCTGTAATGGTCCTACTTTTTAAAAATGGTTCGATGACTGGCTTTGTTTCTGTAATCGTTCGTGATTTAGGCATCTTGAATCCGTTTCGTTCCATGTATTCTAAAGGTTTAGTCTCATTTTTTTGTATAAAACTTGGCATTTCACAAGCAGTTCGTGAAGGGTCACTGTGATAAAAATAAGGTGTTTCATGAATCCCAATGAATAATTTCACGGATTTATCACATATGACACAAGAAAGCTGATCACGTTTTCCTTTTTCAAAAAGTGTCTGCAGCTCACTAGCCGAAACAGTAAGTAGATGTACGATTTCATTTCCTGATTTAGCTTGATTCATATAAATGGATACCTCAAATCTATTAAAAAATATCGGCAATCTCCATTTTACCAGAGAAATAGAAAAAAAGAATGTGAAAAAGATGTTTCATATTATTCTGAAGTGGGTAAGTGAATGGAAGAGAATCTTTTATGTGAGGAGGGTTAATAAATGGGATACATAGCGCCAATAACACAATTCGAGTATATTCAATATGCGAACCGGACAGTTGAAGCGGGGAGGAAACCGAGAATCGTTGATGGAACGACACCCATTCAGCCAATTCGTTTTGACCAAGTACTAGAAGACGAAACGAAACGGTCCGAAAAATTTGACCAAGTCACGAACGTGAAAGAGGATGGTTCTTCAAGTACAGGTAAGTATAAGAATCATTTAATGATGAGGGCTCATGAAGAAATCCAGGTAGAAATGACAGGAAAAGGCGGGTATGTAAACGAGATGGCTTGAATTTCCCATGAAAATACAAAAGGACACGAAGAGTGTCCTTTTTGTGCTTTCTTTTAAAGAATGTCGATTTCAACGATTAGAGCTAGTAACAATTGTAGTAAAAGTTGAATGTTAAGAGCAATTTGAGCATCAGTTGTTGTCACTTCAATATCACGGCTGTTTTCTACAATTGTTTTTTGGCGAGTGATTTGTTTTACATTAGAAGATTGGATCAACTCTTGGGTAATGCGATCAGCATTATCGGCATCTGCAATGGAAATGCTGACGATTACTGCGATTGCTGCTTGGAGGGCCGCTTGTAAAGAAAGTGCAGCTTTTACATCTGTAGAAGTGATATTTACATTACAAGAATCTTTAATGTAAATGAGTTCTTCAGAAAGCTGGAGTTGTGAATTATCCTGTTTTGCCTCTTGGTCAATCTGTGTGTCATCATTGCCGCAAAATCCAGTTAGTGGATGGTTGGAATTAGAATCTAGGGCTGACCATGATCTGTCAGAGCCTTCGTGTGTATTACAATTGCTACGATATACATTTTGGTTCATGTCATTTTTCCTCCTTAGGATATATACTCCCTATTAAAATATGCGTAGATGATAAATCTGGTTGGACGAATAAATCATTTCAATCGTTTATTTTTTTGTGAGTAAGGAAAATTTTAAGTTTAGTGAAAGTAATTTTTAACGAAGCTAATATGTTAGGGATGAAATGTAAGAGCTGCTCAGTCATGTTTTATTTGTACTGTCTTATCGACAAGTAAGGTTTTAGATGAAGAACAATGATGTTATTGTTCTTTGGAATCTTTGTACTTAGTTTGATAGGAATTCGTGACTGGGTTGACGTCATGTTCGGTTATTTTCTTTTCTTTATTGATGAGAATTTGAGACTGTTCTTGTAAATAGCGAACGGTCTCTTTAAGGTTGTTTCTCTCTTTTTCGGTCAGATCGACTTTATCTTTTTTGAAGCCATGCTTCCTCATAGTCCGTGAAACAAGCAATTCCATTAGCCTTTTTTGTGATTCCTCTAAATTAAATTCATTACTCATGAAATTTTCCCTCCTTCTTACTTTCTATATATAGACTATGTTCATTTGCAGAGATTGACATAGAACGGAACTGTTTTTTTATAATAAATGGGTAGGTAAAAAAAACGCTGTTCCCTTAGCGAAATCAAAGGGAACAGCGTTTTTTATTATGAAATCTGTTTAATCATCGTCTTGTGTGCAATGCCAGCATCCATAAATTCCTCGGAAATGATGTCATAACCTAATTTTGAGTAAAAGGGGATGGCATGCAATTGAGCATCTAGCTTCAGTTGGGAGATGTCTTGTGAAACGGCATATTGTTCAATGGCATTCATGACCATGGCACCGGCCCCGGTCTTGCGGGCCGGTGGAAGTACACAAATGCGCTGAACCTTACCAATGCCATCTATAATCCGGAATCTACCCGCACCGACAGGGAGTTCTTCATCGTTATATAAAACGAAGTGAATGGAATCTTCTTCATATTGATCGATCTCTTCTTCAAGTGGGACATGTTGTTCCTCGACAAAAACTTTTTTTCTAATGGTATAAGCATACTCACGTTCTTGGTCGTTCTCGACAATTTTTACAAACACGAAATTATTCAGCTCCTAAACGAAATGTTTCATATACGGTCCACGTACCATCTTCCAGTTGATATAATAAATGAATTCTTTTGACTTCCTCTTCGTGGCTTACATCAAGCATGCTCAATTGGCCTAACACATCCGAATGTTCATTATCCGATAAATCTTGTGCAATCGTTATATGTGGAATAAAAGCATGTTCGGAGTCAGTTTTGAAGAACTTTTCATCATGAAGGATTTCATGTAACCCTTCAAGTTCCTTGGACATCTCTACCTTAAAATAAATGGTGTTGCTGACGGGTTGGAAAGATTTCGCTTTCGTAACATTCAAGGTGAAAGGCTGGAACTTCCGTGCAATGTCCTCCAACCGTTCTGCAATTGCGGAAATTTCCGTTTCAGTCGCTTCAAACGGTTGTTTAAGTGTTAGATGTGGTGGAATAAAAGCATACTTCGTATCATACCGTTTTCGGTAGGAGTTTGCTAAATCTTGAAGTTTTTTTGAAGGGAAAATTGCAACACCATATTTCATATTGTGGCCTCCTAGGATTATGATTTAATCTTTTGAATATTTAGGTCAAGGAGTCTGTCCTTATAGCCTAATGTAATACTTTAGAACATTTCTAAAAGGGCTCTTTTTAAATCTGCCTGCCAAAACTTCCAAGTGTGATTACCTTCAAATTCCTCATAGAAACAAGTGAACCCTTTTTGATTAAGTAAGTTATGCAATTCCCGATTGGGTACGATGAAGTTTTCCCGATTCCCATCTGTTGTTGGAACGTCGGTCTCTTCTGTTCCAATCACATGATAAAGTTCAAGTAGATGAGGTTCCTCGAAATTACGGACGGCATCCATCACAACTTCATTGGCAAGCGGTGACTGCATGATGCATTTGCCGAATGTATGAGGATATTTAAGTGCGGTCAGTAAAGAAACTGTACCGCCAAGAGAATCCCCTATCAATGCCCGGCCATGCCCCATTTGATAGGTTGGGAATTCCTCATCTAAAAACGGAACAAGTTCATGGGCTAGGAAACGTATGTAGGCGTCGTGTTGTTCTCCATCAGGATGATACTTCCTTCTGCGGTCAAACCGATCTTTATAAGGAATACCGATGATTATAACATTCTCAATTTCATCGTTTCCTAATAGTTCATCCGTCACACGACCAATTCTGCCCATTTGGAAGTAATCGCGACCATCTTGAGCAATGACGAGCGTATATTTATAAAGTGGTGAAAAATTAGCCGGTAAATACACAAGTAGCTCTAATTCCTCAGATAATGCTTCACTTCTAAACATATATTCTTTTATCGTGCCTTTGCGTAAACTCATTTCCCGCACCTCTATGGATTTATATTGAATATTAACCTTACTTAGTTATTTTAGCATAGCCTAGATTCTTTTTCTCCTATGAAGGATAGGGAAAAGTGAATTTTTGTTTTATTTTCTAAATATTTAAAATATAAAATGTTATAATGAAAAGATATAAAAAAATAAATGGGGAGGCAGATAAAATGGCAGATGTACGCGTCCATAGCAGAGAAGTTACAAGAGCGGCTAAGCAAACATTAATAGACCGGGGTGTCAGTGTCGAAGCTATTGCGGAGATTGTCTATGAATTGCAATTCCCATACAAAGCTGACTTGAAACGGGAGGAATGCATTAAAAGCGTCGAGCGGGTGCTTCTAAAAAGAGAAATTCAGCATGCTATATTAGTCGGTGTTGAACTTGATAAACTCGCAGAACAAAAGAAGCTCTCGGAACCGTTACAATCCATTGTTGAATCTGATGAAGGGCTGTTTGGTGTGGATGAAACGATAGCGTTTGGTGCGGTACTCGGATACGGTAGCATTGCCGTCACAACCTTTGGGCATTTGGATAAAAATAAAATCGGTGTCATTCATGAGTTAGATAAGAAGCAAGAGGGAGTGGTGCATACATTTCTGGATGATATCGTTGCAAGCATAGCCGCAAGTGCCGCATCAAGATTGGCTCACCGTCTAAGAGATGACGAAGAGTCTTTAACGGAGCAGGAGAAGGATATTCAGGAAGAAGAGGAGTTAATCGGATAAACTCGGGACCTAAAGCGATATGTTAGGGGGTTAAAGGCTCATCCTGACCTCCCATATCTGGACTTAATAAGGCGGGCAGAAAGAATATTATCCATTTTAAATGTTCGTTTTGTTCGCCGCAGTAAACAAAAGGCACGAATATAACCTGGATATAATTCAAGTACTTCAATTCTTCGCTGCGTGATCTTTCCGCTTTCTGAAAGGTAAATGATTTCCATAGGAATCTCTTCGTCCATATGCTTACGAATGATATAGTTCATTCCGTTAACCTCCATTTCCATTATTTCTTGTTTATATTATACGCGAACGTTCGTTCGGTATGCAATAAAAAAACGAACGTTTGTTCTTTTTATATTTATTGCTTTTTTAAATGGTACACGGAAAACTTTTTCAAAATAATTCGTTGACTTTTGTTGAAAAAAACTTATAATAAATTATGTACTTAAGTAATAGAGCAAGCCCATTTTACATACGACTTGTTAGCTCAGTGGGAGAGCACTTCCTTGACAGGGAAGGGGTCGTGGGTTCGAATCCCTCACAGGTCATCAGAACGGTGGAAGCATTGTAGAGACAATGTTTTTGCCGTTTTTTTGTTATTAGCAGGTCAAAACTAAAACTTAATCATTGTTTTCCCTACATTCCAAGAATATAATGAAACATCTAACATATTAGTTTTACAAAGGGGAACTGCATCATTCGGTCCTCTTTTTCTAAAATATTTAAATGGGAGTTTATATAAATGAGTACACAAACGTTTTCAGACCTTCAGAAGATTGTTCATCCAAGTAATGTGAAAATGAATGAACCGCTACATAACTATACGTTTACTAAAACAGGCGGTAAAGCGGATTATTTCGTCACACCTAAAAGCTATCAAGAGGTCCAAGCTATTTATACGTATGCGGAGAACCATCATATACCGTTAACAATCGTAGGTAATGGGTCGAATATGATTATTAAAGATGGGGGCATCCGGGGAATTGTAATGACCCTTATTCAGCTAGATAGTATGCATACCAACGGTGAGGAACTGACCGTTCAAAGTGGAGCAGCTATTATTCAAGCTTCACGATATGCTTTAGAGAATCATCTTACAGGTTTGGAATTTGCTTGTGGGATACCTGGTTCGGTTGGAGGAGCCCTCTATATGAATGCAGGAGCATACGGTGGAGAAATATCCGATGTCCTCAAAGATGCTCTTGTTATTACGCATACGGGAGAATTAAAGACCTTACATAAGGATGAGCTAGAATTGGGTTATCGATCTAGCCGCTTCTCAAAAGAAAAATTACTGGTCCTCGAAGCTACTTTCTTATTACAGAAAGGCGAATATGAAGACATCAAAAGTAAAATGGATGAGCTAACTTTCCAGAGGGAATCTAAACAACCACTTGAGTTCCCGTCTTGCGGAAGTGTCTTCAAACGGCCGCCTGGTCATTTTGCAGGTAAATTAATTCAGGATAGCGGGTTACAAGGTAAGCAAATCGGAGGTGCCCAGGTTTCAACTAAACACGCTGGATTTATTGTGAATGTAGGATCCGCTACAGCCACCGATTATTTGGAACTCATTCAATACGTTCAAAAAACCGTTAAATCTAAATTTGATGTAGAACTTGAAACCGAAGTTAAAATAATTGGAGAAGATTAAGCCTTTAAAAAGACTTTCGCTTATGTAAAAGCGGAAGTCTTTTTTTTTGTAGGAAGAGTCCTTAGAAAATTATGGTATAATTGTCCGAGCTGTAGATATAAATTTTTAGTTGAGAAGCCTCCAGGAATCTATTTTTGGAAGACGAGGATTTCAATATGGATGACTCATTCAAATAGATATATATATTAGGGAAGTGATTTAATGGCAAGTGTCTTTTGGGAAGAAGAGGATGACTATTTTAAGTTAGAGCCGTTAACAGATGAAATGGTAGAAAAAGCTGAACAAGATTTAAAAGTAAAATTACCGCCTTCCTATATAGATATCCTCAAAGAACAGAATGGAGGATTTACTAACTTTAACTCGTATCCTATAGATTTTCCAACCTCGTGGGCAGAAAATCATATTCGCGTAGATCATATTTTTGGGATAGGTGAAAAAAACAGCATATTAGATAGTGAATATCTCATTAAAGAATGGGAAATGCCCGAAGGACTGATTTTGTTTAATGGAGATGGACATACTTGGGTTGCCTTTGATTATCGAAATGTTGATTCTAACCCTTCCATTGTGTATGTAGATAACGAAGACGAAACGATTATAAAAATTTCGAATACGTTTGATGAATTTTTAGAACGATTGTATATGGAAGAATTTGAACCCCCTGAAGAAGATGATGATGACTTTCTAATGAAACATTATGGTAAGGATGATTTTGAGATCCTTTTACAACAAGATGATGTAGAAGAACTATTCTATGCTATCATTTATGTTTCGCAATTTGAACGGGATGTTGAATGGGTGAGTAAGCAATTTTTAAAGTTAAGCAATCATCCTGATGACCATATAAGAAATGGCATTGCTAATAATGTATGGAACACTTTAAGTTATCAATTAGATGATGAAACCATCCAGACTTTTATAGAGATTTTCAAGAATGATTCCGATAGCGATGTACGAATGTATGCAGAGATGATTATCGAAAAGATGAATTATTCGTATGAAGAATTAAAAGAGGATTTACAAAAGGACAAACGAGTTAGCTTTGCTTATCAAGATGAGATTTATCATATCAATCAGCATTCTAATTTGTGGCATATTTCCGTGTTCGGTGGAGAAACCGATGTGGATCTACAATCTTTTGGAACAAGAGAAGAATTATTGAATCAAGCCACTTTAGGTGGGCAGCCATTAGAGCAGGTGTGGAACAAAGTAAAAATATTGTAAAAAACTTATAGCACTTTGCTTTGAAGCTATAGGCAGGATAGTTGAATAAGGACATAAATTAATTGTAGCAGATCAGCTGAGCCCACATATTTGCTAACATATTGATTTTGACTATATTCGTTTTAAAGAGTTTTGTTGATATCTATACCGTATAAAGTTGATAGGGAAGGGATTGCTGCTTCGAACCCCTTACATGTCATCAAAATGGTGAAGCATTGTTGAGACAATGCTTCACCATTTTTTTGTCTAAAATTAAAAGACTACCTTGATTTTTTCAGTTTCAATTTTACTTGTGACCATCCTCTGACAAAGAAATCAAAATAAAAATAATAAAGGAAAAGCCTATGGGTAACAGAATGGTTAAGAATTTAATACTCTGATATTAGAAAGAAAAATAAATCAAACAAGAAGGATGGGATCCTCATGGTTGATAAAAATAATCGAAATGACAAGAGGGAAAAATGGAAAAAGCAAATTATGAATAATCTGAGGAAGGAAAGTGTCAAAAATATCATAGCAAGAACAGGAGACCTAGCAAGGTCAGATGCTAACGTCAATAATACTTACACTGTACACATCAAGGATGGAAAGATGGTGAAGCAACCTACAAACGGGAAGTGTGTGGTCATTAATGGGAAAGTCCAGGGTTAGCTGAAAGGGTATAGAGTAGGCTTGTAATCAGAAAGAAAATTGAACAATAAAAAGATAGCGTTTTTCTAAAAAAGGCTCGGTTCCTATTTTTTATGGGACCGAGTTTTTTTATTAACTCATAGATAGAAGTTTATCCGGAGATAAAAGTGTACGAGACAGTAGAAAAGGGAAGGATTCCATTATAGGTAACAAATGAACTAATAAAGGAGGAGAGGGAATTATGCGCTTAAAGGGAACGAAAATCATTAGCCTTGTGCATCATGATTTCGAGGATTTGGAGCTTTGGTACCCCATTTTACGTTTAAGGGAAGAAGGAGCTATTGTCCATCTTGCCGGTGAAAAGGCAAATGAAACGTATATTGGAAAATATGGTGTGCCAGCCGATTCGGATTTTGATTATGGCAGCGTTAAAGCTGATGACTATGATGCGATCCTTGTTCCCGGAGGGTGGGCACCTGATAAGATCCGCCGGTTCCCTGAGGTGATTTCGCTGATACAAAGGATGGAAGAAAGCAAGAAGCCAATCGGCCAAATTTGTCATGCAGGTTGGGTCTTGATTTCAGCAGGTATTTTGAAAGGTAAGAATGTGACCAGTACACCTGGCATTAAAGATGATATGGAGAATGCTGGAGCGCATTGGGTGGATGAGCCTGTTGTGGTGGACGGCAACCTGGTATCGAGCAGACGTCCGCCCGATCTTCCCGATTATTTAAGGGAATTGATTCGCGTGATTGAACAGAAATGAAACAAAAAAGGAGATTTTTCCTAGCGGGAAAATCACCTTTTTTGTTTCATGTAACCTATTGATTTTTTTGGTTCAAGTTGGTTTTCAGGAATTTTTCGATCACATGAGCAGAAACCCCTAATGAAGGGGAATAGGAAGATAAATCGGAAAAGCTGATATGCAATTCTTCTTGATTGAACTTGAGGGCGTGATTTTCGACAATCTCGACGATAGGTTCCCTCAACCATTCCTTGGCCATGGCCAAGCGATTTCCGATGATAATCTGCTGTGGATTAAACGTATTGGAAATATTACTGATGCCAATTCCGAGGTAATGCCCGATTTCTTTGAAAAGTTTACTAATTTCCTCACTATGACTGGCCTGTTCAGTCAGTGATTCGAGCGTGATTCCTTCTGGATGGATAAGTTCAGATGCCAGGTCAATCAATGCTTTTTCGGATGCGTATAATTCCCAGCAACCCTTGCTTCCGCATGTGCATGGCTTTCCATGAACATCAATAATCATGTGGCCCATTTCTCCTGAAAACCCATTCGCTCCACGGTACAGTTCGTTTTTCAGAATAATGCCGACCCCGATGCCCATACCTGCGCTTACATATACGAGATGATCGTGGTCTTTGCCGGCCCCGAATTTCTTTTCTCCATAGGCCCCGGCATTTGCCTCATTTTCTACTATCACAGGGAGACCAAACTCTTCTTCCATTTCTTTTTTTAGGTCAACATTCTTCCAACCTAAGTTCGGGGCAAGCAGAATTTCCCCTTCGTTATCAACAATCCCAGGAATGCCAATTCCGATTCCAACCACTCCGTAATGGCTTTCGGGGGCAGTTTTTATGAAAGAATGAATCATTTCTTTCATGCGCTCAAACGTTTCTTGGTAGTTTGCGTTATTCGTATTTCTACTGATTTCACTTACGATGTCGCCATTGAGATCAGTAAGGATCCCTAATATATAATTTACTCCAAGATCTATCCCAATTGAGTAACCGGCTTTTTCTTGAAACAATAATAGTACTGGGCGCCTTCCACCGCTGGATTCTCCGGGACCTGATTCAAAGGCAAGATTAGCTTCCAACAGTTCATTGACGAGAGAAGATACAGTTCCCTTCGTGAGTCCGAGATGCTGCGAAATGTCTGCCCGAGATATCGGTGCACGTTCCAGGATGGTTTCTAAAATGGCCTGCTTGTTATTCACTTTCATCAGTTGCTGGTTCCAGGTCATCTTTCTACCTCCTTTTAATAACAATGGATTTTAGGTAAGTTTTATTATAACAAAAAAAATCAAAAAAACTTAGTATATTCATTAGACAAACTAAGTTATTGCTGTTATTATTTTCATGAGCAATGAAAGCGATTCCAAATTCATTTTATCTGAGGAGGAAATACTAATATGAGTTATTTCGAAACTATCAACCAAGTAAAATACGAAGGTTCAGAATCTTCGAATCCTTTATCCTTTAAATATTATAACCCGAAAGAAATGATTAACGGAAAGACCATGGAAGAGTTTTTGCGCTTCGCCGTTTCTTACTGGCATACATTCACCGCAGATGGCACAGATCCATTTGGACAACCAACAATGCTTCGTCCATATAATAAATTTACGGGAATGGACCTTGCCAAAGCACGTGTGGAAGCATCCTTCGAATTTTATGAAAAAATGAATGTTCCATTCTTTTGCTTCCATGATGTCGATGTCGCTCCTGAAGGGGACACATTGAGAGAGACAAATAAGAACATGGATGAAATTGTGGCCATGATCAAGGAATACTTGAAGACTAGCAAGACAAAATTACTTTGGAATACGGCGAATATGTTCTCTAATCCCCGTTGGGTTCATGGTGCAGCCACTTCACCGAATGCGGATGTATTTGCCTATGCGGCAGCGAAAGTGAAAAAGGGATTGGAAGTAGGGAAGGAATTAGGTGCGGAAAACTATGTATTCTGGGGCGGACGTGAAGGCTACGATACCCTTCTTAATACGAATATGAAGTTAGAATTGGATAATTTGGCCCGATTCTTCCATATGGCCCTTGATTACTCTAAAGAGATTGGTTTTGATGCGCAGTTCTTGATCGAACCAAAACCAAAGGAACCGACGAAGCACCAATATGACTTTGATGTCGCGACGGGTCTTGCCTTTTTACAGACGTATGGCTTAAAAGATCATTTCAAATTCAATATCGAGGCGAACCATGCCATTTTGGCAGGACATACATTCGAACATGAATTGCATGTTGCCCGTACTCATGGCATGCTTGGTTCCGTCGATGCGAACCAAGGGGACTCACTACTTGGGTGGGATACCGATGAATTCCCGACTGACCTCTACGCAACGACGTTGGCAATGTATGAAATCCTGAAAAATGATGGTCTTGGAACGGGCGGGCTAAACTTTGACGCGAAAGTAAGACGTGGTTCCTTCGAGTATGAAGATTTATTCCACGCCCATATTGCAGGGATGGATAGCTTTGCGATTGGTACTAAGGTCGCTAAAAAGTTACTCGAAGACAAAGTGTTGGAAGACTTCATTGCGGACCGTTACAGCAGCTATACAGCTGGAATCGGCTTGAAGATCGTTGAAGGGAAAACTGATTTCCGTAAGTTGGAAGACTATGCACTTGGTCTTGGTGAAATCCAAAATAAATCGGGCAGACAAGAATACTTAAAAGGCATTTTGAACAAATACATCCTTAAGGCAATTGCAGAATAAAAGATGAATGGGAAGGGAGGAACTAGCATACGATTTAGATTCCTTCATGGTCATATATTCTAATTCAACTAGAGGGGGAGTATGGAGAAGGAGTATATGGTGGAAAGAAAAGAAACAGCTGGGTACCTTGGCGCTTTTCTTTTGCGGGCTTATTCTGACTCTATAAAACTATGAAAAAAAATCGTAACTCACTTTATATTTTTTCACTTACACTAGTAGCGGCACTTGGTGGATTGCTATTTGGATATGATACGGCTGTAATATCAGGGGCGGAAAAGTCCCTGGAAGCCTACTTCATTACGAGTTTAGGCATGGGGTCTTTAGCTCACGGGGCGACGACTTCAAGCGCATTGATTGGGTGCATTATCGGAGGGTTGCTGTCCGGGATGATCTCGTCTAAACTCGGGCGTAAGAATTCATTGATCCTTGCTTCTCTGTTATTCTTTTTTTCTGCTTTAGGGTCCGCTTATCCGGAGTTTTTATTTTTTACAAAAGGCGAACCGACGTTAGGGTTATTACTCACGTTTAACGTATACCGGATTATAGGCGGCATCGGAGTGGGTCTGGCTTCAGCAATCGTCCCTATGTATATAGGGGAGATTGCTCCAGCAGATATCCGGGGTAAATTGGTATCGTTTAATCAATTTGCGATTATTCTAGGGATGTTGGTCGTTTACTTCGTTAACTGGGCCATCGCAAATGGCCAGTCAGTGGAATGGATTAACGATATTGGTTGGAGATATATGTTCGCTTCAGAAGCGATTCCGGCTCTATTGTTTGGTCTGCTCCTGCTGTTTGTTCCAGAAACGCCACGATATTTAGCGTTGAAACATCAAAATGATAAAGCGCTGGCGATTCTAACGAAGATTAATGGGGCTGCTGAGGCCAAATCCATCTTTAATGAAATTAAACAAACGGTGAATGTATCCAGTGGGAGATTATTATCTTACGGTAAACTAGTAATCGTCATTGGGATCCTTCTATCCGTATTCCAACAATTTGTCGGGATTAACGTTGCATTGTATTATGCACCGCGCATTTTTGAAAGCATGGGGGCAGGTAAAGATGCGTCGATGATGCAAACCATCATCATGGGAATTGTAAACGTTATCTTTACTGTGATTGCTATCATGACCGTGGATAAATGGGGACGAAAACCATTACTCGTAGTCGGTTCCATAGGAATGGCGATAGGCATGTTCGGGGTAGCGGGAATGGCGTACGCCAATGTGATTGGAATTAGCACGTTAGTATTCATCATTATATATACGGCTTCATTCATGATGTCGTGGGGACCTATTTGCTGGGTATTGATTTCAGAAATATTCCCGAACAAAATTCGAGGACAGGCGGTTGCCATTGCTGTTGCAGCCCAATGGATCGCTAATTATTTAATATCAGCCACATATCCTATGATGATGGAGTACAGTGGTGCTTTAACATATGGATTCTATGGTTTAATGAGTGTCCTTTCGGCAATTTTTGTATGGAAATTCATACCGGAAACGAAAGGAAAGACGTTGGAAGACATGGAAAATGTCTGGATGAAATCTGCTTGATTAATAGAAGGAAATATTTGATTTGTGTGCTGGGTCCGTATAGGATTTCCAGCACATTTTTCTAAAATGGATGAAGGATGGTGGAGCATGAAATATGTCATCGGTGTGGATTTGGGGACGAGTGCGGTCAAGGTTCTTTTGATGAACAAGCAAGGAGAGGTATGTAAAGAGATTTCGAAGTCTTACCCTCTTATCCAGTTACGATCTGGATTCAGTGAACAAAACCCGGTGGATTGGGTGGACAAGACGACAGAGGCACTAAGGGAATTAGTGGAAGGATTTGTCGGGGATGTAGCGGATATCGAGGGAATCAGTTTTTCCGGACAGATGCACGGTCTTGTCTTATTGGGCCAAAAAGGGGATGTCCTTCGAAATGCGATTCTATGGAATGATACAAGAACGACGGAACAATGCCAACAAATATATGAATATGTTGGGGAAGAAAGGCTTTTGGAAATTACGAAGAATCAGGCACTTGAAGGCTTCACGCTTCCGAAATTGCTTTGGGTTAAACAGCATGAACCGGAAATCTATCAACAAGCAGCTGTTTTCTTGCTGCCAAAAGACTATGTCCGTTATGTGATGACAGGAAAGATTCAAAGTGATTACTCGGATGCTGCCGGAACGCTTCTTTTGGATGTAGCAAAAAAACGGTGGAGCGGTGAAATGTGTGCTCTTGTCGGTGTTGACGAAGCGCTTTGTCCTCCTTTGGTAGAATCGAGTGAATGTGTCGGTGAAATAACGGCAGACTTTTCAGGCCAAACAGGTTTGGCGAAAACGACCAAAGTATTCGCAGGAGGAGCTGACAATGCCTGCGGTGCAATCGGTTCGGGCATTCTGTCCGAAGGTAAAACCCTTTGCAGCATCGGTACTTCCGGAGTGGTGCTTTCCTATGAAGAAAAAGGAGATCGTGACTTTGGAGGAAAAGTTCATTACTTTAACCATGGAGAGGAAAATGCTTTCTACACGATGGGTGTGACCCTGTCTGCTGGGCATAGCCTAAGCTGGTTTAAGGAGACTTTTGCTAACGGGGAAGGGTTTGATATGCTCCTTGATGGCCTTGATGACGTTCCAATCGGCGCAAATGGACTCTTGTTCACCCCTTATCTTTTGGGCGAGAGAACACCTTATGCAGATGCTGTTATTCGCGGAAGCTTTATCGGCATGGATTCTTCTCATAAACGGATTGATTTTGCAAGGGCCGTCCTTGAAGGCATTACTTTTTCATTGAATGAATCCATCGACATTTTCAGGAAAAGCGGAAAGGTAATCGATACGGTCATTTCCATCGGTGGAGGGGCGAGGAACGAAACTTGGCTTCAAATGCAGGCGGATGTTTTCAATGCGACGATTGTTAAATTATCAAGCGAGCAAGGGCCGGCCGTGGGAGCTGCAATGCTTGCCGCTTATGGCAGCGGCTGGTATGGTTCCTTACAGGCATGTGCGGAGGTCTTCACTTCGGTGGATAAAACCTATGAGCCAATAGCCGCTAATGTAGAAAAATATCTCCGGTTATTTGACGTGTACAAAAAGGTGTATGTGCAAACAAAGGAATTGAACGAAGAGCTGAAAATTTTCCGAAATAACTAGAACAAAATGAACTTGATTGTGAAAGTGGGGGGCGAAAATGGAAGTAATCGAGAATGTCTTCGGGGAAATAGATGGAAAGATGGTTAAGTCTTATACTGTCATGAACGGAGCGGGTATGGAATTTACATGTATTGAGTATGGTTGTATCATTACAAAAATCATCGTTCCCGATAAAGACGGTGTGAAGGAAAATGTTGTGTTAGGCTTTGATACGATTGAGGAATATAAGGACCATTCCCAGTACTTTGGTGCCGTGATAGGGCGTACAAGCGGCAGGATTAAAAATGCCGCATTCACTTTGGACGGAAAGGCATATACATTAGCCAAAAATGAAGGTGGGAATTCTCTTCATGGTGGGGTGGATGGCTTTCACAACCTAGTATGGGACTCTAGTTATGAAAGTAACTCAAATGGGGTACATATCACCTTCACCCATAAAAGTCAGGATGGTGAAGAGGGGTTTCCAGGTGAACTTGAGATGCAAGTTATATATACAATCAATGATGCGAATGAGCTTATTATTTCCTATAGGGGTATTTCCGATAAGAAGACAATAGTCAATGTAACCAATCATTCCTATTTCAATTTAAGCGGTAACTTAAAAAGAACGGTTCTTTCACATGAGTTAATGGTGAAAAGCGATCAATTCTTAGAACTTGATTCTACTTTTATTCCAACTGGAAAGGCGATCTCTGTAGAAAATACCGTTTTTGATTTTAGGAAAGGCAAGCAAGTTGGTGATGGTTTAGATTCTAATGATCCACAAATCGACCTGGTTGGTGGGGGATACGACCATCCTTTCCTTTTAACAACTAACAACCAAAATGAGATATGTTTGCGGGACCCTGAAAGCGGCAGGATGCTCCAAGTGGAGACGGACGAACCGTGTGTTGTGGTTTATTCCGGAAATTCACTTGAAATTGATTTTCAAATAAGGGGAGTGCCATCGCAAAAGCACTTAGGCATATGTTTGGAAACACAGGCGCCACCAAACATGATAAATACGCTCGATTTTCCCTCTGCCATATTGGAAGCGAATGAAGTATACTCTACGAGGACGAAGTATACGTTTGCTTTAATAGGAGAGAAGTAGAAAGTAGCTGTCATTTAAACAGTTATTAGACTGAAGACAAACTTGATGAAAAATGTGTTTGTTTGAACAATGTGGACGTTGATTTCCACTTCTGTCACTTGCTTTCCGCGGGCGGTAGGGGAGTCTCCTCTGGCTTCGCCTGCGGTGTCTCCCCTAGACGAGCATTTCCCGCAGGAGTCTCGTACCTTCCGTTCCAATCCACTTAGCATGATCATCAAGTAAAATCTATATAGGGAAGCGTAAAGAAACGATTGAGTATGTTACGCGGACAGAAAGGTATGGGGTGGATTAATTTAAGGGACTTTTTAAAAAAACAGGCGATGCCCTTTTGTCGACAAACCGGTAGCTGTCATTTGACAGCTATTTTTTTATGATCAAAACGATGGATATGTTTGCTAGTATCGAAAGACCTTCATTCCCTTATACTATGGAAAAAATAGTGTGCGGAGGTTTGCCTTGTTAAAGATTTGGGGAATTTTCATGGATGACGTAAAAAGTATTTATAAAAATTTATTTGTGTGCATCATTATCATCTTTTTGATGTTGATTCCCTCCATTTATGCTTGGTTTAATATCCTTGCTTCCTGGGATCCATATGCGAATACGGAAGGAATCCTTGTTGGCGTTTCCAATAAGGATAAAGGAGCGGAGTTGAATGGTCATTCGCTTAATATTGGTGAAGAAGTGATTCGAGGGTTGAAGGGAAATTCAGACCTAGGCTGGCGATTTACGACGGAGGATGAGGCGGTTTCTAAAGTGAACAAGGGTGATTATTACGCCTCTATCATTATTCCAGAAAACTTTTCAGAACGCATTGCGACAATCATGACAGAGGACCCCACTAAGGCCGAAATTGATTATTATGTAAATGAGAAAATCAATAGCATCGCACCGAAAATGACGGCTGCAGGGGCCAATGCCATTGTGGACAATGTAAGCAAAAGCTTCGTCAAAACGGCTAGTGGAAGTATACTTTCCGTTTTTAATGAACTCGGGATCACGTTGCAGAACGAGCTTCCGACGATACAGAAAATGAAGAATATGGTGTATTTTTTAGAAGGACAGCTGCCAGAACTTGAACAAAATTTTAATACGGTTCAAAACCATATGACACATGCTGAGGATATAATATTGAAGGTTCATGAAGGCCTGAAAGCGGTAGAAAATATCACCACACAAAAAGATCAATTGGTATCCGATGTTTCCATTTATTCTGATTCCGTCCATCAGGCGTTCAATGCCATCAATCCCTCTTTGAATGAGAACCTTATTTTAGTGAAGAGCGATAATGAATCACTTATAGGAATAGCCGACCGCTTGAAGAACCACGAGCTATCAAGTAATGAGGAGAATCAACTACTTGACCAAGGGAGAAGTAGGGTCGAAAAAGAAATGTACGTACTAGAAAGTATGCATAATCTATTGGTAAGGGTCAATCAATTCAATGAGCAGAATTTATTGCTGCCCGAAATAGAGTCTATAAATGAGTTGCGTGAAAATACCTCAAAACAATTACAGGCATTGAACGCCCAATCATTTGATACACTTATTGACTATGGTGAAAGTAACAATAGCATATTGACCGAATTACAAAGGGATTATCCCGATAATACAGGAGTGAAATTGGGGAAATTAGCGAATGAAGCCTATGCGCTTTTAGAAAAAGTAAAGTTATCCCTACAAGAAGGGGGCCAAGCCCTACCAGAAGTTAAAGCATTATTAGAAGAGAGCAATCAAACTTTATTGACCCGGTTTGAGGATATCAGCAACTTACAGGATAAGTTTCCAGAGGTAGAAAATAAAATTCGAAATCTTGCTAATAAACTGAGAGAGATAGACAAGAGTTATAATATGCAGGAGGTCATTAGTTTTTTACGTAATGATATGGAGAAAGAAAGCGAATTTTTTTCAGAACCGGTGCTTCTCAAACAACATACTCTTTTTCCCATTCCCAACTATGGATCAGCTATGTCGCCATTTTTCACAGCACTTTCGCTTTGGGTAGGGGGGACCGTATTAATTTCCATACTAAGTGTGGATGTCTCCCAAAAAGTCCATAGTCCTTATCAAATTTATATAGGACGGTACCTGATTTTCTTGATTATTGGATGTATGCAGGCATTAATCGTTTCCATAGGCAATATACTACTTCTGGATGTTTATGTAGCGGATAAGTGGGAGTATATTTTGTTTTCGGTCTTGATTAGTTCAGTATTTACGCTTTTGGTATACACTTTTGTCTCTGTTCTTGGAAATGTGGGAAAAGGGATAAGTGTAATCTTGATGGTCCTGCAGATTTCAAGTTCCGGTGGGACTTTCCCCGTTCAAGTGACACCTCCTTTTTTTCAACATATCAATCCTTTCTTACCGTTTACATATGCCGTTAGTTTACTTCGTGAATCTGTCGGAGGAATCACCTGGTCCACTGCTACAAAGGATATTCTGATTTTGTTCCTCTTCATTGTGATTACTCTCTTTCTTGGTGTGATCCTGAAGAAGCCATTTCATCGTAGGACTCAAAAAATGAAAGACAAATTATATGGAAGCAGACTATTTTAAATCAAATCCATCCCTTATATAAAGAAAAGGTTTCTTTCATTCGGAAACCTTTTCTTTATATTTAGTTGTTGAAAAACATTATATCGAAATAGTCTTATACCCTTTTTTCATCATGATAAGATTGGTTTTTCATTGTTGATTAAATGAGAGTTATGATTCTTACTAAAATATGTAATATTGTAGTATATCTCCAGTAATTGCGCTATGGAATCAAATTACAAATAAGTTAGAATTATTGCATTTTTATTGTTGACAAAAACGATTGGATTAATCATTATTAAGGAATAATGTTAAGTCATTCAGTGATTTAAAAGTGGGGTGTCTTCAGTGTATTTAACAGTAGACGGAATTGAAAAAAGCTTCATGAATGAAAAGAAAGAAAGAATAAAGGTACTTGATGATATAAATATTGAAGTCGAAAAGGGAAGCTTTGTTTCAATCGTGGGACCTTCAGGTTGTGGAAAATCGACACTCCTCTATTTAATAGCCGGACTTGATAAAGCAGATACAGGTGAGATCCGGGTGGCAGGGAAAAAAGTGTCGAAGCCGGGACCGGAACGGGTGGTCGTGTTTCAAGAAGCAGGGTTGTTCCCCTGGTTGACGGTACTTGAAAATGTAACGTACGGGTTGAAGTTGAAGAAGATGCCGAAAGATGTGGCAAAAGCTAAGGCACTGGATATTTTAAAAATGGTTCATCTTAGCCGCTATGTAGATTCTTATCCACATCAGCTTTCAGGAGGAATGAAGCAGAGGGTTGCCATTGCAAGAGCACTTGTCATGGAACCGGATATATTATTGATGGATGAGCCATTTTCGGCACTTGATGAGCAAACGAGGATGGTATTACATAAAGAATTGCTCGAAATCTGGAGAAAAACAAAAGTGACGATCTTTTTTGTCACCCATAATATCCGGGAAGCGGTTCAGCTTTCTGAGAAAATCATTGTCTTTGCAACCCGTCCTGGAAAAATCAAAGAAACTATTTCCGTTCCTTCCATGAAAGATGGGGTAATGCCGGATAGTGTAACGTTGAATACCGAACAAAGGGTGTTATCGATTTTACAGGAGGAAATTGAAAAAGTGCTGAAGGAGGAAATGGGGAATGATTACAGCTTTAAGACGAATCATATTCATCGCGATGATAGCGGGGATATGGGAAGTCACATCTAGACTTTCCAGCCTCCCGGATTTCATGTTTCCAAGCCTGACGCAGGTGCTTGAAACATTATTTAATGGAATAATAAGTGGGCAAATCATCGACGCCGTCGGTAAAAGCATGGGTCGCATCTTGATTGGGTTCACCATCGCCATCGTTATAGGTCTAATATTAGGATACTTCATTTGGCGTTATAAGCTTGTTGAAGATACGCTTGGTTTTGTTGTAACGGCCTTACAGTCAATACCAAGCATCGTGTGGTTTCCGTTAGCGATTATCTGGTTTGGATTGAATGATTTTTCCATCCTTTTCATCGTTACGATTGGTGCGACCTGGACGATGACAGTCAATGCAACAAGCGGGTTCAAAAATGTTCCTCAGTTGTATCAGAGGGTGGCCAAAACTTACGGTTCAACCGGATTTCATTTCTTGCGGACAGTGATCCTGCCCGCTTCCGTTCCACAAATCATATCCGGTCTACGTATTGCTTGGGCCTTCTCTTGGCGTGCATTAATGGCAGGTGAGTTACTAGGCGGAGGCGGAGGTCTCGGACAGCTACTGGAAATGGGAAGGTCGCTCGGTCAAATGGACCTGGTCATTTCCGTCATGATTATCATTGCAATCATTGGGACCATTGTAGACAACGTTGTTTTCTCCCGTTTGGAACGGAACGTTCAGGTTAAATGGGGAGTACAGCGATAGGTTAATAAAATAATAGAATAAGAGGAGAGAGACAGATGCTGAAAAAAATATTATTTGCCCTTATTATGTCCGTATTTTTCATTGGAATAGTAAGTGGATGTTCAGAATCTTCGGATAAAGAAGAAGGGAAAGGTTCTGGAAAGCAAACGGTGAAAATCGGATATTTTCCAAACTTGACTCACAGTGCAACAATCATTGCTCTTGAAAAGGGGTTCTTTGAAGAAGAATTCGGTAAGGATGTTACGATCGAAACCAAAACGGTAGCCAATGGCGGGCTATTCATGGAAGCTATGGCTACAAAAGCTATCGATGTCGGAACAACCGGTCCTGGTCCGTTACTTAACTTTTATGTGAAAAATAAGGAATATCACCTGATTTCAGGAGCTGTAAATGGTGGTGCCGTTCTTGTGTCGGCTGGAAGCAGTAAAATTTCGGATTTAAAAGATCTGGACGGTAAGAAAGTTGCAATACCTGTCATCGGAAGCACGCAGGACGTGATGCTTAGAAAGGCACTCAAAGATGTTGGCCTTAAACCAACTACTAATGGTGGTTCAGTGGAGTTATTTGCGTCAGCACCTGCTGACACTGCAGCGCTTTTTGTCCAAAAACAAGTGGACGCCGCTGCTACTCAGGAACCTTGGGGATATGTGTTGGAAAACCAAGCAAAAGGGAAGCTATTACTTAATTGGGATGAGTTCGCTTGGGGCAAGGATTCACCAAATACCGTCGTGGCTGCGAGCCAAAACTTTTTGGATAAAAAAGGATTTTCCGCTTCTTACTTGAAAGCTCACAAAAAAGCGGTTGATTTCATTCAAAACAATCCTGAAGAAAGCCAAGAACTAGTCATCAAGCACCTTAAGGAATTGACAGGAAAAGAATTAAGCAAGGAAGAGGTGGCCGCTGCCTTTTCACGCTTGGAAGTGACAACGAATGTTAATGAAGAAGTCATTCAGGAAATGGCAGATATAAGCAAGGAAGCTGGGTACATTCCTAGCGCTGACATTAAAGGGTTGATCGATTTATCTACGCTTGAAGAAGTTTCGAAATAGAGAAATAACGCCCGGGCCTTTTGGCTCGGGCATTATTTGTGTAATTTATATGTACAACTTATGGACAAACTTGGTCCAAATCTTGAATGACTTGATCAACTTCCTCCCAAGAGCCGATGGTCGCCCCTGAAGCAAAGGGATGTCCTCCCCCATTAAACTTGCGTGCAACTGAATCGATCGGAATGTTTCTTGAACGGATCCTGACACGGATTTCCTTAGGATATTCAATGAAGAACACCCAAATCTTGACTCCTCTTAATGTGGCAAGGGTGTTAACCAAGTTCGCAGCCTCTGTTCGATCAATCCCAAACTTGTTTAATATCTCCTCGGTCATGACGAAGTAGGCTACTCCTTTATCGGTTTTTATATAGCTCATCAGTATATCCCTTTGGAGATGAGAAGAATGCTTGGTTTTCATATTCAAGAGGTTGTGAATTCTTTCTGGCTGAAAATTATAAGACCGTAAAATCGAGGCGGTTTTTAGGGTACCAGGAGAGATGGCGCCTTTCTGAAAATTACTGGTATCACCAATGATGCCGGTATAAAATGATCTTGCTGCTTCCTTGTTTAGTTTGAGGTCATCCGGATAATCCAAGCACAGGTCAACGAGCATTTCACTGGCTGAGCTGTAAGAGGAGTCCACCCACGAAAGATCACCGAAGGATTCATAGTCGGGATGGTGGTCGATCTTAATCAACTTCTTCCCCTGTCTATATCGCGGATCACTAATCCGTGAAAGATTAGCGGTATCGCACACAATCACTAATGCCTCTCTATAAGCATCATCGGGGATTACATCCATCCTACTAATAAACTGTAGCCGATTTACTTCTTCCCCTACTGCATAAACGAATTTAGTTGGAAAGGATTGCTTTATCACATGTTGAAGTCCGCTTTGTGATCCCAAGGCGTCCGGATCTGGATTAACATGACGGTGAATGATGATCGTTGAATATTGCTTGATCGCATCCACTATTTCCTTCTTTATATCTGCCATTGCAAATCCCCCTTTACGATTAATGGACCTGTCGTTTATCTTTAAATTTTATAGACAGAAATAGAAAGAAGCAAGAAATCTTCGATAGATAAGGAATTTCAGGTGAATAGGCAAGTAAAGTTGAAAGCGAGGTTCTGTCTTTTTGTTTATTTTTGAATTCATAATTACCGGAAGTATTCAAAAGGTGAGTGCCGCATGATATGATTAAGAAAGAGAAGAATGAAGAACTGAATGAACAAAAGTATTTTATTTTAGGAGGATAATTTTAGTGCTTGTAGCGGAAAGACAAAGGAAGATTGTAGAACTCGTCAATGAAAGACTAAGTATAAGAGTATCTGAGTTAAGTGACATCTTTAAAGTCACTGAAGAAACGATTCGAAGGGACCTTGAAAAATTGGAAAAGGAAGAGCTGTTGCGCCGTAGCCATGGTGGGGCAATCAGCTTAGAGAAAAATAGCTCGGAAACTTCTTATACGGAGCGGGAAATTCTCAATGCTTCGGAGAAAAAGGCAATTGCAATCGAAGCGGTTAAATTGATTAATCCAGGAGATCAAATTGTTTTGGATGCAAGTACAACTGCATGGTTTATGGCTAAAGAGCTGGAGGATATGCCATTAACAGTGATAACCAATTCAATAAAAGTAGCGATGGAATTAAGTAAAAAAGAACATGTGAAGGTTATATCCACTGGAGGAATGCTGTTACCTAAATCACTTTCGTTTGCTGGCCCACTAGCGGAACGATCATTGGAAAAGTACTTTGTAAATAAAGCATTTATTTCCTGTAAAGGTGTTCATTTAGAAGAAGGACTAAGCGATTCGAATGAGTGGCAGGCTTTATTGAAGAAAAAGATGCTTGAAATTGCAGATAAAACCATTTTATTGGCCGATTCCAGCAAATTTGGGGTACGTACTTTTGTTCAAATTACAAAAATCAATAACATTGATGAAATCATAACAGATTCAAAGCTTTCTAAAGAATATAGCAATGAGTTAAACGAGAAAAATCTCAATCTTAAAGTGGTACATAAAGGGTAACCAAAATAGTTGATAAACTAGTGTTGGTTCTTCAACGACCTATACATACGTTCATATTGAAAGCTAGTAAGTGACCTATGGAGACATAGGTTATTTTGCTAATTAGATAGCTGATTACTCTTATAAAGAACTGAATATTCTTTTAATTCAATCGATAAAATGTAATATGTAAGGGGAGGGAAGATAATGGTGAAAAATTTAAAAGTCTTTATGGCTTCAATTATATTGATTGTAAGCGCTTGCTCTCATCATGATGGCACTAATTATAGAATTATTTATAAACAAGATATGAATGCTCAAGAAACGATTGGCAAGCAAGAAGAGAAGCAGGCAACCATTGCCATTATCCCTAAGGTCATCAATATCCCTTATTTTAATGCAGTTAAGGAAGGAGTTAATGAGGCGGCGAGAGCACTAGATGTACATGTTATTTATGAAGGCCCGGTCATAGCCGATGCCAATCAGCAAATCGCTATCATTGAAAAGATGATCACCAAAAAAGTCGATGTAATTGCTGTGTCAGCGAATGATCCGCAAAAGCTCATTCCGGTTTTGAAAAAGGCAAAAAAGCAATCTATTAAAGTGATAACGTGGGATGCCGATACCAATTCTGAAGGCAGAGAGTATTTTGTCAATATGGTGAATCCTGAAACATTAGGGAGACATTTAATGGATATACTCGCTTGGAATACGGAGGAGAGTGGTGACTTCGCCATTATGACGGGAGCTTACTCGGCTTCAAACCTGAATGAGTGGTTGAAATGGATTCAAACTCAACTTGATGAATATTATCCGAATATGAATTTAGTGGAAATTGTGGCAACGGATGATGATCCCCATAAAGCATATATGCAAGCTAAGAAGTTACTGCGCAATTATCCCCATTTAAAAGGGATAATTGGGAATTCTTCTGTTGGTCCTCCTGCAGCAGCACAAGCGGTGAAGGAATTCAAGAAAAGTGGGAAAGTATCCGTAGTGGGTCTTTCTTCTCCGAATTCGATGAACGATTATTTAAAAGATGGATCGGCTCAAATAATCACTTTATGGAGCCCGAAGAAATTGGGATATTTAACTGTAGCAATTGCAAACAATCTTAATGAAGGGATTTATCCATATGATAAACAGGAGATAGCTGGTGTCGGTAAAATACAGCTATTGGGCGAAATGGTCATTATGGGTGAACCCATTGATTTTACGAAGGAAAATGTGGACCAATATGATTTTTAACAAACATATTTTTAAAAATTTACGTCTTCGTAATAAACTGATCGTCTCCTATATACTATTGACGGTCATTCCAATGGCTTCATTGGGGTTCATTGCCTATAACCAATATACGAAATCGATTGAAGAGGAAGTTGGGGGATACCTTCCGAGGATTCTTGAACAGGCAACAGAGAATATTAATAAAGAAGTTGAGGATATGAAACAGCTTCCTAACCTCATCTATAACTCCAATCAAGTAATAGAAGTATTAAAAAAGGATACCCTTCAAAATAAATCATCCATCTTAAAAGATGAATTTTTGGTTAATAACTATTTATCCCAGACATATATAAACGGAGGCGGTCAGGATATTCTTGGCGTATTTCTATTATCGAAGAATAGGCTATTTAACCAAACGAAAATACCGTTTATGAATTTCGAGTATGAAAACAAATCGTTTCCATATGGTCAAGATCTGGATTTACAAGGAAAAGACGTAATTATATTACCTCATGAGACCTCCCTTCAATTCGAAGGAAACCCTCCTTATATACTAATCATGAAGCAATTGATAGACTACGATAATCGAAAAAATTTAGGGACTATATTTATTGCGGTAGAAATGACTTCTTTAGCAACCATTTTAGATAAGATGGATGCTGAACATCAATCCGAAAGGTGGATTATGGATGATAATGGACGAATCATCTATCATTCTAATGTTGATTTAATATCCACTACTCTCTCTGAGTTTGACGATTATCCTTCCATTAATGGTAGTTTTCGGACTTTAAATGCTCCAGAGAATAAGTTAATAAGCATCTATAAATCCGAACAGACAGATTGGATATTAGGATACAGTATCACAATGGGATATTTAACAGAAAGAACGGACAGTGTTCGCAATGGTACAATAATTGTTTTCATTGTGTTCATTTTAATTAGTGCCCTTGTATCCATTGTTTTGGCATGGAACGTTTCAAGTCCCCTACATCAACTAACAAAACTGATGAAGAAAGTTGAAAAAGGGGATTTCGATGTTGACTTGCCTATTCAGACTAAAGACGAAGTAGGGATTCTGGCCAAAAGTTTCAACTCGATGATTTGGAAAATCAAAGATTTAATAAGAAAGAATTATCAGATAGAAATTCGCCAGAAAGAAGCCCAGTTAAATGCACTTCAAACACAGGTCAATCCCCACTTTATGTACAATACACTTGAAACCATCGGTATGTCGGTAGAGGAGGGGGATAATGACGAAGCGGTACAAATGGTCACGATTCTAGGCCAGATGTTGCGTTATTCACTGAACAACAAGGAAAAGTTGGTTTCTATTTCACAGGAAATTTTACAAATAAACAGATATTTGACTCTACAAAAATACCGATATGAAGAACGTCTAATCTTTGACATTCATTCTGACTTGCAAACAGACAATTTCTTCACCCTTAAATTTATCTTTCAGCCTATTGTGGAAAATGCCATCAAATATGGAGTTGAACAGGGTAAGCCCGTTCACATCGACATACATATAACACATTATTTCCATGAAGGGGAGGATGCGATTTTAATTACAATCAAGGATGATGGACCGGGAATTAAAGACGAAGTCCTACAGATTTTGCTGAACTCCTTATTATCAGACCCTATGGCAGACCGTGATTCACAATTTGGAATAATTAATGTCCATGGAAGAATTAAGTTAACTTTTGGTAAAGGTTTCGGCCTTAAGGTCGTAAGTGTATATGGCAAGGGTACAGAAGTGAAAATAATCATTCCCAAAATCATTTCCCCTCACATGTTACAGAAAGGAGAAGCCGAACATGAAAAGGAAGATTAAAACAATCATAGTAGAAGATGAAAATAGGATCCGTAGGGGGATTGAAAGATTAGTTACTTCTTGTGGAGATGAATGGGAAGTTATAGGAAGTTACACGAATGGCCGGGAAGCCTTAGAAACCATTTCATCCTTAAATATTGCATTTGATCTTTTAATTACGGATATAAAGATGCCTTTGATGGACGGATTGACACTTATTAAGGAAATGAAAAAACTCTTATCTTTTGAATCGATTGTCATAAGCGGTTTTGAAGATTTTCATTATTTACAAGCAGCTCTTCGTGAAGGAGTGACAGATTATTTAATTAAGCCCATCGACCGGGAGGAATATCGCAAACGTTTGAAGGTCATACAAAAAAAGATAGAAAGTAATGATAAACAACGGCTCCAACTAGGTGAAATTAAAGAAAACACAGAAAAATTAATACATGCTGAACAGCTATATAAACTGAATAATGCCTTTTGGCAGAAGGATACGGACCTTTCCATGCTGGATTGGGTCAGGGATTTTCCTGGGGGCGACTATATCCTTTCTTATCTAAATATCGATCATTTTTTAACTAAGACTAGAGGGTTTGAAAAAGGTGAAGGAGATACTTGGATTTTTGCTGTGGAAAATATCACCAACGAATGGGCCGAGCAGATTTTCAAAGAGGAAAATATAAAGCATTGGCTCTGGAGGGGGAATCATTCGTCATTCTGGTTTTTAGTAAATCATCCGTTGGAAAAAACAAAGGATAATTTAGCCGTGTTAAATCATCAATGTATAAAAGAACTTCAAACGAAGATTAGTCTATACACACCATTCACGATGTCCGTTGCTATGAGTACTATTTTTGATGATTTGTCACTCTTGCAAAGCAAAAGGGATGAATTGATTAGTGCCATCCAGTTACGCTTAATCTATGGAGGAAATCAAATTTACCAATTCCCCTTAATGACTTCGAGGGTGTCGGGAAAAAGAGAAAAGCCAGAAGGCAAACATCTCGAGTTTACTGTAAATAAATATATTAAGACATTGACTGGATATAATTTTAGTGAAGCAAGAAAACATCTCGGAGTATTTTTCGAAGAATTGAAAAAATTAGAGACTCCAGAGGCAATTAATTATGGAATCGGACAGCTTGCTGTTCAGATAACACATCTTTTAATGATAAAGGGATATAACTTTCAAAAGGATTCATGGATGAAACAAATCATGGATTTAACCCAAAAGGCTGCAGACTTAAAGGAACTGGAATATGAGGTAACAAACTGGATGAATGAAGTGATGGGCATCCTATCTATTATCCAAAAAAAACAAAATGAACAATCGAATCAAATTGATGCTGCTAAAAGTTGGATCAATAAAAATCTAGACCAAAGTATCACCATTGAAAAGATAGCCAAACAGGTCTATATGAATTCAACCTACTTTAGCGAATATTTTAAAAATCAAACAGGGGAAACGGTTCTCGATTATGTGACAAGGGTTAGGATTGAAAAAGCAGAGGAGTTGTTAGTGACGACCAATTTTAAAATATATGATATCTCTCATATGGTAGGTTATAACGATACCAAATACTTTAGTAAGCTATTTAAAAAATATTATGGGGAAGTACCCTCTAAATACAAATCGTCCAATCTTCATTTATAAACTACGATTTTATAATTTGGCAGCGGCTTATACGGGGGCGCTGCTATTTTTTGGTGTGCCCGGCATGGGTGCAATCTATAGGGTGTGAGTCCCGAACCATGAAGGCAGTAGGTGGAATCTGAAGGAAGCAAGCGGCAAACCTCAGGTCTGAGGAACACGAACTTCATATAAGGCTAGGTACCATTGGATGAGTTTGCAAAACAAAACAAAGTCCATACTGCCGAAGGTGGTACAGAGTAAATGAAGCAGATAGATGGAGGGAAAGATTGCACTCTTACCCGGGGAGATCTGATGACAGCCAAGTAACTTGGCTGTCATCAGAAGTCAGCAGAGGTCATAGTACTTGTCTACTCGAGAAGATAAGGAAGGACCGAACAGATTAAGGAGGATAAATACTAGGCGTTCGTTATCTTGCAAGAAGCAAACAATTCCAAACGGAACATATTTGAAGGAAGAAGTGGTGAATACACGGGGAACTTCAAAAGGGCGGAGCAGATAAAGGCACAAATAGACCATTTATCCACGTAGAAAGGATATCAACGATGTTAATGGAACAGGTACTAGAGAGGGAAAACTTAATACAAGCATTAAAGCGTGTAGAGAGAAATAAGGGAAGCCATGGTGTCGATGGAATGCAAGTTCAAAACCTGAGACCGCACCTCGTAACGGCGTGGCATAGCATGAAAACATCCCTACTACAGGGTACTTAACAACCACAACCCGTCCGTCGTATCGAAATCCCGAAACCAAACGGTGGAGTTCGGTTATTGGGTATCCCGACCGTTCTAGACCGCTTCATTCAACAAGTGATTGCCCAGATATTGACCAAGATATATGATTCAACCTTTTCGGAAAATAGCTATGGATTTCGCCCTAATAAACAAGGACACCAGGCTGTTCGATAACATTAATCATGAATTACTAATGCGGGCGGTAAGAAAGCACACTAGAGAGTCGTGGATACTGATGTATATAGAAAGGTGGCTCAATGCACCATTCATTGACTCAAAAGGTCATAAGATTGAACGAAACAGTGGGACACCGCAAGGGGGCATAATAAGTCCTGTTCTTGCGAACTTATTTATGCACTATGCGTTTGGATATGTGGATGGTACGAACAAATATTCACACACCGTTTGAGCGATATGCGGATGATGCCATAATAGATTGCAAGACGGAAACGGAAGCAAAAGAGATATTAGGCAATCTAAATCAACGACTGAAAGAGTGCAAGCTTGAAATACACCCGCTGAAAAAAAGATTATCTACTGCAAAGATAAGGATAGGAAAAAGAAATATCCAGTCATGGAGTTTGACTTTTTAGGGTACACTTTTCGGAGATTATTCATTAAAGATAGATTGGGAAGATTACAGTTCAATTTTCTGCCATCGGTAAGTAAAAGCTCTTCTAAAGCCTTTCGAGATAAAATAAAAGCGATGAGAATTCATCGTTTTACAGGAAGCAAAATTGAAATAATTGCGGAAATGATAAATTCGACGGTTAGAGGTTGGCTGAATTATTTCATAAAGTATAATCCGTCAGCGGTTAAATACTCCATTGATTTCTAAATCGAAGATTAGTCAAATGGGCAATGTGTAAATTTAAGAGGTTTAGAGGTCATCGTACACGTGCTGAAAAATGGCGAAAAGAGAACCCAAAATGTTTCAACATTGGGCTCTTGGAATGACTCCTTAATGGCTGAATGATAAGAGCCGTATGAATAGAGAGGTTCACGTACGGTTCTGTGAGAGCCTTTGGGTGAAACTCCCATTGGTTACTAGACGGAGAGGTCGGAGGCTAGGAGCCTCCTCCTACTCGATTCGGAATACTAAAGGATTCACTTCCGTACGAGGTCTAAATAATTTTATAAAATGGCTCAATTTTCATTCTGACTCTCGAAGAAATTTTCGAGACTTTCCCTATCCGCCTATATATGAGAAGACCCACAAATCATTCAGTACTTACTTGTTAAGTACGCATGCTTTTTCAGGTAGGGAACTTGTGTTGGGAAGAATGTGACATTATACCTGGAATTGATCTGTAATAAAAAATAAATAATCAGAAAATAATCCCCCTATTCCGAAAGATATCTCCTTTTAACATTTCCTGTTTTTCTTTATGCTAAATGTAAGCGCATACTTTAGGTCTAGAATGAAGAATGAGGAAGGATAACTTTATAACTAATTGCTGCTAATTATAAAGAAGTCTAACAGGCAGGAAGGTGTGGGTCAGATGTCTGAATATGTTTTGGAGTTAAAAGGAATCACAAAAAAATTCCCGGGGGTTACGGCCCTCGACCAGGTAGAATTCAAATTAAAACCTGGCGAAATTCATGCACTAATGGGTGAGAATGGAGCGGGAAAATCAACTTTCATTAAAGTTATAACCGGTGTACACGCTCCTGATGAAGGAGAAATGCTTTTAAATGGAAAAAGAATAGATTTCTCAAACCCAAGAGAAGCTCAAGCTGCTGGGATTGCAGCGATATATCAGCATGTTACTAATTACCCGGATTTATCCGTGACAGAAAACATCTTCATGGGGCATGAAAAAATACAAAAGGGAACCCGGAGATTACTTTGGAAAGAGATGCATATTGAAGCAAAGAAGATTCTAGAACAATTGGGATCCAACATCGATCCGAAAATGGAAATGAGTGCGTTGAGTGTAGCACAGCAACAAATCGTAGAAATCGCAAAAGCTATTTCCACCGAAGCAAAAATCATTATTATGGATGAACCAACCGCAGCCTTAACAGCAAGGGAAAGTGAAGAATTGTATAAAATTACGGAAAGCCTACGAGATCAAGGAAGCTCCATCATTTTTATTTCCCATCGGTTTGAGGATATGTACCGTCTGGCTAGTCAAGTAACTGTTTTCAGGGATTCGAAATATATCGGCTCATGGAAGGTTGATGAAATATCTAACGAAGATTTAATTGTAGCGATGGTGGGAAGGAAAATCACTCAAGTATTCCCAATGAAGACAACGGAAATTCAGGAAGAGGTTTTTCGTGTGGAGGCACTTGGGAAAATTGGCTACTTTGCAGATATTTCATTTTCAGTTCATAAAGGCGAGATACTTGGCTTGACGGGTCTGGTTGGAGCAGGTCGTACCGAAGTGTGTCAGTCGCTCTTTGGAATTGAACCGTTTGATACAGGAAAGGTCTTTCTGAAGCAAAGTGAAATTACCATTCAAAACCCGAAGGATGCTATGAAATTAGGAATTGGTTATCTTCCTGAGGATAGACAATTACAAGGGCTTGTTCTCGATTGGGGAATCGGGAAAAATATCACCCTTCCTGCATTAACAAGCCTCTCCAAGAATGGGTGGTTAGATGAAAAAAAGGAAGCAGAGGTCGCCAAAAGTCTAGCCGAAAAGGTACAAGTAAAAGCGAATAGCATTTTCGACCTAGCAAGATCGCTATCAGGCGGAAATCAACAAAAAGTAGCTGTTGCAAAATTATTAACAGCCAATCTGGATATCATTATTCTCGATGAACCGACCAAAGGAGTAGATGTGGGAGCTAAATCGGCTATCTATGACATCATTAATGACTTAGCCGATCAAGGGTATGCCATTATCCTTGTTTCATCTGAAATGCCTGAAGTCCTAGGGATGTGTGATCGAATTGTAGTCATGAAAGAGGGAAGGATGACAAGAATCCTAGATAAAGAGGAGGCTACACAAGAGGTGATTCTTGAAGCGGCTATGGGCGGTCAAATATCCAGCGTAAGATGATGATTATTAACAAGAAAAGAGGTGAGAAACATGCAAAATACGGTAGTCCGACAAACTGACAGTGGTCCACGATTGAATGAGAAGAAATCATTCCTTGCCAATTTATCCAAATTCCGCGAATTAGGATTGCTGGGTTTCATTTTAGTCATTTCCGTTGTCGTTCAATTGAGGAATTCAAGCTTTCTCACGATAGAGAATATTACGGATATGCTCACCAATACAGCGATTTTAAGTATCTTGGCTGTAGGAATGATGCTCGTGTTGGTAACACGGGGGATTGACTTATCAATAGGAGCTACATTGGCGTTGTCAGGAATGGTCGTGGCACAGGTTGTTAGTCATAATCCAGAATTGAATCCTCTACTTGCCATCGTATTAGGAATTGTCATCGGGATCTTTTGTGGTGGAATCATTGGAAGTTTGATTTCAGCGCTTGGAATTCTTCCTATTATTGCGACACTGGCAGCAATGTATATTTTTAGGGGATTGACGTTTACCATAAGTGACGGTAAATGGATCAGCTCTTATCAAATGTCAGAAAGCTTTTTAAGGATCGGTACGGGTTCCTTCTTAGGAATCAGGTATTTGGTCGTGATTGCACTAATCATTTATGCAGTCGCCTATTACTTTATTAATCATACTCGAACAGGCAGACAAATTTACGCGGTTGGGAGTAATCCTGATTCGGCAAAGGTCAGTGGTATCAGTGAAACCAAAATCCTTCTTTTAGTTTATTCGGTAATGGGGGGATTGGCTGGTCTTTCAGGTGTTTTATGGGTATCGAAATTTGCTTCGGCTCAAGGAGATACGGCATCCGGTTATGAATTGAGTGTCATTGCAGCCTGTATATTAGGTGGTGTCAGCATTGCAGGTGGTTCGGGTAAACTTTCAGGCGTTATCCTTGGTGCCATTCTATTAGGAATTCTTGATAATGCACTACCACTCCTTAATGTTTTGCCTTTTTGGCAAACAGGAATTGAAGGTTTTATTATCCTCTTTGCAGTCATCGTAAATACTCTTGTTAAGAGAAGTGTGGAGCGAAATAATCTCTTAAGGAGGAAAATATAGACCTATGGAGCAAAAAACGATAGTAAATGATGGATCTATTAAAAGAGAGATTTTAAATAAAAAGACATTTTCTGTGAAAAGCTGTTTTTTACAGTGGGAATGGTTGCTCATCTTCATTCTTTTGCTGGTTTTAGTCATCAATACAATCATCTCGCCATTTTTTTTGACGGGAGCTAGCCTGAGAGATGGGACCATGATTTTCTTGGATAAAGCATTTATGGTATTCCCGATGGCCCTAGTGATCATTCTTCGAGATATTGATATCTCGGTAGGTTCAACTGTTGCGCTATCTTCGGTTGTAATGGGTGTTCTTTTCAACAACATGGGACTCTCAATGGAATTATCGATGGTCGTTTGTTTATTAGTAGGGGCATTATGTGGATATATTAACGGACTGTTAATTGTGAAATTCAAAGAATTATCAGCCGTCATCGTCACGCTCAGTACGATGATTCTATATAGAGGCATTGCTTATATCATCCTAGAGAATCAAGCGGTGGGGAATTTTCCAGAATGGTTTGGTTTTCTTGGCTGGGGCTACGTCTTTGGAATTCCTTTCATTCTCATTTTATTTATTGTATTAGCTGTCGCTTTCAGCTTGTTGCTTCACAAAACAACATTTGGCCGTCAAATCTATGCCATTGGAAATAATCCTGTGGCCAGTCGATATTCTGGGGTGAAAATCGACAAAATCAAAATAATTGTCTTCACTTTGACAGGATTGATGGCTGGTATTACTGCACTCTTTTTATCTTCTAGAATGGGGAGCACAAGGCCCAATGTAGCTTCGGGATATGAGCTGGAAGTCATTGCGATGGTCGCTCTCGGTGGAATCAGTACAGCAGGTGGAAAAGGTAAAATGCTGGGACCCGTTATCGCGGTGTTTATCATTGGATATTTACAATATGGGTTAGGGTTAATCAATATTTCATCCCAAACTCTAATGATCATTATCGGTTTATTGCTAATATTCTCAGTCGCTGTTACAAGACTGGATGTTAAAAAGTATAAAACCGGTAAAAAGAAAAGAGAGGCTAATTAGGCTACATTACAGTATGTAACTGTATGTAAATAAAAAGAAAAAGGGGAATGAAAACATGAAAAAAATAGCTGGTTCTCTACTTTCTATTATTTTGTTTATAGCGATTTTGGCTGGATGCAGTCAATCAAGTCCAGAAACAAGTACAACAACATCGAGTGAAAAGGGCTCCAATACCCATGCTTTCATATTTAAAAACACAGGTAATCCATATGGCGAGAAAATGATGGAGGGTTTCGAAAAAGCCGTGAAAGAAAAGGGTGGAAAAGTCATTCTCCGTTCTCCTGATCAGCCGACTGCTGAAGGACAAATCCAAATCATTGAACAACTTATTACACAGAAAGTAAGTACGATTACGGTAGCGGGAAATGATGTTGATGCCCTTCAGCCTGTATTATCAAAAGCGATGAAGCAGGGGATTAAAGTATTGTCTGTCGATTCAGCGGTCAATGCGAAAAGTCGTATGGTCCACGTAAATCAGGCAAATCCTGAGCGTATAGGACAGGTGCAAATCGAAGCGGTTTCTGAAATGATTGATGGCAAAGGAGAGATTGCCATTCTAAGCGCTACATCCCAAGCCACAAATCAAAATACATGGATTGATTTTATGAAAAAAGAATTAGAGAAACCAGAATATAAAAATATAAAACTTGTGAAAGTCGCCTATGGAGATGACCTTCGTGATAAAAGCGTTTCTGAAACGGAAGCTCTTTTAAAGTCTTATCCTGATCTTAAAGCCATCATTGCACCGACTACTGTAGGTATAGCCGCTGCGGGTAAAGTATTAACGGATAAGGGTCTAGCAGGTAAAGTGAAATTGACAGGACTTGGACTTCCGAGTGAGATGGCTTCCTATATTGAGAATGGCGTTTCGCCTTGGATGTACCTTTGGAATCCGATTGATGTTGGGTATGTAGCAGGATTTACAGCCATTGCATTGGATGAAGAGAAAGTTAAAGGTGAAGTTGGGGAGAAATTTGAATCAGGAGATCTTGGAGAACTGGAAATCGTCGAAGATGGTGATGGAACTCAAGTCATGCTAGGTGATCCATTCAAATTTGACAAAGAAAATATCGGGGAATGGAAAGATGTCTATTAAATAAAAACACATGTGGCATATTGGTTAGTCACATTTAATATGCCTGCAGTATTATACGGAAACAGCCTTACCCAAATGAAGGGGCAAGGCTGTTTTTCATTGAATATGAGAATTAAATATAACTCCTTGTTATCTCGTGAAGGCGGCTGGAACTCCACCATCAACAGTTATCATACAACCTGTTGTTTTCTCTGCTTTAGATGACGCAAAGAAAGTGATGGATTCGGCAATATCTTTTGGATAGATATTCACAAGTAATGTTGTGCGTTTACGATAATGGTCTTCTAATTGATCAGGGTCAATGCCGTAAGCGGAAGCTCGATCCTCACGCCATTTTGAACCCCAAATGGCGGATCCTTGAAGTACAGCGTCAGGTAGGACGGAATTTACGCGAATGCCGAACTCTCCACCTTCCGCAGCGATACAACGTGCTAGATGAGTTTCTAAGGCTTTAACTGAACTATAAGCAGCACTATTTTTACCAGCATATACCGAGTTTTTTGATCCAACAAAGACCATGTTTCCGCCAATGCCTTGTTGTTTCATTTGCTTGAATGCTTCACGGGCAACTAGGAAATATCCTGTACCTAAAACATTCATATTCAAGTTCCATTCGCTTAATGTTGTTTCATCAATTGGATTAGAGGTAGCAAGTCCCGCGTTATTAACGATTATATCTACACCGCCGAAGCTAAGGGCTGTTTGTGCGAATGCAGCACGAACTTCTTCTTCTTTCGTTACGTCCATTTTTAATGCGATTGAACGATTGGCACCATAGGTTGAATTAATTTCTGCAGCAATTTTCTCTGCGCCTTCTAAGTTAAGGTCCGCTACTACAACATGTGCTCCTTCAGATACGAATTGGCGGCACGTTTCACTTCCTATTCCTCCAGCTCCGCCTGTAACGAAAGCAACTTTGCGCGAAAACTCGGCTTCAGCAGGGGCTAAAGAAAGCTTATATAATTCTAATGGCCAGTATTCGACATTATACGATTCATTTTCACTTAATGAAACGAATTTTCCAAGTGTCGTTGTGCCCTTCATGACAGAAATGGCGCGATGATATAGGGCCCCGCTTACTTGTGAGTTAGAGACATCTTTACCTGTATTAATCATGCCGATTCCTGGAATCAAGATGACGCGTGGTGCAGGTTCAACCATGCTATCACCTTCCTGTTTGTTTCTATCGAAATAAGCTCTGTATTCTTCTTTATAGTTTTCAATGCCAGCTTTAACGGCATCCACTAAATTTTTGACATCTTTTGATTCAGGATTCCATTCGATGAATAATGGTACCCGTTTCGTATGTACAAGGTGATCCGGGCAAGCCGCACCGATTTGAGAAATGCTTGCGGCATCATGACTATTCACGAATTGAAGGACATCATCACTGCGGTCGAAAGTTAACAACATTTTTTTCTCGTCACTGACTGCTCCTCGAATGACAGGCATGATCGAAGATAAGATCTCTTTTGCTTCGTCTTCCGAAAGCGTTTGGTATTTAGGACCACCGAATACAGAAGCAACATCTATTTTCTCCTGAATGTATTGTTCCGCTTCATTAATGATTGATATGGTTTGGGCATAACTAGCTTCTGAAGTTTCGCCCCATGTTACCAAACCATGTTTCTCCATTAGTACGAGTTCAGCGTGAGGGTTGTTTCTGACTCCTTCCGCAATCAATTTAGATAAAGTAAAGCCTGGACGCACATAAGGAACCCAAACGAATCGATCTCCAAAAATTTCTTGGGCAATCTCTTTTCCATTGTCAGCACAACATATGCTGATGATGGAGTCGGGATGAGTATGATCCACATGTTTGAAAGGTAAAAAGGCATGAAGAAGCGTTTCAATCGAAGCTCTTGGGTGTTTACTATCAATCATACAATGAGACAAATACTCAACCATCTCTTCATCTGGCATTTCATCACGTTCAATCAATGGTTTAATATCCTCTAACCGCAAACCTGTAAAATTCTTCTTTTCCATTGTTGCTAGGTCAGAGCCACTTCCTTTAACCCACATGACCTCCACCTTACGTCCACGGAAATCCTGTATTGTTGTTTTGGTGGAAGTATTTCCACCACCCCAGTTGCATACAGCACGATCTGATCCGATTAAGTTTGAACGATATACTAATTCTTCTACGCCATTAAGATTTTGTTCAGCATTTTTTGAATTCCATAAATTTTTTACCATTGAATTCCCTCCGTTATCATTTATCTTCTTTATTTATATTTGTTTAATTCTGAATTTATTATATTATATCTTTGTTTGTTTTTGAATAGGGTTTTTGAATTTTATTGTATATGTTTGAATTAAGTTCGATATGCCTATTTAAAAGGTCGGCCAATTATTAAATGTTATAAATTAATCTTATAATTATAATGGCATATGAAGAAAAGTAATGAGATGGTCTAATTATTTGGTTTGTTATGGGTTAATGTATGATTATCAAAACAAATAGTGATTAAACAAAAAAAACTTCGTTGATTCATATTTGTTTTTGTTGTATTATTTGTCTTAGTTAAAAAGTTAGAAAAATCAAAAAAGAAAGGAGTGGAGTTTTTGGTATATGTAGCAGTAGATATTGGAGCTTCAAGCGGAAGGCTTGTTATTGGTGATAGGAAGAACGAAAAATTAGAAACTATTGAAATACACCGTTTTGCAAACGGATTCACAAAGAATGATCATGATTTACTGGTCTGGGACATTGAACATCTATTGAATGAAATAGTAAAAGGGTTAGAGAAAGTGAAGGTACTAGGTTATGAAACTTGTACGCTAGGAATAGATACTTGGGCTGTTGATTATGTTTTGGTGGATGATAATGGAGACTGTTTGCAAAAGCCGATTTCTTATCGTGATAGCAGGACTGAAAATACCATTGAAAAGATTACGGAATCGATTTCAAAGGAAGAAATCTACAGCAAAACAGGTATACAGTTTTTACCGTTTAATACACTTTATCAATTTTATGAAGAAAATAAAGACATGTTACATAGAACAAATAAGATTTTAATGATTCCTGATTATTTAGGTTTTGCATTAACAGGTAATGCTGCCAGTGACGTGACCAATCTTTCAACGACGCAAATGTTGAATTTCAAAACAAGGACTATAGATGAAGAGCTTCTTTATCTAGTTTCCTTGAAAAAAGAAAAATTCCCTGAACTCGTGGAACCTGGAACCATTTTGGGAGAGTTGAAGAAGAATCGTTTCCCTTCTTTCGATTTACCAGATTGCCAGGTCGTGACGGTAGCCACGCATGATACGGCATCTGCAGTGGTAGGGACTCCAGGTGAAGGTGAAGGTTGGGCATTTTTAAGCAGTGGGACTTGGTCGTTATTAGGAATGGAGAGTCCGGTACCTTATACGAATGATAAAGCTTTTCGTAATAATTATACAAATGAGTGGGGTGCTTTTGGGACTACGAGGTTATTGAAGAACATTATGGGCTTATGGGTCATCCAAGAAGTCAGAAGGCATCTTATCCAGGATTATAATTTTTCTCAATTTGTAGAAGAAGCACTAAAAGAAGAGAATTTTAAACAATTTATCGATTTTAACGACGACCGGTTTCTTAATCCCTCCAATATGATCGAAGAAATACAAGGATATTGTCGGGAAACGAATCAGCCAATTCCGGTAACCGCTGGAGAATTGGCATGCTGTGTATTTAACAATTTGGCAATCATCTATGCCATTGCCCTAGATGATTTAGAAAATATCACAGGAAAAACAATCGATCGTTTACATGTAGTCGGTGGGGGAGCCTACAACGACTTGTTAAATCAGTTAACAGCGGATATGAGTGGAAGAGTGGTTTATGCAGGGCCCATAGAAGCAACCGCTATAGGAAATTTGTTAATCCAGATGATTGCAAAAAAAGAAATTAACGATTTAAAAGAAGGTCGCAAACTGGTAAGAGGCTCCTTCGACATTAAACAATATGTCCCAAGCAAAGTAGAGCGTAACACAATCATTAACAAATTTAAGGAGGTCATTAAATATGCACAACCAAATTAAACGGGATTACGAGGCGGCTAGAGAACTGTATGCAAATCATAATATTGACACGGATGAAGTGTTAGAAAAGTTAACGAAAATTAAAATCTCCATGAATTGTTGGCAAGGAGACGATGTAAAAGGTTTTATCAATAAAGATCAAGGACTGACTGGAGGTATATCCGTAACAGGTAATTATCCCGGCGCAGCAAGAAACCCGGAAGAACTTAGAAAAGATTTAGAGAAAGCTTATTCATTGATTCCTGGAAAGCATAAGTTGAATTTACATGCCATGTATACAGATACTGATGAAATAGTGGAATTGGATGAAATTGAACCACGTCATTACACGAAATGGGTGGAGTGGGCAAAAGGCCAAGGACTTGGTTTGGATTTTAATCCTACATGCTTTTCCCACCCAAAATCCGAAGATGGTTTTACATTAAGTCATCCTGAGAAGGAAATTCGGGATTTTTGGATTGAGCATTGTAAGCGCTCCCGTAAAGTCGGGGAATATTTCGGGAAGGAAACGGGCCAACCATGTGTAACTAATTATTGGGTTCCAGATGGATTTAAAGATATACCAGTTGACCGTCTGACACCAAGAAAACGTTTAGAAGAATCTTTGGATGAGATTTTTAAAGAAGCGATTGATCCTCAATATAATTTAGATGCAGTGGAGAGTAAGTTATTTGGAATAGGCTCTGAAAGTTATGTTGTGGGTTCTCACGAGTTTTATATGGGGTATGGCTTAACGCGTAATAAATTGATTTGTCTTGACTCAGGCCATTTTCACCCGACTGAAACGGTTTCCAATAAGTTATCTTCCCTCTCATTATTCACTGAAGGACTACTGTTGCATGTGAGCCGTCCTGTTAGATGGGATAGTGATCATGTTGTGACGCTCGATGATGAACTTCTTGAAATCGCCCGTGAATTGGTCACGCATAACCTGACTGAAAAAACTCATATTGGACTTGATTTCTTTGATGGCAGCATTAACCGCGTAGCAGCTTGGGTGATTGGTACACGTAATACGATTAAAGCACTCCTTCGCGCGTATTTACTTCCTATCGAGAAATTAAAAGCGGCTGAATTAGAGGGTGATTACACGACTCGTCTAGCATTGATGGAGGAATTCAAAATGTATCCATTTGGGGCGATTTGGGATTACTACTGCGCCACTCAAAATGTTCCTGTACGTGAAGAATGGCTCGCGGAAGTAAAAGATTATGAAAAAACATTGTTAGTGGAAAGAGTATAAGTTTCAGTGACGAATGGGGGATGAGCATGATTAGAAAAGCCAGCATTATGACTGTTTATAAAGATCATTATGAGGAGTATCAGAAAAGACATGACGAATTATGGCCTGAAATGGAAGTAGAGCTAAAGGCACATGGGGTTCACAGTTATTCGATTTTTCTAGAAAAAGAAACGGGGAAGCTATTTGCTTATTTAGAAATAGAAGATGAAGAAAAGTGGAGTGAGATGCCTAACACCGCAATAAATAAAAAATGGTGGAACTATATGGAACCCTTAATGGAAACGAATCCGGACAATAGTCCAGTAGCTATTGATCTGATGGAAGTTTTCCATTTGAAGTAAGGGATAGGAAGGTTTCTTGATCGTTTCTGTATCAAGGATACTATTATTTTTTCAACGAGAAGGGGGCAAGTTAGCAATGGCTAATAGCGGGAAAAGCAAAAAAGGTAGCTTGAAATCCACCATTACAGTTGCGATGTCTAATTATTTGGAAGCAGGGTCAATTGTGGCTGGTGCTGGTGGACTTACGCTCTGGATGGAGTATTTAAATCTTGATGATTTTAAATTGGGGCTTCTGGGAGCACTTAGTGCCAATGGCTTTGGAGCGGCGATCGGTGCTTTGTTAGGTGGGTTCCTTGTTGATAAGTATGGTCGTAAATTCATTTATAAATATGATTTGATTGCCTATATGCTAGGTGTATTACTCATCATCTTTTCCTTTAACTTTCCTATGTTACTTATTGGATATGTTGTAACGGGCATTGCCGTTGGCGCTGCCATTCCAGCAGCATGGACATATATTGCTGAAGAGGCTCCGGAGGGAGAGAGGGCGGCGAGGGTTGGTTGGGGTCAACTGGCTTGGTCAATTGGACCGGCGCTCACTTTGTTCCTTTCCGTTGCTTTGGCACCACTAGGATTATTAGGAAGTAGGTTAATCTTTGCCCAATTATTCGTCATTGCATTGGTTACGTGGATATTACAACAGCAGATTAATGAGTCGACCATTTGGGAAGAGGAAAAACAAAAACAGGACAAACTCAAAAAGAGCGGCAAACTTACAGACGTTTCTCTTAAAGAATTGCTTAGTGTGAAAGAAAATCGCAAAGCTTTATTTCTTTTAATCGGAATATATGGATTTTGGAACTTGGTTGCTGGAGTAATGGGTTACTTTATGCCATACATATATGAAACGGTAGGTGGGCTTACTTCTACTCAAGCTAACTTATTGCAGGGAACTTTATGGTTATTAACTGTCATATCCACTTACTTTGTATTTATAAAACTGGGGGATAAAGTAAATAGAAAGATGCTATTTGGAACAGGTGCAGTGATGGGAATCGTCGCTTGGATGATCTTGACTTTCGGTGGTATGGGTTGGACAGAGTTACTATTATTTGTCCTACTATGGGGAACTGCAGCAGGCTTTGGTGCACAAGCGTTTTATGCCCTTTGGTCTAGTGAACTGTTTCATACAAAATACCGTGCAAAAGCACAAGGAGTCATGTTTTCCATAGCTCGCATCGGTGTAGGCCTATTCTCGCTGGTCATCGCGTTATTGATTACCACATTAGGATTTAAGGTAGCGGGGTTCATCATGATTACTTTCCTGGTTATCCATTTAGTCATCGGTCTGTCCATGTCACCGGAAACCCGCGGGAAATCACTTGAGCAAATACAAGAAGAGCGATATGGAGCCTAGGAAAAGAAGAAATCGTATAAGCTTCTTCACCCTATATGATAAATATCTGTAGTATGAAATTAGTTATCGAAAAATTCAAATAAAAATTTCGGGATGATAGTGACTTACCTTGCTGAATGTCTGGCTTGTTTTAAATGAGTATCTAGAACCTTGGCTTTATTCACTAGATCCATTCTTGTCGGAAGACAAGCCAGATAAGAGCCAGTGAAACGTACAATGTAATCACATTGTACGTTTTACTGGCTCTTTTTTATATTTTCGACAATGGGTAAGGCCTTAAATGGCCATGAAACCTTCATGCAAGAAGTCTAGGAATCTGAAGAAGTTAAGGGCAACACTCACCAAATATGTATAGATAACAAATAGAGGGAATAGTGGATAGGAAAAAGAGGTGACAAAAAACCATCACCTCTCAAAAAGGTCAAATAGAGAACGATGACCTGGAATTACTCTTGTTTACATTGCCTAGCTAATCAGAAGTTCCATTTCCAGTTCTTATGGAAATCAAAAGCAGCTTTTCCTTGGAATCTACGGCGATTACATGTGGAGCGACGTCTCCGGCTAGTGCGACGACGAGTGCTGCAAGTAGAGCGGTTCCGGCTAGTGCGACGACGGGTGCTGCAAGTAGAGCGGTTCCGGCTAGTGCGACGACGGGTGCTGCAAGTAGAGCGGTTCCGGCTAGTGCGACGTTGAGTGCTACAAGTAGAGCGGTTCCGGCTAGTGCGACGTTGAGTGCTGCAAGTAGAGCGGTTCCGGCTAGTGCGACGTTGAGTGCTGCAAGTAGAGCGGTTCCGGCTAGTGCGACGTTGAGTGCCGCAAGTAGAGCGATTCCGAGTAGTGCGGCGTTGAGTACCGCAAGTAGAACGTTTTCTGCTATCCTTTGTTGAGCGTCGAGTACTACGATTTTTATCTTTTCTTTTATTTTTCTTATTCTTTTTCCGTGACGAACGGTTTTTTGACCGTGGGTCTTGGAATAGAAATTCATTTAATCCAAATGAATTCGCCCTCTCCACCGCTTTTTGAATGTCTTTAATCATGTTTGACATACAATCATTCCCCCTTTTCACTAGCTAAAATATGCTGCTTGTACGTAAAGTGCTTATGGCAAACACCCGACCTTCCGAAAAAATGGTCGCTTTAGTGGCATTCTTCGCTTTTTTTCATAAATTAAAAATGAAAATGAAAGGGAAGGGTTTTTATGAATACTGACAAGAAACTACCTGTTTATCACCTTTTTATTCCCCCTGTAAATTTAATCGAGCTTCGTAGAGACATTTGGAGTAATGAACCGGTAACCGGCAAATTATCAATTGAAAAGAAAAAAATGGATATAGATATCGTTTACCGTGGCTCTCATATTCGAGGTTTCCGGAAAAAGTCCTATAACGTAGCCTTTTATAAACCGAGTACTTATCGAAAGGCGAAAGAAGTTCATCTAAATGCTGAATATAAGGATAAATCTTTACTGAGAAATAAATTATCTTTAGATTTTTTTGCAGATATAGGAACCTTATCACCGAGGTCCCAATTTGTCTTTCTCAATCTAAATGGAAAGGATGAGGGGATTTATCTAGAATTGGAATCAGTGGACGAACATTATTTGAAAAATAGTAATCTGCCTGATGGATCTATTTTTTATGCAGTCGATGGTGATGCGAACTTTTCATTGATGAGTGATTTGGATAAAGGAATCAAGAAATCTCTTGAAATAGGGTATGAAAGAAAATGTGGGACGGCTCAGGATGATATGTACTTGCATGATTTAATAATAAATATCAATACGATACCGAGAGTGGACTTCGAAAAGGAAATCGTAAAATACGTGAATGTGGAAAAGTACCTCCGCTGGCTGGCAGGGGTCGTTTTCACACAAAATTATGACGGGTTTGTCCATAATTATGCTTTATACCGTAATGGGGAATCTGGACTTTTTGAAATCATTCCTTGGGATTATGATGCGACATGGGGGAGGGATGTAAATGGGAAAGTGATGGAAGAAGACTATGTTGGTATTAAAGGCTTCAATACATTGACTGCAAGAATCCTTGATATAACTACATTCCGTAAACGCTACCAAAGCCTTTTAAAAGAGATTATGAACAATCAGTTTAACGTTAAGTATATGGAACCGATCGTTCAGGGAATGCATAGCCTAATCAAACCGTATGTTCCAAAAGACCGATATGTTAGGGATAATATTGAGGTTTTTGAGAAAGAACCCGATTTTATTTTAAAATATATTGAAGCCCGGGCTAAATTTATTCGTAGTCAATTGTATAAGTTAGAATAAGTGGACAGTCAGAAGCTTCACTGGTATCACATTTATTAAAATAGCAGGAAGACTGAAATCTCAGTATTCCTGCTATTTTTTTCATTTGCATTTCTATCCACTTACGGCTATGTTTGATAGAAAGATATAATCTGAAGTAATGAAGGATGGGAATAGTTTGAACAATGAAAGCTGCATACCGGCGTATATTTATACTTTTACGTGTACCCCGGACGAACGTTCATTATGTGATATGGAAACGCGCTCGCTCTTTGGTCATGAGACCGAATTCAATATTTTAAAAAGTAATCTTAAAATTGACCCGAGCAGAAGTCCTTTTATAAAAGGACGGGTCGATATCATGTACGAAGGGGAAAGCATAACTGAAATCGTTGAACAGGTTAAACAACTTCCAATCACCGATTCAACATTTAAAGTGTTATTTATTAAAATAAATGATTTGAGTATAGAAGACAAAATCGATTATGATGGACAACGGGCAATTGAGAGGGAAATCGGTTGGCATATTAAGAGTAAGGCAGATGTGCGCAATCCGGATCAAATTTATGGCATTGTCCCATTCGAAGGACGTTGGTACTTCGGTGAATTCGTCAAACCGGAACCTGTATGGTTACATCATTTGAAGAAGCCCCGTGAGTATTCAACTGCCCTTAGTACCAGGGTCGCAAGAGCGATTGCCAACATTGCCGTTCCACATCCAGAGGGTGTAAAGGCCATTGATCCTTGTTGCGGGATCGGTACGGTGTTGGTGGAGGCATTATCCATGGGAATTGATATCGTTGGACGTGATATCAATCCTCTAGTCACGGATGGATCGAGGGAAAATATTGCTTATTTCGGATTAGAAGGCGATGTAACGACAGGTCCGATTTCAGAGGTTACGGAACACTTTGATGTAGCCATCATAGATATGCCGTATAATCTTTATACGCATGCAACACCGGAAGATCAACTTTCGATTCTTAAGCATGCTCGGAGCTTTGCAGATAAAGTGGTTGTAGTAACCATCGATACGATGGATGATATGATTCATGAAGCAGGCTTTCAGATTGCAGACCGCTGTCTAGCGAAAAAAGGTGTATTTTCTAGGCAAATTGTTGTATGTATATAAGGGTTAGGTGAATGTTCGACAAAGATATGTCGCTTAACGGGTGATATCTTATCCTTTCCCATTTATATCAAGAAAAACGACCGGAAGCATTTTGCTTTGCGGTCGTTTTTGATTTACTTTACTACCCTGCAATGGTCTGTAGGCAGATTGCTGAATGAGCTTTGATATTTTGCTTCACCTAGCCGTATAAAGGACAACATTTTTACGATAATGTTTATTGATTTTCCCTTTGTAGTCTACGTAATCTAAATGCCCGATGATCTCCGACATGACAAGAGGGAACTCATTTCTATACTCCCCTTTATAAAAGGCCTTGGCAAGTTCATTACCTGTGGTTATCCCGGATTCTAGTAAAGTGAAGAATTTTTGTGATTTCATTTCGATGCTGTTGAGCCTTTTTTCTATTAATGGTCCAGGTTGATAAATGATGTTACCATGACCATTTATAAGGATTTCTAAAATTACCTTTTTCATACTTTTTCGTTAATTGACCTTCTCGCCATACAAATTATAGTATATGGTTAAATATAGTTCTGTGGTCGTTTTACTATGTATAGGGAGAATGACCGAAAATGTTGATCGTCTTTCATGAACGATAGAAGAAGAGAGGGCATGTATGTATGGACCAAGACAAACAAAGGCTCAGTATTGCGGCTGCAAGACTTTACTATGAATCGGATTATAGTCAACAAGAGATATGCGCACGGCTTGGTGTTTCGCGACCGACGGTATCAAGATTGTTGCAATATGCGAAAGACCAAGGTTACGTCAGGATTCAAATTAAAGATCCGTTAGAAGACGTGGATGAACTATCGAAGCGAATAAAAGAGCGGTATGGGCTGAAACATGTAAGCGTTTCATATTCGCCGCTTAATGAGTATGAGGAGATAACGAAGCATATTGGACGGACTGCGGCCGAATTTTTACACAGGATTGTTAAAGATGGGGATATTATTGGCATCACATGGGGGACCACAATGTTTTCTATTGCATCCCAGCTTAATAACAAGAGAGTGAAAGGCGTAGAGGTGGTTCAGCTAAAAGGGGGCGTTAGTCATTCGTATAGTCTTACCCATGCAGATGAAATTGCCAATCTATTTGCCGAAGCTTACTATACGGTCACCCGGTATTTACCTTTACCCGTTATTTTTGACAAACCAGAACTTAAACAGATGGTCGAGAAAGATCAGCATATAGAACGGATTATTGAGATGGGAAAAAAAGCGAATATTGCGTTATTTACAGTCGGGACGGTAAAGGATGATGCTTTACTCTTCAAACTGGGTTATTTAGATGAAAATGAAAAAGCTGAACTCCAACGTACAGCAGTAGGTGATATATGTTCCCGGTTTTTTGACGATGAGGGAAACATCTGTAATGAAGCCATTAATAGCCGGACAGTGGGCATTGAATTAGAAGAATTGCAAAAGAAAGAAAGAAGTATTTTAGTTGCCGGGGGTGAAGGCAAGATCAAAGCCATCCAGGCTGCTTTGATAGGTAAATATGCTAATACCTTAATTACCGACCAATTCACGGCGAAAGCTTTAATAGAGTATTGAAAAGGATACGGCTGGCGCAGCTACTAGGCGCTAACCTTATCTTTTTTTATGTCTATAACCATTCGATATCTATAGGGTCTAAAAAAATAATTGAACAAAATTTCAAATTAAAATTTACATATGTTCCAGTCCATGGTAGTATTTGATTGTGAAAGCGCTTTTCTTATTGAAAAATCAAAAGAATATGAAAAAATAATAGTTAACAAAATATATAGAATGAGGGGCCGTTAAAAATGAATAAAGCAAAATTAATTGATCACACATTTCTGAAACCGGAAGCAACAGAAAAGGAAATTGTTACATTAGCTGAAGAAGCAAAGGAATATGGTTTTGCCTCTGTCTGTGTAAATCCGCAATGGGTATCACTTGCAGCGAAAGAATTAAAAGAGAGTGAAGTAAAGGTTTGTACGGTCATTGGCTTTCCTTTAGGTGCGTCCACTACAGCTGTAAAAGTTTTCGAAACGCAAGACGCTATTTCAAACGGAGCGGAAGAAGTAGATATGGTAATCAACATAGGGCTATTGAAATCTGGAAACGACGAAGCGGTTGAAGCCGATATGAAAGCGGTTGCTATGGCTGCACAGGGTAAAGCTCTTCTGAAAGTAATCATTGAAACATGCTTGTTAACAGAAGAAGAAAAGGTCCGTGCTTGTCAATTGGCCGTAAATGCTGGTGTTGATTTCGTTAAAACATCAACAGGGTTTTCAACGGGTGGAGCCACTATCGAAGACGTTACGTTAATGAGAAAAGTGGTTGGGCCGAATATAGGCGTAAAGGCTTCTGGAGGAATCCGAGATAAAAAAGACTTAGAAAATATGGAACTGGCGGGTGCTACCCGTATTGGTGCAAGTTCAGGAGTCAAGATCATGCAAGGGGAAGTAGTGACCGGGGGCTATTAAATAAGGAAATCCAATCTTTATCCTCGTTTAGGGAAATGATGCATGCATTTGAACAGAACGAGAAAATATCAGTAGGGGTTCTTACTTGAAAAAGGAGATTACAAATATGGCAAAGACAAAAATAATTCAAATGTCGGATGGATACCTTAATCGGACTCCTATTCTACAATTCATCCTGTTGTCCACACTCTTTTCCATGTGGGCCGTAGCGGCTAGTTTGAATGATATATTGATTACTCAATTCAAAAGTGTGTTCGAATTAAGTGATTTCGCCAGCGCTTTAGTGCAAAGTGCGTTTTACGGAGGTTATTTCTTGGTAGCCATTCCTGCTTCTATGGTCATTAAGAAGACCAATTATAAATTTGCCATCATAACTGGGTTATTCTTCTATATCGTTGGGTGTTCTCTATTCTTCCCAGCATCACACTTGGCGACCTATACGATGTTCTTGTTTGCACTTTTTGCTATAGCGATCGGATTGGGCTTCCTTGAAACAGCTGCCAATACCTATAGTTCCATGATAGGTCCAAAGCAGTATTCTACACTCCGTTTGAACATCAGCCAAACCTTCTATCCTGTAGGATCCATTTTGGGGATTTTACTTGGGAAATACCTGGTTTTCCAGGAAGGTGAAAGTCTGCATGTTCAAATGTCCAAAATGTCTCCTGCCGAAGCACAGGCGTTTGGGATTGAGATGTTGCAGCATACATTAGAGCCATATAAATATATGATTTTCATATTGATCGGAGTGCTTGTGCTCTTCCTTGTCACTAAATTTCCAACTTGCAAACCGGAAGAAAGCACAACGGATTCCACCAAAAGCTCCCCTAATGCCTTAAAAGCCTTGAAGTACTTGGCTGGAAATAAAAGATTTCGCAATGGGATCATGGCACAGTTCTTATATGTAGGGCTGCAAACAACGGTTTGGGCTTTCACGATTAGGTTGGCCTTACATTTAAATCCCAATCTTAATGAAAGAACAGCTTCGAACTTTATGATTTATAGTTTTATAGGATTCTTTATTGGAAAGTTCATTGCAAACTTCTTATTAGCTCGATTCGCATCATCAAAGATCTTGGTTGTGTATTCTGTAATCGGTTCAGTTTTGTTGGCTTACGTAGCACTCGTACCGAATATGACTGCTGTATATGCTGCCATTATTGTTAGTATGCTCTTTGGACCATGCTGGGCGACGATTTTTGCTGAAACGTTAGCGGTTGTTGATAAGAAATATACAGAAATAGCTGGTGCCATCTTGGTTATGTCAATTGTGGGTGGAGCTGTCATACCAGCTCTTCAAGGGTTGGTGTCCGATAGCGTAGGCTCCATGCAATATGCCTTTGTCGTTTCGATGTTATGTTTTGTATATATAGGGGTTCATTTTTTCAAAGAAATGAAAAGGAATGCCAAAATGAAAAAAGTTACAGAACAAACTGGTGAATTCATTGCTTAACTGAATATATTCCTAAAGAAAAAAGAGGCAGGAAACACAAGATGCAACAGGGTTTCCTAAGGGGGACCCTGTTAGCTGTTGTTCGAAGGGGAGGAAGAATAGTATGATAGGAACGATTGAACTACAAAGAGGGTTCTTCAAAGATAACCCCACAGTATTTTTTAGAAATGCTGAGTTTACTGTTACTTTGTTTCGTTATCCATCCGGAGTGGAAGCGATAGAACTAAGAAACTCCCGTGGGAAGATGGTGGTTCTGCCTTATTTAGGACAAATCGTGTGGGATTTAGTCTTTGACGGAATAAATCTTAAGATGAAAAATATGTTCTCTCAACCGAAACAAGTAGATGAAATTGTGGATACATACGGATGTTTTGCTTTTCATTCCGGTTTGCTGAGCAATGGCTGCCCAGGACCTACGGATGATCACGTCTTACATGGTGAGATGGCATGTGCCACTATGGATCGAGCCTGGATAGAGGTTACGGAAAATGGTGTGAAAATTGGTGGGTTGACTGAATATGTAAAAGGGTTCGGACATCATTATATCGCTAAACCCAGCGTAACGATGTTTTCGGGGGAAGCTCACATTGAAATGGGCATGTATGTGAAAAACTTATCAGGGGCAGAAATGCCTTTACAATACATGTGTCATACCAATTATGCTTATTTGGAAAATGCAGTGATGAAGCAAAACATTCCTGATAGCGCGTTTGAGTTACGTGAGTCTATTCCCGATCATGTTCATCCTACAAAAAAATGGTTGGAATTCAATGAAGAAATCCTTGCAGGCAAAGAACCGATTTCAGTATTGGACCGACCGGATATGTATGACCCGGAAATTGTATTTTTCATGGATGGATTGAGGGGTCATCAAAAAGAAGCAAGCTTCGAAATGACGTCACCAAACGGAACTACATTTTTCACCAAGTTCTCTACGGATGAATTTAATTATGCCACTCGGTGGTTACTTTTTAATGAAGACCAACAGGTCGGAGCATTTGTGCTGCCCGCTACCTGTAGGCCTGAAGGATTCATGGCGGCACAGAATTCGGGCAGCTTAATCAAGTTGACTTCAGGTGAGGAAAGAACATTTACAATCATTACGGGTAAGAAATAAGGAGGAATTAGAAATGGATATAGCGGTTATCGGATCCAATATGGTGGATTTAATTACATACATTGATCAAATGCCAAAGGAAGGGGAAACCCTCGAGGCACCAAGTTTTGAAATTGGTTGTGGAGGAAAAGGCGCCAACCAGGCGGTGGCCGCAGCAAAAATGGGTTCTAAGGTCATGATGCTAACTAAGGTCGGAGACGATCTTTTTGCGGATAATACGATCAGTAACCTGGAACGTTATGGGATCGATACAGAATTTACAAGTAAGGTTCCGGGAACATCAAGCGGTGTCGCACCCATTTTTGTCGATCCTCAATCGAGGAACCGGATATTGATCATCAAAGGGGCAAATGAAAATCTTCTACCAGAGGATATTGATAAAGCGGCTGATAAGCTTAAGAAGTGTTCTTTAATCATTCTTCAATTGGAGATTCCGTTACCGACAATATACAGGGCCATTGACTTTGGTAAAGAGAACCAAATCCCTGTTGTATTGAATCCAGCTCCTGCTTCAAAAGAGTTAGACTTTGAATATGTTTGCAAGTGTGATTTCTTCATACCTAATGAAACCGAATTGGAAATCCTAACTCAGATGCCAGTAGAAACAGATCAACAAGTGCAAGAGGCGGCCTTATCCCTTATCGAACAAGGTGTGAAAAACGTTATCGTGACAATGGGAAGCCGTGGGGTAATGTGGGTGACTGAAGAACATGTGGAACGAATCGATGCGTACAAAGTAGATGCCGTTGATACTACAGGAGCGGGAGATTCGTTCATTGGCTGCTTCGCCCACTTCTATGTTAAAAATGGAGACGTGCTTCATGCCATTAAGATGGCTACTGGTTTTTCTGCGTTGAGCGTGACAAAACGCGGTACCCAAACCTCTTATCCTGATAAAGACCAGCTAGAAGAATTTTTAGCGTTGCAAGTTTGAACGTACTCGAGTAGAAAGTAAAATAAAGAAAGGGCTGCATCCGCTTTTGTCGGAGCAGCCCTTTTTACGTTTGTGGTCAAAATAAATCCCAGGAAACAGAGCGTTTCAGATAAAGAGACTTTGAATTGCCTTGTCTATTAAATGAAAGGAATTGGTATCCTGGTCATTGAGTCTATGTAACGGAATGATTAATCATAGAAGGATAATGGCTTTTGGTATCGAAACTGTAGATATGGAAGTGAAAAGTACATAACTATTAACCTGTAAGTAGGAGGGCTATTTATGAAGCAAAAAGTGTATATAACGAGAAAGTTGCCAGAACAAATCGTGAATGGCCTAAGACAGAATTTCGATGTAACGATGTGGGAGGATGAAGCGATTCCGGTCCCAAGAGAGGTACTGGAAAAAGAAATAGTAGAGGTTGACGGTCTCTTTTGTATGTTGACGGAACAAATCGATGAATCCTTGATAGAGAAGGCGACCAAACTGAAAATCATTGCGAATATGGCGGTGGGCTATAACAATATTGATTTACAAAGTGCCACAGATAAAGGAATCATGGTCACGAATACGCCGGGGGTGCTGACGGAAACGACAGCAGACTTGACTTTTGCCTTGCTGCTTGCAACGGCTAGAAGGCTTATAGAGGCAACAGATTATCTAAAAAACGGTCAATGGAAATCATGGTCCCCCATGCAGTTAACTGGACAGGATGTACATGGGGCAACGTTAGGAATCATCGGATTAGGTAGGATTGGAAAAGCATTGGCAAAAAGGGCTAAAGGATTTGATATGAATCTTGTTTACTATAATCGAAGTCGTAAGTATGAAGAGGAAAAAGAGTTAGGAATCGAATTCGTTTCACTCGAAGAACTGCTTAAGGTTTCGGATTTTGTTTGTGTCATGGTGCCACTTACCTCCCAAACTAGCTATATGATTGGTGCAGAGCAATTAGCTTTAATGAAAGAAACGTCCATACTCATTAATACGGCAAGGGGTGACATCGTGGATGAACAAGCCCTGTATCAGGCTTTAGTAAACCGTGAGATTTGGGCTGCCGGGTTGGATGTGTTCGAGAAAGAACCGGTCCCGTTAAATCATCCTCTTTTAGCCCTGCCCAATGTGGTGACACTACCTCATATCGGGAGTGCAAGCATTGCAACGAGGTTGAAAATGGCAGGTCTTGCTGCGGAAAATTTGATGGCCGGCTTAGCGGGTGCCATTCCTGATAATCTAGTGAATTCAGAAATAACTAGCATGTTGAAAGAGAAAGGGTAATCATAATGGAATTGCGAGATGCAATTTACGCAAATAATAACAAGATGAAGACAACTAAAAAGTTATGGTTGGCACTCATGCTCGGTTCCTTTGCAGCAATTGGCCCATTATCACTTGATATGTATTTGCCCGGTCTGCCAACTCTTGCAAATGATCTCAAAAGCACTACGTCCTTGGCTCAGCTCAGTTTGACTGCTTGTTTATTAGGCTTGGCATTAGGTCAAGTATATCTTGGTCCCCTTAGTGATGCGAAGGGGAGGCGAATACCGTTAATTATTTCCTTGTCGGTTTATAGCGTATCTTCACTGCTTTGCGCCTTTGCTCCTTCTATTGAAATGCTTTTGTTATTACGGTTTATCCAGGGGACTGCTGGCGCAGGAGGAATTGTCATTTCCCGGGCCATTGTCCGTGATCTTTTTTCCGGTACGGATTTAACCAAGTTCTTTTCGATGTTAATGCTAGTTAATGGGGCAGCACCGATTTTGGCACCAGTTTTCGGTGGGCAGCTGCTACAGTTCACATCGTGGCGGGGAGTTTTCGTCGTCATTTGTGCGTTAAGTGTTCTTATGGTTGCTGCAGCTTTTTGGGGGATTCAGGAAACGCTCCCGAAAGAACTGCGGAGTGTTGGAGGTGTATCCAATACAATAAGAACTTTCGGGGATTTATTGAAAAACCGTGTGTTTATGGGGTATGCCTTTTCTCAAGGATTCGTTACGGCAGCTATGTTTGCGTATATCTCAGGCTCCCCTTTTGTACTCCAAAATATCTATGATATCTCCCCGCAAACATTCAGCATGATCTTTGCGATGAATGGGATGGGAATCATCATTGCTTCCCAGGTGACTGGTAGGCTGGCTGGGAAGATAAAAGAAGAAAGACTCCTTCAGATAGGGTTATGTCTTGCATTATTTGGAGGTATCTTTCTACTCATCTCTATCATTTTAGGGGTGGGTATTGCAGGAATTTTAATAGCTTTATTTCTATCTGTTTCTAGCGTTGGGATCGTGGGAACAACCAGTTTTGCATTAGCGATGCAGGATCAGAAAAAAACAGCTGGAAGTGCCTCTGCTTTAATAGGCCTTTTACCATTTGTATTAGGTTCGCTCATGGCTCCTTTAGTCGGGATTGGCGGAGATGATTCACCTCTGCCGATGGCGATTGTGATGGTAAGTTGTCATGTTATCGCGATGTCCTCTTATCTATTTATTGCAAGAGGGAGGCTTGGGAAAGCGGTTGAATGACTAATTCATACAGGAACAGCTGGGCTGTTTCGCCAGCCTATATCCTATAATCAAACAAAAATGAAGAGGCAGGCACGTTGACAAGATCAACGTATCTGCCTCTCTATTTATTCATTTTTTATAATAGCGATTCTGCCCCGTCAATATACACTTCGGTCCCTGTAACGTGGGAAGACATGTCCGACGCAAGGAACAAGACAAGGTCACCTGCTTGTTCGACTGTACCGGCTTTGTTTGCGAGTGGCTGAGAACCTTCAGGATATTCAATAGGGATTTTAATTTTTTCCAAGTTTTCATCTTCGGGATAAGTATTGTCGTGGATATTCGTATCAATGGAGCCTGGGCAGATGATGTTGACGCGAATTTTATATTTGGCCAATTCGAGTGCGGCCATCTTGCCAAAAGCGACCTGCCCTGCTTTGGATGAACTGTATGCAGAGAAGCCAAAGTTCTTGAAGAAGCGGTTCCCATTAATGGAGCTATTGATGGTGATGCTGCCACCGGTTTCCTTCATATAGGGAATGGCGTACTTAATGGTAAGGAAGGTGCCTTTCAGGTTGATGCCAAGTGTTTGGTCCCAATCTTCAGGCTTGATATCTTCAATGGGGGCAATCACCCCGTTAATGCCAGCATTGGCAAAAACGAAATCGATTTTCCCAAAATGTTCGAAGGCAGCCTGGTAAGCCTTTTCGACCTGTTCGGGTTGAGAGACGTCCGTTTTGACGATTAATGCTTCTCTTCCGAGGTTTTCCACTTCTTCCTTGACCTTTTGGGCATTTTCAACTGTACGGTCAAAAAACACAATATTTGCACCATTTTCTGCAAGCTTTATGGCTGCACCTCGGCCAATTCCCGATCCGCCACCTGTAATGATTGCTACTTTATTTTTCATCAAATCTGTCATTGATTTCACACGCTCCTTTTTTAGTTTATTTTCCCATAAGGTAGTATGTAGAAACATCAAGGCAGTAGTTATAGAAAGAGTATAAAGGAAAATAGACTGAAAAATCCAATTAAAACCCATAATATATAGCATTTCTCTTTATTTTTCATTGAAGTATCGTTATATTGAGGACAAAGTCAGTTTTTTTAAAAAGGGGGATTCAACAATGATACGGTTTGGGATTATCGGTACCAACTGGATTACAGAGCGTTTTTTGAATGCAGCAAGGCATGTTGAAGATTTTTCATTGGTTGCCGTCTATTCACGTACAGAAGAAAAGGCTAAGGAATTTGCGGAAAAGTATGGGGTCCAATATACATTTACAGACTTGGAGCAAATGGCGAGCAGTCCTGAAATTGATGCGGTCTATATTGCCAGTCCCAATTCTCACCATAGCAAACAAGCAGTATTATTGTTACAGAATAAAAAACATGTTTTATGTGAAAAGCCATTAGCTTCTAATGTGGCAGAAGTGAAGGAAATGATACAGGCAGCACAACAACATGAAGTGCTCCTTATGGAAGCGATGAAATCAACACTGATGCCGAGTTTCAAAAACCTTGAGGAAAACATCGGTAAAATCGGTAAAGTCCGTCGTTACCAAGGAGGCTATTGTCAATATTCTTCCCGTTACGACGCTTATAAAGAGGGAACGGTACTGAATGCGTTCAATCCGGAATTTTCAAGCGGTTCCCTGATGGATTTGGGTATATACGCCATTTATCCGCTTGTTGTTCTATTCGGTAGACCAAATAAAATCCAGGCCTCTGGTACATTATTAGAATCAGGTGTGGACGGCCAAGGTACCATTTTGCTTTCCTACGATGAGATGGAAGCCACAGTGAGATATTCCAAGATCACAGAGTCCAATCAACCTTCAGAAATACAGGGAGAATTAGGCACCATACTCATCGACAAGATATCCAGTCCCGAAGAAGTGGATATCACGTATCGTGATGGCACAGAGGAAAGCCTTTCGGTTAAACAGGACATGCCCCCGATGTATTATGAGGCGAAGGAATTTGTAGAATTGATTCAGCAAGGAAAAACAGAATCGAACACGAATACCTTTGCGAATTCTTTATTAACGATGGAAATCATGGATGAAGCCAGAAAACAGATAGGCATTGTTTTTCCGGCTGATCGAAATTAAGCATTATATTAGACATGATTAAAGAAAAAGCGTATAAATGGATGTTACAGAATACCTAATTATGGGTAGGGTTTTAGAACATAGAAATTTCAGTTGGTGGAGGAATTAATATGCAATGCAAGATTAATCGAAATGCAGCAAAGGTTTTAAAAAAGATGTTGAGTAGCGAAGAAGCGGAAGGAAAAATGATCCGGGTCTATATCTCGCATATGCATGGCGATCATGCGCACTATGAAATGAAGCTTGATGTTCCGACAGAGCATGATGAAATTGTCAAAACGGATAAGGATATCGATATATTGTTGGATTCACGCGAAGAATTCCTAGATGGGGTTTGGATTAAGTACTTCTACGTGCCGGAGGAAGGGTTCGAAATTACCAACCCGTTGAAAGAGCCTCACGGCCATCAACATCATTAAAAGACTAGGGGGGAATTAAGCATGACAGAATTATATGAAAAAATGTTTCAACCATATAAATTTTCTTCTGGTGTTGAAGTGAAAAATCGGATCATGTTGGCACCGATGACTCATTATTCATCAGATGACCAAGGGTATGTTACGGAAGAGGAATTGGCTTATTATGGAGAACGTTCAGCAGGCGTCGGAACGGTCATTACGGCATGTGCCTATGTTTTAGCCGGTGGGAAAGGATTCCCGGGGCAATTCAGTGCTGACGACGATGCATACATACCTTCTCTCAGAAAAGTGGCAGAAACCATTCAAGGCAAAGGGGCCAAAGCCATTTTGCAAATCTATCATGGTGGTCGACAAAGTCCTCCTGAGTTACTGCCGGATAATCAACCCGTTTCTGCAAGTAGCGTTGCTTCGAGCGAAGGTGCCCCTGTACCTCGTGAAATGACGGAAGCAGAAATTCATGAAGTGATTAAAGCATTCGGTGAAGCAACAAGAAGAGCCATCGAAGCCGGATTTGACGGTGTCGAAATACACGGTGCCAATACGTATTTATTACAGCAATTTTTCTCACCTCATTCCAACCGTCGCACAGACAATTGGGGAGGAACACTTGGAAAACGAATGATTTTCCCGCTTTCCATCGTTAATGAAGTAGAAAAAACAGTGGCAGAACATGCGAAAAATCCGTTTGTTATCGGCTATCGCATTTCTCCAGAAGAGGGCAGCGAGCCCGGCATCACTTTGGATGACACGCTTCAATTCGTCGATCGACTTGCAAATCAAAACCTGGACTATATCCATGTATCTGTAGGCCATTTCTGGAATGGCTCATTCCGTGAGAGTGATAGAACAGAATCAAGAATCGTTAAAATATATGAAAAAGTAGGCAATCGGATTCCAGTGGTCGGAGTAGGTGCCCTTCATACACCGGAAGAAGTGGCAGAAGCCATGGAAACAGGGGTACCGTTCATTGCACTGGGCAGGGAACTGCTTATGGAACCTTACTGGATCGAGAAAATTATGTCTGGTAAAGAAAAGGAAATACGTACGACCCTTTCGAAAAAGGATCAAGAAGAACTAGTCATTCCTGATCCACTTTGGGAGAAACTGATAAATGTAAAAGGCTGGCTTCCAGTCGTAGACTGAGTATGAATAATAGTTTAACCCGTCCATATTTTTTGGACGGGTTTTTTTGGTAAGACTTATCTATCGAGTGTAACGGTCGAATTCGAGCCTATATTCTTTTTCCTGAATATAAGCAAACCGATTGTATACATAATGAGTAAGGCTATTAAAATCAAATCGGTCATTCGTATGGTGGCTACGTCCGTTACGTTCTGTCCGGTATATTGCAAAAAGTTATGAAGAAAGTGAAAAATTATCGGAATGATGATCGATTGTGTTTGAATGACCAATAAGGCTAGAACGAGACCTACCAGTAACGCATAGAACACTTGTATAAAAATTGAAAAGGAAGGATTTTGAAGTGCTTGGGCAAAGTGTCCGATCCCGAAGAAGAAACTGGAAATGATGATAGCCTTTATCTCTCCTTTTGGTTGAAGAATCTTAAGCATCAAGCCACGATATACTGTTTCCTCGACGAAGGCATTCATGATAATGCCCATGCTTAGGAAGAGCAAATAGGAAGAGGATGGAACGGCTATTCCATTGTTGAAGATGACAAGAAGTATCAAGAAGAAAAGTAATGGTGCATATAAAACCCATTCCTGGATGGTTAAATCTCGGAGTGAATGAAAATAAAAAGTTCGCCATTGCTTTTTTATGGTGAGGTATAAAATCAAGAGGAGCGCTAGCGGAATAAAGCCCATAAAAGGTGCGATAGGGTTGCTCATGTTTGTTATTTCGGAGATGGCAGCACCTATTGATACAAAAAGTAAAGTGAGGATTTCAAGTCCGATAAGAATTAAATAAGGTCGTTTGTATGTCATTTCATTTTTCATTTTTAAGTCATCATCTCCCACGGTTTGTATTAACTATTCGTCGTCCATTTGGAAAATCCTGCTTGTATCGATATGTAAGTTGCGGATAGGAAGTTATCCTATTCCTGTTCGAATTTTTGGTTTCCGTATACTTCCTGGTGCTCACATTTAGAAGAAAAGCAAAATCGTTCATTTTCATCTGGTTTTAAGTGGAAAATCGTTCAGGTACATGGTCTAGCATTCAATCTTCCTAAAACTGGTTATGATGTCCGGCACCTAATTTACTAGTGTAGAAATATGGTCCTATTTTGTAACCAAAACGTAATGGAATGTAAACAATTGTTTACATTGTAAGTAATGTACAGTTTTACGTTTTACTATATAATGTGTGGAACATGGCTAAAACCATGCAAAAACACGACAAAGGAGATTACATATGACAGTTACTTCTATCATTCTATCAAATCCCGAAAGGGTTACAGTAAACAGGAAATATTCAAGGCTCCCCTCACACTTTTTCTTTTTCTAAGATACTAGGCGATTGAACGGCTACCTCCCAATACGTTAAAAACAAATTTTCTCAATAAACGTTTTTATTATAGTATGACAAAAAAAATAGAGGATGTGAGTGTGGTTATATGATGAAGGATAATAGATTTCAAGGGTATAACATGAAAGGCTTTCAAAAGGATCTGACGGCAGGCTTATTAGTGGGAGTGGTTGCCATTCCACTGGGGCTAGCTTTTTCCATTGCATCAGGAGTGGAACCTATATATGGGTTATATACAACGATCATTGCAGGAATCCTGATTTCGCTTTTAGGCGGATCGAAATATCAAATCGGCGGTCCAACTGGAGCATTTGTTCCATTGTTATTTGGGATTGTTATGCAATATGGATATGAGAGTCTACTCATTGCCGGATTCCTAGCCGGAATTATGCTAGTAGTGATGGGGCTGCTTAAGTTAGGGAATTTGATGAAGTTCATTCCCCGCCCTGTTATCATCGGTTTTACTACAGGAATTGCGATAATAATCTTTTCTGGGCAAATTGCTAACTTCTTCGGAATGAAGGTGGAAAAGCATGAAGCGTTCTTAGCTAATATGAAGGAATTGGTGGTTAAAGCCGAAACGATAAATGTTTATAGCATAGGGGTAGCCCTTATATGCTTTATCGTAATCCTGTTTACACCGAAAGTACTTCCAAAAGTACCGGGACCGCTTCTAGGGTTACTTGTTTCCACAATTGTCGCCTTCTATTTCTTCCCTAATAAAGTGGCTACGATTGGATCGACATATGGAGCGATTCCAAGAGGTTTTCCTGAATTTAAAGTACCAGAGGTTTCGGTGGAAATCATTATCAATCTTCTCCCGGTGGCGGTTACCATAGCATTATTAGGTGGAATTGAGTCACTGTTATCTGCAACCGTGGCAGATAACATGGGTGGATCAAAACACGATAGCAATAAGGAATTAGTCGGTCAAGGTATAGCAAACATGGCTACACCATTCTTTGGCGGAATCCCGGCAACAGGTGCAATTGCCAGAACGGCTACGAATATCAAGAGTGGAGCCGTTTCGCCATTATCAGGGGTTATTCATGGGCTTGTCGTACTGATGGTCCTGCTCGTACTATCTCCTTATGCCACCCATATTCCTTTAGCCAGCATGGCGCCAATTCTGATGTTTGTTGCTTGGAACATGAGCGAACGGAAGGAATTTGCGCATGTATTGAAGACGAAATCGGCTGATTCGGTTGTATTATTGGTGACATTCCTTGTCACTGTTTTAACCGATCTGATCATGGGCGTTGGTATCGGCTTAGTAATTGCCTTTGTCACCTTCATCATGAAGATGAGCCACTCGTTAAAAATCAGGGAAAGAAGTCATGAGGTTTATCCGGAGATTATTCCTAGTGAGGATGAGAATTCAAGAATTGATGTTTATAATTTGGAAGGTCCTTTATTCTTTGGTTCGATTGATGTACTGGAATCTAATATTTTGGAAAACCTGGATAATAAGACGAGCGTCTTGGTATTGAGTATGCGAAGGGTATCCTATATGGATACGTCAGCCGAGGCCGCACTTTTAGCCATTGTTGATCGCATCAGGAAATACAAAGGAAAACTAGTCATTTCGGGGATTCAGCAACAACCTAAGGAATTGCTAATCAGTACTGGATTATATCATAAAATAGATAAAAAGCATTTCTTTAAATCGAAGGAAGAAGCCTTATATTTTGCCAAGCAACAGGTGGGTGGAAATCAGATCATATAGTCTCATAGATTTAAACCTAAAGTCACCTTTTTGGATTTTTATGGTATAGTAACCATAATAGGAGATTATAAAAGAAGGTGACTGTCTGGGTGAAGTTATATCGGATTGGCCAGCTTGCTGAACTCGCTAATGTCTCAAGGAGAACCATTGACTATTATACTAAATTGGGAATGCTTAACTATGAAAAAACCGGATCCAGATATCGCTATTATACGGAGGATGCGCTCGAACGACTTAGTATGATAGAAAGATATAAAGAGCAAAATATGCCATTGACCGAAATCAATGAGCGGCTGCGTATATGGTCGGATACATCGGCCGATTCGGGAGAGGTTTTAGCAAAGATCGAAAAGATTTCATCAAACCTACAAGAGTTGGAGCGCGATATTCTTGAATTGAAGCCACTCTTGGGCCAGCTGGATGAACAGCAGTTGAAATTTGCTGTTCGGCAGCTTTCTGTTAGAGGAGGATCTTTGTTAAGCATCATGAGCATACTTACATAAGCAAGCTATTCCTTGTACAAAAAAAGACCATTTCGGTCTTTTTTTGTTTTTTCCGTAGCATGAATTAAAATCTTTTTTTCGACAAAATGGAAGGAGATAAGGGAATGGGAAAAGAAGAACTATAAGTATAACGATTAGAAGGGGTGGGTGGATGATTGGTTCAATTGTAACGACGACGAAAGGACATCTTCAAGGAACTGTCGAAAATGGTATAGGTGTTTGGAGAGGCGTCAGGTATGCAAAGGCTCCAGTCAATGAATTGCGTTTTCGCTCCCCGGAGCCGGTGGGAGAATGGAAGGGTGTCTTGGATGCAATCGATTTCGGTGCTGTGCCACCACAACCGATGGAACGTGCCGTCAGGATGGGAATGACAGGCAGTGAAAAAATGGATGAGGACTGTTTATTCCTGAATATCTGGTCACCTAAAGCAGATGACAAGAAGCGGCCGGTGATGGTTTGGATTCCAGGTGGAGCATATATTACCGGGGCAGGATCGATAGATATGTACAACGGTCATGTTTTAGCCGGAAATGGAGACGTAGTGGTTGTAACCATCAATTATCGGTTAGGTGCATTAGGATATCTGGATTTTACGGAGTGGGCTGAAGCTGAAACTGCATTTGAATCGAACTTAGGTTTACGGGATCAAGTGGCTGCGCTGAAGTGGGTAAAGGAGAATATTGCAGCGTTTGGCGGAGACCCGGGCAATGTTACGATATTCGGAGAATCAGCTGGTGGGAATGCCGTTACGACATTACTCGCTGTACCTTCTGCTAGAGGGCTTTTCAAACAGGCCATCGCGGAAAGTTCTGCCCCAACGTCCGTTTATGGAAAAGACTTCGCACGACAATTCAGCAAAAAGTTTCTTGATATCCTCGGTATCGGAGAGAATGAAATCGAGATTCTAAAAACACTTCCTGTCCATGATATTGTTGCAGCTTCATATACTCTTTTGCAGCAAAACTCACAAGATATCCCTGGCTCGCTATCCTTTGGTCCGGTAGTTGATGGTGATTTTCTACCCGATTATCCATTGGAAATTATCCGGTCGGGCGCAACTACAGGTATCCCCCTTCTCATTGGTACTAACAAGGATGAGGCGACTTTATTTGATCAAATGGATCCCCCGTTAATTCCTACAACCAAAGAAATGATCCATAAAATGTTCGAGAATACAGATCCTGAGGCTGAGGAGCGAATTACCAGCGCATATCTAACCTTTCCGAATAAAGAATCGACGCTTGGCATGGGGCGTGATGCCATTTTCCATATGCCTTCGGTTTGGTATGCAGAGGCATACAGCCGTCATGATAAAACATGGATGTATCGTTTCGATTACCAGACTCTGACGCTTAAAGCTAGTAAACTAGGTGCGACACATGGAATGGAGATTTTATACGCCTTCCAGACATTTGATTCGGCATTAGGGAAACGAATGACTGCTTTCGGTGCTAAGCATGCAGCTTTGAAAGTGTCCCAAAGAATTCAAGGTCATTGGATTAATTTCGCGAAATATGGAAACCCCAATCCACCAGAAGGGGAAATCTGGCCCAAATATGACGAAACCAATCATTATACGATGATCTTCGATAAGCGGGATTATATAGAGAAAGATCCCAATCGAATGATTCGTTTGGCTTGGGAGGGTGTAGGGATATATAAATGAAAGAAAACTAGTATAGAAGAAAAGGGGGAAAACATGGGTACATATCATTTTCAGCCAACGAAAGAGTTTGCCAAGGAATTGGACCAAGGTGATGCTTTAGCCAATTATCGGGAGGAATTTTACTTGAATCCCGGGAAAATCTATATGGATGGAAATTCATTAGGGCTATTATCGAAGCGAGCGGAGAAAAGTTTACTGATATCATTGGAAGACTGGAAGAGATATGGGATCGAGGGTTGGACGGAAGGCGAGGAACCTTGGTTTTATTTCTCTGAGAGATTGGGTGAACTAAGCGCTCCTTTGGTAGGGGCAGCAAGTGATGAAGTGATTCTGAGTGGTTCGACGACGAGTAACCTTCATCAGCTTGCGGCAACTTTTTTTGAACCAACGGAGGGAAGGAACAAGATATTGGCTGATGAACTGACGTTTCCAAGTGATATTTATGCGCTTCAGAGCCAGCTCTTGCTGCACGGTCTTGATCCAGAAACACATTTAGTGCAGGTAAAGAGCCGTGATGGTAAACTTCTTATGGAAGATGACATCATTGCTGCAATGTCTGAGGAAATTTCCTTAATCGTGTTGCCGACAGTTTTGTATCGCAGCGGACAGATTCTGGATATGGCAAGATTAGCAAAGGAAGCACATGCTAGAGGAATCATCATTGGATTTGATGGCTGCCATTCGGTTGGTGCTGTTCCGCACCAATTTGACGAGTGGGAGGTCGACTTTGCATTTTGGTGTAATTACAAGCATGTGAATGGTGGTCCGGGGAGCGTCGCCGGTTTGTATGTGAATCGAAAGCACTTTGAAAAGAGTCCAGGGTTGACCGGTTGGTTCGGGTCAAAAAAGGATAAGCAGTTTGATATGTTGCACTCATTCTCCAAGGCAGAGTCAGCAGGAGCTTTTCAGATTGGAACGCCACATATATTAAGCATGGCACCGCTTGCCGGCTCGCTTGAAATGTTTGCCGAAGTGGGTATCGAACAGGTTCGGAAGAAATCATTGCTTTTGACGCAATATTTTATGGACTTAATTGATTCCGAACTGGCCGAATATGGATTTACATTAGGCAGCCCTCGGGATGATCGGCGAAGGGGTGGCCATATTATCCTCGAGCATCAAGAGTCAGCAAGGATATGTAAAGCGCTGAAGAAAGAGGGTGTCATCCCGGATTACCGTGAACCGAACATGATCCGGCTTGCCCCTGTCGCCCTCTATACCTCTTATCAAGAAGTATGGGAAACGGTACAGGTGCTTAAAAAAATTATGCAAGGGAAGTTATACGAGAGTTATGAAAATATACGGGGAATCATCGCCTAGTCTGGAAAGAAAAAATGGAAAATAATAAATTGAAAAGAGAGTTATCAACCAATCAAATCACGATGATCGCAATGGGTTGTGCCATTGGGACCGGATTGTTTTTAGGAAGCGGCCTAGCCATATCATTAGCCGGCCCAAGCGTACTGATTAGTTATGCTGTCGGTGCGTTCATTGTTTTGCTACTGATGGGCTGCTTGGCCGAAATAACGGTGGCTTATCCAACGTCAGGATCTTTTGGCACGATTGCCGAGAAGTACATCAGTCCACTCGCAGGTTTTCTTGTGCGGTATTCATATTGGATAGCGAATGTCCTTGCCATAGGAGTCGAAGTCAGTGCCATCGCGGTGTATATGAAATACTGGTTCCCAGATGTGCCAGGGAGTGTATGGATTTTTCTTTTTGCCGCCTTGCTCATCTATGTAAATGCGACCAGTGTAAATACTTTTGGAAATTTTGAATATATATTTTCCATGATTAAAGTTAGTAGCATCGTCATTTTCATCTTACTTGGAGCATACGTGGTGATTGGTGCGGAACCTGCGTCCAGCATCGGTGTGGAGAACTATGTAAATGCCGATGGATTCATGCCATTCGGATTATGGGGTCTCTGGGTAGCGATATTCATCTCGCTCTTCAGCTTTTTAGGAACTGAAATGATTGCAGTAACGGCAGGAGAAGCGAAAGATCCGGATGTCGCTGTGCCCCGGGCTTTAAAGGCAACTGTTTTCAGGTTAGCCACTTTTTACGTACTGACAATCGGCCTGATGTTGATGATCGTTCCGTGGCAAGAAGCGGGGGTGGATATAAGCCCGTTCGTGAAAGTCATGGAAATATTAAATATTCCCGGAGCTTCGGGAATCATGAATTTTATCATTTTGACGGCAGCATTATCGGCGATGAATAGTCAGTTATATGCTTCCACAAGAATGGTCTTTTCACTTTCTGAACAAAAACAGGCACCGGCATTCTTTAGGAAAGTGAGCCGAAAAGGGGTACCGGTGCGCGCTCTGCTCATCTCCACTTTGGGCATTTTCCTGGCAGCCGGCATAAAAGTCGTCCTTCCCGACACGTCTTATGCCTTCATGATGGGGATTTCGATGTTCGGGGCCATTTTCACTTGGTTCATGGTGTTCATTTCTCATTTGTTTTTCAGGAGGAACTGGGAAAGGGCAGGGGGTCGTCAGTTACCTGTGAAAATGTATGGATACCCTTATTTAACAATACTTGGAGCGGTTTTACTACTCGCTTTAACGGTAACAACTTGGTTCACTGAATCATTTAAAATCGTTCTGCAGTTTGGTATTCCTTGGTTGATTTTTCTTTGTGTCACTTACATGTTGATGATGAGGGTAAAAAGAACGTAAAGGGAGTGCACTTGTATGGATAAGGAATCAATGGAAGAAAATCGCTTGGAAGAAGGAATGGTAACGGATTTTGAAAAAGAGATGTCCTATGGAGACTACCTGCAATTGGATCAAGTACTATCGAGCCAGCGCTTGCTTTCCGGACATCATGACGAAATGCTATTTATCGTTATCCACCAAACCAGTGAATTATGGATGAAATTGATTCTTCATGAAATGACAGCGGCTACAGGGCTCATCACGGAAGGAAGGCTGGAGCCTTCATTTAAGATGTTATCCCGGATTTCACGAATTCAACAGCAACTTGTCCATTCATGGAATGTTCTCTCGACCTTGACGCCATCCGACTACATGGAATTCAGGGATAAACTCGGAAACTCATCGGGTTTTCAATCCTTTCAAAACCGAATGATTGAATGTGCAATGGGACAAAAAAACAAGCGAATCTTGGCCGTGTTCCGTCATCAGCCTGCCCTTTATGAATCAATGTTGGCTAGCTTGAATAAGCCTAGTATTTATGACGCGGCAATTGGAGCTCTAGCGGCGAGGGGTTTTTCCATTGATGAATCCATATTGAATAGAGATTGGTCAGAGCCCTACCGGGAAAACGAAAGTGTCGAGGAAGCTTGGTTGGCGGTATACCGAGATGTGCACCAATATTGGGATTTATATGAGTTGGCTGAAAAACTAGTGGATATAGGCAGCCAGCAGCAGTTTTGGCGTTTTAATCATATGAGCACGGTAGAGCGGATTATTGGACAAAGAATGGGAACAGGGGGATCTACTGGTGTCAATTACTTAAAAAAAGTGGTGGACCAGCCATTTTTCCCTGAACTTTGGACACTTCGGACAAAATTGTAAGTAAAATGATGGGAGAGATAAAGGATGAATAAATGGAAAGACATTTCTCAGTTACTCAATGAACGCACGCCATATTGGCCAGGAGATACGCCGTATTCCTACCATTTGAATGCCGAAATAACCAAGGGTTCCTCCGTGAATGTTGGGGAAATTAGGATGAGTACACATTTAGGAACACATATTGACGCACCTTTTCATTTTGACGATGAAGGCAAGAAAATCATTGAGCTCGATTTGGAATTATATATTGGGCCAGCACTTGTTGTTCAAGTCGATGTCGACAAAAGCATAGGAGTGGAGGCTTTAGTTAACATTGACTTGAATGGGATTGAAAGATTATTGCTTGCTACAGGGAAATGGAAGGATCGTAGCCAATTTCCAAAGGAGATTCCAGCAATCGAGCCGGATTTAGCACCTTATCTTGCTGACAAAGGGGTGAAGTTGCTAGGGTTGGATCTTCCTTCTGTCGATTATCTGGACAGTGAAGAATTACCTGCCCATCATGCCTTAGGAAGCGTTGGCATTCACATTTTGGAAGGCTTAGTTCTAGAAAGTGTAGAGTCCGGCCTATATGATTTGGTTGCACTACCGCTTGCTTTGGAAATAGGAGATGGCAGTCCGGTCAGAGCGGTGCTGAAAAGGAAGGATTGAAAGAGGAGGGATTAAATGAGCAAGATTGGAATTTATGGATCTTCGTTCGATCCTGTCACCAATGTACATTTATGGACGGCTTCGACAATTGCCCATCGTGCCAAGCTGGATAAGGTCATTTTTTTACCTTGCGCCAATAACCGGATTGATAAACAGATGAAAACAAGCAATGAACACCGCTGGAATATGCTAGGCTTGGCCATTAGAGATAATCCGCTGTTTGAAGTGAGCGATTATGAAATAAACGAACGAGCTGGAACGAGCAAACAGTATACATGGTATACGATGGAATACTTTAACGCGCAGTATCCAAAGGATGAGGTTTATTTCATTATGGGTGCCGACTTGCTTGAAGATATTGATAATCAGGAATTACCGGTGCATCTTCGTTGGAAATTCAGAGAAAAACTGATTGCGAATCACAAATTCATTGTCATGGCACGAGAGGGAATAGATATGCTGAAAGTCATCTCGAAGAGCCCTTTACTGAGGAACTATGATGATGGCAATACTTTTCACCTTATCGATAAAGGTCTCTCGATGGAAATCAGTTCAACATATATAAGGGACGAGTTCGGGATGGGTGGAGAGCCAAGGTATCTACTGCCGGATCTTTGTTATCGGTATATTATAGAAAACGAGTTATACAAAAAAACTCAAAAAGTTTAAGGTATATACAATAGAAGGACCTACTCGCATTTGTGATAAGGGTTCTTTTTTTATGGAGAATATGTCCTGATATCAAAAAAAGTTCAGAATATTTTATGAACTTATAAGTGAGAAATTCAAAGGTGAAGAGGAGGACGAAAAGCCTGTAGGAAAGGGTTTAAAGTGAAATTGACCGATTGAATGTTCCACATTTGAGGAGAGGGAAGGTGAAAAACACAGTTGACAACTTGGGATACTTTGTTTTATGGTAATGATACATAAAAATGGAAAAAAGAATATTTGCTGATCAGAAAACTGAAGGCATACTATCTCCTGATTTTAATCGAGGAAATAGTATGCCTATTTTGTTTAAAGAAAGTTGAAAAACAGGGGGAAAACTTATGAAGAAGATCTTGGCATTTTCAAGTTTGGTTTTAGCATTTGGTGTGCTAGCTGGTTGTAACTCCGAAAAGACCGAAGGAAATGATGGGAAGCCAAAATCAGTTGAATTATTGAATGTGTCCTATGACCCAACGCGTGAATTGTACCAAGAGTTTAATGAATCATTTGTGAAACATTGGAAGGAAGAATCTGGTCAGGATGTTACGATTCAACAATCGCATGGCGGTTCCGGTAAACAAGGAAGGGCGGTCATCGATGGTTTGGAAGCGGATGTCGTGACTCTGGCCTTGGCTTACGACATCGATGCCATTCACGAAGCTAGTAACCTATTAGCAAAAGATTGGCAAAAACGCTTACCGGAAAATTCGACGCCCTATACGTCGACAATCGTGTTCTTGGTGAAAAAAGATAACCCGAAAGCTATTAAAGACTGGGATGACCTAATCAAGAAGGATGTTTCCGTCATTACTCCGAACCCTAAGACAAGTGGCGGGGCTAGGTGGAATTACTTGGCGGCTTGGGCGTTTGCTGAGAAGAAGTTCAATAAGGATGAAGCCAAAGTAAAGGATTTTATGAAAAAACTTTATCAAAATGTTGAAGTTTTGGATTCCGGGGCAAGGGGTGCGACGACTACATTCGTGGAACGGGAAATCGGCGACGTGCTAATTGCTTGGGAAAATGAAGCGTATTTAACACTGGATGAATTCGGTGATGATAAGTATGAGATCGTGAACCCTTCGATCAGTGTTTTAGCTGAACCTCCAGTTGCGGTCGTTGATAAAGTGGTTGAAAAAAAAGGTACGAAGGAAGTAGCGGAAGCCTATTTAGAATACTTATATACGGATGAAGGACAGGAAATAGCCGCTAAAAATTTCTATCGTCCAAGGGATGAAAAGGTTCTGGCGAAACACGCGGAACAGTTTGCCGACATTGATATGGTAACGGTTGACGAGGAATTCGGCGGCTGGAGTAAAGCCCAGGAAACACATTTCAATGATGGTGGGACATTTGACGAAATCTATCAACCAAAATAAGAGTGAGTGGAGAAGAAGTGATTTTTTTCACCTCTTCTCCTTCACTAATTAAGCAGAAAGAGCTGGGGCGATACCATGAATGTAGCGACTGAAGTGAAGCGGAAGAAAAAAAGGACGATACCTGGTTTTGGGGTGACGATGGGATTAACTTTGCTGTATTTATCCGTTATCGTGTTGATTCCCCTATCCATGGTTTTTTTGAATACATTTTCAATGGGGTTGAAGGATTTTTGGGAGACCATCACTGAACCAAGGGTTGTTTCTTCCTATAGATTAAGTTTTCTGACGGCTCTAACTGCAGCATTTGTGAATGCAGTTTTTGGCGTATTGATTGCCTGGGTCCTGACACGTTATGAGTTTCCAGGTAAACGAATCATCGATGGTCTGGTCGATTTGCCCTTTGCCCTTCCAACTGCGGTAGCGGGCATCACGTTGACCGCTTTATACTCACCAAACGGGTGGATTGGACAGTTTTTTGGATTCAAGATTGCCTTTACACCTATCGGGATCATCATTGCCCTCATTTTTATCGGGCTTCCCTTCGTTGTACGAATGGTTCAACCCGTGCTGGAAAATATCGAAAAAGGGATGGAAGAAGCATCTGCTTCACTAGGGGCAAATCGAATGCAGACGTTCTATAAAATTATTTTTCCTGAATTGGTCCCCGCGATATTGACTGGCTTTGCCCTATCCTTTGCGAGGGCACTTGGGGAGTATGGATCGGTTGTATTCATTGCCGGCAATATGCCTTTTAAGACAGAGATTTCCCCTCTGATCATCATGACTAAGCTCGAACAGTATGATTACGAAGGGGCAACCGCTGTGGCGACGGTCATGCTTGTTATCACATTCTTGATTCTGCTCACCATCAATATCTTGCAATGGTGGACCAGTAGAAGATATTCAGCGAAATAGGAGGGAGCATGTTGGCCAATCATAATCCTGTGGTTGCAACAAATAAACCAGTCATTTTAACAAGAAATGCGACGAAGGAGCCAAAATATATCCAGTGGACACTCATTTCCATTGTCCTGCTATTTTTGACTTTATTTTTAGTCGTTCCATTGATTGCAATCTTTGTAAAAGCCTTCGAAAAGGGTGCGGATGCCTATTTTGCAGCAATTGCCCATCCAGATTCGTTTGCTGCCATTAAATTGACGTTAATCGTCGTCCTGATCACATTACCCCTGAATGCCATATTCGGTGTAGTGGCGGCATGGACGATCACAAAATATGATTTTAAAGGGAAGAACTTTTTAGTAACGTTGATTGATCTTCCCTTTTCCGTTTCACCGGTCATTGCCGGTTTGATTTTTGTCCTATTATTCGGTCTGCATGGAGCGCTTGGTCCATTTTTGCAGGCGTACGATATTAAAGTGATTTTCTCCATTCCGGGGATTGTCATTGCCTCCTTATTCATTACCTTTCCATTCATTGCACGTGAATTGATTCCGCTCATGCAAAGCCAGGGAACTTCCGAAGAAGAGGCTTCCCTAACACTTGGAGCTGGTGGGTTCAAGACATTCTGGTATGTAACGCTGCCTAATATTAAATGGGGATTGTTATATGGAATCATTTTATGTAATGCGAGGACGATCGGGGAATTTGGGGCCGTATCGGTTGTATCGGGCCATATACGCGGCATGACGAACACGATGCCCCTTCATATTGAGATCCTATACAATGAATATCAATTCTCGGCGGCATTTGCCGTGGCATCGTTAATGTCCATCTTTGCCATCATCACATTGGTTTTAAAGAGCCTAATAGAATGGAAAACGGACATTAAATCCGCAAAAGCCAAGTAGGGGGATATATAATGAGCATCATCATCGAAAACGTAACAAAATATTACGGGGCGTATCAAGCCCTACAAGATATTAATCTGGAAATAAAATCAGGGGAGCTCGTAGCATTGCTTGGTCCCTCTGGTTCAGGGAAAACATCCTTGCTACGCATCATAGCCGGTCTTGAACAGGCTGAAAACGGACATATATTATTTAATGAAGAGGATTATACAAATAAGCACGTGAAGGACAGGAATGTAGGATTTGTCTTCCAACATTATGCCCTTTTCCGCAATATGACCATTTTTGACAATGTAGCATACGGATTAAAGGTACGGCCCAGGAAAATAAGGCCTAGCAAAAAAACGATCGAAGAAAAAGTTACCGAGTTGCTCCAACTCGTCAAATTGGAAGGATATAAAGATCGCTATCCTTCTCAATTGTCAGGGGGCCAGCGGCAGCGTGTCGCTTTGGCCAGGGCCCTTGCCGTAGAGCCGAATATACTTTTACTCGATGAACCATTCGGGGCACTGGATGCCAAAGTCCGTAAAGAACTTAGGCGTTGGTTAAGAAAGCTTCATGATGAATTCAATGTCACGAGTGTCTTTGTAACGCATGACCAGGAAGAGGCGATGGATGTCGCGGATCGGGTCGTCATCATGAATGAAGGGAAAATCGAACAGATTGGCACGCCCGATGAAGTATACGAACATCCAAAAAACCCATTTGTTTATGATTTTCTCGGTAGCGTCAACCTATTCAAGGGCAAGGTTCATCAAGGGAAGCTTGCAACGGGCAATGTGGAAATTCATGTACCCGACAGCGAGGATGGGGAGAGTACAGGGTACGTAAGGTCGCATAATTTCATTATCGAGAAAGGACCATCCGATGTAGATTCGATTGAATCCGTCATCGATCATATTCATGCAATCGGACCAATTGTCCGCATCGAGGTGATTCGTCAGGACATTAATGAACCGCTTGAAATCGAACTTACAAAAGACCAATTCAATCAGCTTTCCTTGAAAAAGGGAGATATCGTTTTTGTTCGTCCGAAAGAGTTGAAAGTCTTCGTTGACTATATGGCAGGAATTTAAAGTTCAAATAATGCATAATAAAAAACCGCCCGTGCGGTTTTTTTTATGCATTATTTCTCTTCTAACACGCTGAATATCTCCCTTTGCCATCGGTGTTCTTTTTCTTACATGGGTAAAACCTGTAACTATCATAAGTTGTAGTTCTTCCTTACTAACAATTGGATAGATTATCTTGTTGAGATTTATCGATTAGTAGACGTACATTGTCAAAAAATGGTTGTTATATCTCGGAGAAATGTCGAAAATAAATGTTTAATGTTAAAAATGAAATGTAATTGTAATATTACTATTACGTAAATGACAAAAACCGATGATATACTACGTATTAGGTAAGTGGCTCAGTAAAAATCTGTATTTTATGTAATCTTACATCAATCTTAGAAATATACATAATGGCTTTTAAAAATAGAGAAGAGATTCCTGTAATAAAATTGATTGCTATTTTCTTAGATAAAAAGAAATGGGTCAATAGAATTGCTAGGGAAGAAAGTAGGGGAAATGAGTTTGAAGAAAAAGTTACTCGTATTAAATACAACTATAATGCTCGGTTTAGGGAGCGTTTTTGCCTCGCCAATGGTTAAAGCTGAATCCGTTTTGGATATTCAGTCAGAACGTGCTGGGATTCAATCTGATATTTCAGATGCAGAAAAAGTGATCCAGGAATTGCAGAAAGAGCAATCAAAAATGGATACTCAAATTAATGAAATCGTTAAAGCGATGAAAGAAAATGATATAAAAATAGAAAAAACTAAAAAAGAAGTGACCGAAACGGAAAAAGATATTGATGCTTTGAAGAAAGAAATTACTGTTTTAGAGGAAAGAATCGCTAAACGCGAAGAGATCCTTAAAGAACGTGCGCTTTCTTTCCAAGAGAGCGGCGGAGACGTTAATTATCTTGAAGTGGTTCTAGGATCTACTAGTTTCCGTGATCTTGTAGACCGTGTTGGCGCCGTTGCAGCTATCGTTGAAGCAGATCAGGAAATTCTTACCCAGCAAGAAGCGGATAAAGCTGAGCTAGAAGAAAAACAAGAATCTGTAGAGAAGAAATTACTGAGCCTTAAAGATATGCAAGTGGACCTAGAAGGCATGAAAGCGCAAATTAAGGAACAAAAAGCAGCTAGTGTAAAAATGAAAGAAAAGCTTGAAAAGAAACAGCTTGAAACAGAAGCTCTTAAAAAGGACTTAGAGAATGAAGACGCGGATTTAGAAGCGAAAATAGCAACGATTCGTGAAAACATTAAAAAAGAAGAAGAACGCAAAGCTGCTGAAAAAGCAGAACTGAATCGTGCTGCGGAAGAAGCTCAGAAATCTTCTACTAGTAACGTAGAGTCTTCTTCAAGTTCGACTAAAGGTGAAACTTCATCGTCATCGGGTTCATCTAAAAATAGTCCTACAACAAAATCAAATGATGACAGTAAAGCCTCAGTCGCTCCAAGCAGTGCTAATGTAGGTTCTGCCATCACAGCTGGTTATAAATACATCGGTAATTCAACGTATGTATTCGGTGGCGGTAGAACAGCCTCCGACATTGCGAACGGCCGATTCGATTGTTCAGCATTTGTTGCTTGGGCTTACAAGCAAGCAGGTGTGAATCTACCACCTAGCACAGGTGCTTTGACAGGTGTAGGAAGACAAGTTTCGAAAAGCCAAATGCAACCTGGAGATTTAGTATTCTTCAATACGTATAAAACTGATGGACACGTTGGTATTTACGTTGGAGGCGGCAAGTTCATTGGCTCTCAAAGTTCGACAGGTGTTGCTGTTGCTAACATGAGCAGCGGTTATTGGGCAGGCGTATTCAATGGACGTGTAGTTCGAGTGAAGTAATAGTGTCAAAATGAGCAGGGTGATCATCACTCTGCTCATTTTTTTTGAAAAAAGTGAAACTTATTTTGATTAATAACGTAAATACTATTAAGATGAAATAAGGATAGGTGATGTGGATTTAATTTGAATACCTGCTGACATTTAATGAAACAACATTCCCTACTACTAAAAACGGAGGCAAAAAAACATGATGAAAAAAATTATGGCTGCATTACTTACAATCACATTAGCATTCTCGCCAGTTGGTTCCTATGTATTCCAAGACCACTCGGAATCAGCTGATGCAAGAGGTTATAAATCTGGAAAAAGAAGCTTTAACAATAATAACTCCAATAACAATACGAATAACAATTCCATTTTCCAAAACAAGCAAAAGAATAAATCCGATACAACAAACAATGCGAAAACTACTACAAAGAGAGGCAATTCGTTTACCAAGGGCGGTCTAATGAAAGGACTGATGCTTGGGGGACTAGCAGGATTACTTTTTGGTAGCCTATTTGCCAATATGGGTGCGTTAGGTTCAATTCTTGGGCTATTAGTCAACGTAATAGCAATCGTTGCAATCGTTGCTATTATCCGTAAAATTTTCGTCTATTTCAAAGATAAAAAGAAAAAAGAGGATCCAAACCCATGGAGAGGCTAAGAATTTCTGAACAAGACATCATCAATGCAGTGTGTGTATACATTGCCCGTAAAAAGCAGGTAGAGCCGAATGAAGTTGAAGTAGAGTTGATGTATGATGATGATTACGGCTTCTCGGCGGAAACGTTCGTTGATGGCAGGAAGCAAGTGTTGATTACAATCAACTTGATTGAAGCACTTCGTTTATGGCTTGATGAGTATTTAAACATCGACCCATATTCAGGAATCGAGCTTGTCTTGGATGATGAAGAAGGCATTGTTGCCTTAATAAGTGAAAGTAATAAGTAAGCGAAAAGGATGTTCCCATGGAGCATCCTTTTTTGGTGTGCCCGGCATGGGTGCAATCTATAGGGTGTGAGTCCCGAACCATGAAGGCAGTAGTAGTGGTTAGCTTAATGCAAGGGTGTCCACGGTGACGTGGAATCTGAAGGAAGCAAGCGGCAAACCTCCGGTCTGAGGAACACGAACTTCATATAAGG